>CAZQCR010000366.1:0-2892 GCA_964591745.1 uncultured Anaerolineaceae bacterium
GACGAACGCCGCCAGCAGCGCGGCAAACAGGGCAAAGCGCACCTTCATAGTAGGTACTTCGGCAGCAGCCTACCCGGCCCGCAGGGGCTCATCGCGATCGGGCAAGAGGGGTAGGGAAACTCAGGCCTGGGCCTGGCGCTCCGCTTCCAGGTCGCGCGCGCGCCGCTCGCGGCCAACGGCGACCAGCCGCCCGAGGACGCGTGCAAGCTCGACAAGTTCATCGTCGGAGAGGGCGTCCATCATGTGCGACATATACTCGTCGCTCTCGTGTTGGATAACGTTGATCGCCGCCCAGCCGCGATCCTCCAGCCAGATGCTGATCCCTCGCCGGTCGTTCGGCGAGACTTCGCGGCGGATAAAGCCGCCACGTTCCAGCCGATCGAGCAAGGCCGATACGGAAGGCCGGGTAACGAGCAGCCGGTCCGCCAGGTCGGCGTTACTCAGGCCCTCCTGCTCGGCGACGCGAAAGAGGAGGCGAAGCTGCGTGACGGTGAGGCCCTCCAGGTCCCAGATCCTCAGGCGGAGCGGGTCCAGGAGGGCGCTGGTTTCGCCCCACGCGGAGACGGCGTCCCGGACGACCGGGCGGAGCGAAGCGCGTTCCAGCGGGGGACGGCTCAAGCGGGACTCGTCCTTACGGCTCATGAGGATTCAGGCTCCTTGATGGTAGAGCGCAGCGGATCTTCATCCTTCGCGAAGGCGTTCGCCGCTGCCGTCCTGGCGGTTTCGGTGAGCCGCCCAGACATGCCTGGTTCGACGTTGACGCCCATGTCACCCTCTTTCGCCCGCGGCACGGGAGCCGCGTAGCCCGTGATTCTGTCAGTCCGAACGATCGCGGGCAACGGTTAGTGCGAGGCTAACGAATCACGCGCTCTCGTGTCAGCGCGGTACGCGCATCGGCCCCGGCCCGCCAATTGCCAGGCCGGGGGCGATGCTGAAGACCGTTGTATACCGCGCTACCGGGGGAGGCGCTGTCCAAAGACAAGAGCTCCCGTCCCGAGAAGAGCCATCGCCATGACCAGCATGAGCGTGAGCCTTCCCGGGTTGCTGGAGACGAACCCGCTTCCGGCGCTCGGCGCTGCTGGCGTCGCCCCCGCCGTGGGCGCGTCAGGCCCGGCTGGCGGGCCAACCGGCGGCTCCAGCGGCCGATCCACCGGGGTCCCCGAAGGCGCAGCCGGGGGCGGTGTGCTTCCCGGCGTGGTCGGTCCCGCCGGAGCGGTCGGCGCCGGTGGCGTCCCCGCCGCAGGCGGCATGGTGGCCGCGCCGGTCGGAACGTTGCCGTAGGGGTCGGTCGCCGTCACAACGGGCTGCGTGGCGAAGGCGATCCCACCCGTCGCCCCCGCCGGATCCGTCGTGACGTCGAGGAGAGACGCCGAGACGGCCTCGACCGTCAGGTCAAGGTCGTGCGATGCGTCTCCGGAGGAGTCGATGGTGCCATCGCTCACATCGAGCGAGAACGACTCGGCGAGGAACGCCGTCAGGGCAGCCCTTCGAGGGCAGAGAACCCGGCGGCGAACGTCACGGCCATGCTTACGCCAACGTTCGTGCCCTCAATGGCTTGGGTCGTCCCCGAGCGGCGATGTGCCCGGGCCGGAGAACGTCAGGTTCTTGCTGCCCGCATACGACGCGACCTGGTTCCCGAACTGGTCGCGAGCGGCAACCGTCACTTCGATGTCCCCGCCAGCGACTCCGCCTGTAGACGCGCTGAGGACATGCAACACGATCGCCTCGCCCGGGAGGCCGGTGAGGGTCCCGACGTTGCTGTTGTCCGCTCCGGAGACCGTCGAAACGAAGCTGAGGTCGCCCGCGGCGGAGGTGAAGCCGTTATCGGGCTGCACCGCGACGTTCGACCAGGTGATCGTGTCGCCGGGCGTGCACGGCAAAGTCTCGACCGTGTAGGTGATGGCCGTGGCGGTCCGTACGGGAGCGCTGAGCGTGCAGCCCGCACCGCCGCCCATGGTGACATCGCCGGTCGACGTATCGAACGACCAGCCGGTGGGGGTGACCAGCGCGAACGTGTCGCCAACGGCAAGCACGTCGCCCAGGGTAAGGACCGGCTGCGTCGTGAGGGGCGTGAAGACGCCCCCAACCACGGGGCCGACACTGTTGGCCGCGGTATCGATGGATACCTCGAGCTCGCCAGGGACATCCACGGTCGTGACGGCCTTGGCGCTTCCCATGAGCATCAAACAAGGTGTTGAGATGATGGCGGCGAGCGCCAGGAGGATAGCGGCAGACCGCCAGGGATGGCGGCGCGGCGCCGGTAGAGAGAGGCTCATAAGGTTGGTGCTCCTTCCGTCGCTTTAGAGGGGCGGGACGGCATGGGGCCCGGCCGTAGTGGCCGCGGTTCCCGCTACCTCGTCTCTCCAACCTATCGGCTATGAGGAGGAACGAGTCAGGGCGAAAACCCGAACCGGTCGGTGACAGACCGCCATGGTGACGGCGCGAAACCCCGATCAGTAGTCGCACCCGCATTCCGTTTTTCGGGTTCGCCCCTGGTTCGACCTCCTTCGCCGTAACTCCTTCGTGGCGGGCTAAGCGTTCTGCTACAGTGCTCGGGCAACGGAGGTTCACCCGCCATGAAATTCGGCATCTTCTACGAACACCAGCTCCCTCGCCCCTGGGACGAAGGCCAGGAGCTCAAGCTCTTCCAGGACGCGCTCTCCCAGGTAGAGCTCGCGGACAAGCTCGGCATCGACCACGCCTGGGAGGTGGAGCACCACTTCCTTGAGGAGTACTCCCACTCCTCCGCGCCCGAGGTCTTCCTGGCGGCCGCCAGCCAGCGGACGAAGAACATCCGCCTCGGCCACGGGATCGTCCTCATGCCCCCCGGCTACAACGCCCCGGCGCGCATCGCGGAGCGGATCTCCACCCTCGACCTCGTCTCGAACGGCC
>CAZQCR010000367.1:0-2889 GCA_964591745.1 uncultured Anaerolineaceae bacterium
GCATCGTCCCTCGTCTCACCGGTACGCCCGGCGTCGTCCCCGGCCGCGCCCCCACCCTCGGCGAACACACCGACGACGTCCTCGCGTCGCTCCTCGAAATGTCGCCCGAAGCCATCGCCGACCTCCGCGCCCGTGGCGTCATTTAGCCGCTCCGCCCCCGCCCGCCACAGAGCCGCGACCGCCAGGGAGCGGTAAACCCCGGACGGTTCGCTACCCGTTCGCCACGCCCGTCCCCGGGACAGTACCGCGACCGCGAGGGAGCGGTCACCTCAGGCCGCTCGTCCACCTTCGGCCTGCTCGCCACGCCCTCGCCTGGGACAGTACCGCGACCGCGAGGGAGCGGTCACCTCAGGCCGCTCGTCCACCTTCGGCCTGCTCGCCACGCGTCCCCCGGGACAGTACCGCACCGCGACTGCCCGCGCGGTGCGCCTACCCACCTCGCACTTCGCGCCAAGGCCCACAACGAAAGAGGCCGCACCCTCGCGGATGCGGCCTCTCTGTTGGTTGACTATCGCCCAAGGTCAGGCGGCGGTGCGGTGCTCTTCATTCGTGATGAAGTCACCTTCCGCGAGCCAGTTCTTGAACGCCTTCGTTGTCCCACAGACCTTGCAGACGCCGTGGCTCGTTGGCCCATTGGGCTCTTCGATCCGCCAGCGATGCATGTGGTCCGGCTGCGCGACGGGGTCGGCGATTAGAGTGTTCTCAGCCATCAGTGTCCCTCCTACGGGTTGACTCGCCGCGCGGCCGTCAGCTACGCTTGCGAGCGGTGAGTGCTGGTACTATCACTTTCGTAGTTCCAGCGAATCGCAGTCTACTCACCCGTAACTATCAAGTCAATAGTTTTGGGGCTATCGAATGGCTAAGTCTTCCACTATTCCAGGTATTGAGGTCACCGCGGCCGAATCACCCGGAGGGAAGGCTCCCCAATCCCAGCCCTGTCTCATCGCCCAGTCCCTCTCCGTCATCGGAGACCGCTGGACCCTCCTCATCCTCCGCGACCTCATGGCTGGCCTCCACCGCTACTCCGATATCCTCGGAAACTGCGCCGGCATGTCCCCCAACGTCCTCTCCGATCGCCTCAAGCGCCTTGAAGGCGCCGGCCTCGTCAATCGCGAGTACTTCCGCGAACTCCCGCCCCGCGTCGAATACACCCTCACCGAGAAGGGCTGGGCCGTCCGCCCCATCCTCCTCTCCCTCATCGAATGGGGCCGCGAGCACCTCACTCCATTCGATCCGCAGTCGGCCCGTACAGACGTTCCGGCCGATTTTGCTGTCCGCGTCGTCCCCACCTTCAGCTTCCTCCCCGAACGCGCCGGCGACCTCGCTGCCAGCATGGTCATCGAAATCTCCGACTGTTCCGATTGCAACACGTGGACCCTCGAGATCCGCGACGGCCGCATCCATCCCCGCCGTCGCGCCGCCGAGTCCGCCGACCTCCGCCTCGTCACCACCACCCCCGGCTTCGTCGCCTTCATTCGCGGCGAAGTTCCCGCCGAAGAGTGCGGCACCCTCCACGGTGACCCCGCGACAGCCCGCGCCATCCAGGCCTGCTTCCTCTCGCATTAGACCAGTAGCCAGTAGCCAGTAGTCGGTCGTCAGTTGCCAGTACCCGCCCCACACCCACCGACCACTGACTACTGACTTCCGACTACACTATCCCCCATGATCGTCCTCCTCCACGGCGCCGATAGCCTCGCCATTCGCCGCCGAATTCAAGAACTCAAACAGGAGGCCGATGGCGGTAGCGGCATGCTCACCACCAACCTCGTCGAACTCGACGGCCAGGCCGTGAAGCCCGAGGAGATCCTCGCCGGCGCCATGACGCCGCCCTTCCTCTCCCCCAAACGCCTCGTCATCGTCGATGGCCTGCTCGATCGCTTCGAGCCGAAGGGCGGCCGTCTCCCGCGTAGCGTCGATAGCTTCAAACCCCTCTTCGATACCATCGCCCAGGAATCCCTCCCCCCAACCACCATCCTCGTCTTCCGCGACTCCGAGTTGAGCGAGCGCGCGCCAGGGAACCCGATGCTTAAGCGTCTCAAGGGCCTGCCCGGCGTCAAGGAAGAGCGCCATCTCGAACTCAAGGGCGAAGAGCTCATCCGCTTCATCCGCGAAGAGGCCGCGGCCCACGGGATTCGCTTTCGCAACGGCCCCTTCAAGATCGAGTCACCCTTCGAAGAGGAGATCCGGCGCATCGGTGATCCGGCCACCCTCATCGCCACCCTCATGCAGATCGAAGATCCGCCCGATTCCGGGAGGTGGCACTCCGATACCAGCGTCATCGTCGCAGAGATCGAAAAGCTCGCCCTCTACACCATGGGCCGTGAGGCCGGCGTCGATGAGGTCTACCGCATCTGCTCGGGCCGTCGCCACGCCAACAGCTTCGCCCTCGCCGATGCCGTCATGGATGGCAACCTCAAGGTCGCACTCGATGTCCTCGAAATGCTCGTCGCCGACGGCGCTGAATCCATGGCCCTCATCGGCATGTTCGCCAGTCGCTATCGTCAGCTCGCCCAGGTCGTCGAACTCGTCGAACGTGGCGCCAACCCCGAAGAGATTGGCGCCGCCATGGGCAACGCCGGCAAGTTCCAGGGCCTTCGCAACAACATGATTCGCCGCGCCCGCCTCGTTGGCGCGCCAGGCCTCCGCGCCGCCTTCGAAGCCATCGTCGATTGCGACCGAACCATCAAAGCCGGCGAAGTCCGAGACAGGGATGGGGACGGCCTCCCCATCGAACTCCTCATCCTCAACCTCACCAGGCTCAGTGCCACGCCTCGCCGTCCGTAGTCGCGACCCACAGCGGTCGCGGGCCGCTTACCATCCTTACCGCGCTCACCCCGGCCGGCACACACCCGGCCCCCCGAAGTCGCGACCCACAGCGGTCGCGGGCCG
>CAZQCR010000368.1:0-2888 GCA_964591745.1 uncultured Anaerolineaceae bacterium
CAGGTCGAGCGCCGTCGAAGCGAACCGACGCACGGTGGGAAGCTGACCGTTCACGGGCGCATTCAAGCGCCATCGGCTCGCGCCCGCAACTCTGAGTGGCGTCCGGTCCGCTACAATCGCCCGCGTGACCGTAACCATCCTCCTCTTCGCGTCGCTCGCCGAGAAAGCGGGCACGCGCCGGCTTGAACTCGAATACCGGGACGGCGATACGGTCCGGTCCGTGCGCGACCGGCTGCTCGGCGTGCATCCGGAGCTCGAGCGGTTCGTGCCGACGTTGCTCTACGCACTGGACGAGGAGTATGCCCGCGAGAACGACCCCGTAGCCGCCGGTGCAACCCTCGCCCTCATTCCGCCGGTTTCGGGAGGCTAAGCCGTGCTCATTCGCGTGACCGAAGACGTTCTCCGCCCCGATGACGCGATCGCGGCGGTCGAATCGCCCGGCGCGGGCGCCATCAACGTGTTTCTCGGCGTTGTCCGCGATAACAACCTCGGCAGGCGTGTCGGCCACCTTGTCTACGACGCCTACCCGGCCATGGCCGAGAAGGTGATGCGCGGGATCGCCAACGAAGCCCTGGAGCGCTTCGGACTGGTGGACTGCGCCGTGTTGCACCGCACCGGCAGGCTCGAGATCGGCGAGACGAGCCTGCTTATCGCCGTCAGCTGCGGCCACCGGGCCGCTTCGTTCGAAGGCGGCCACTGGCTGGTCAACGAGATCAAGAAGCGCGTTCCCGTCTGGAAGAAAGAGGTCTGGGAAGACGGCGCAGAGTGGGTCGAAGGCCCGGAATCGCTCGGCCTTCAACAGGCCGAAGCACCGGCGAGCATGCGATCGTGAAGCCGCGATGAGCGCTCACCCGCATGCCTTCAGTCGGTATTGCATGCACTGCGGCGAGCGGCTTTCGACCGCCGTTCCAGAAGGGGACCGCCAGCGGCGCCTCGTCTGCATCGGCTGCGGCTTCATCCACTACATCAACCCGCGCCCGGTCGCCGGGACGCTGCCGATCCGGGCCGATGGCTCGGTTCTGCTGGTGCGGCGGGCGATCGACCCGCGCATTGGGACATGGGTCTTTCCCGGCGGCTACATGGATGTCGGCGAAACCGCCGAGGAAGCGGCAACTCGAGAGACCATGGAGGAGGCGAACCTGGAGGTCACGAACCTCCGCCTCTCAGGCGTCTACACCCGGCCTGACCCCGGCGTCGTCCTCATCGTCTTCGAAGCGGACGCAATCTCCGAGCCATCCGCCGGGCACGAAACCAGCGAGATCGGCTGGTTCACGCACGAGACCGTGCCCTGGGACGAACTCGGCTTCGATTCCACGGAACAGGCACTCCGCGACTGGGTGGCGCGGGTGCTGGCGGGCCTGGGGCGCTAGGTCACCAGGTCCAGCGGCCAGACATCGAGGCCAGCGTCGCGCGCTGCGACCGCTCGTCGGCGCGCAATTGGCCAGGACGCCGAAGAGCCCGGCACGCGTTCATGCGTTCCGGGCTCTCACGGCCGCGCTGCTGTCAGCGCTTAGTCGTCATCGTCATCATCGTCGTCGATGGTGATTTCGATCGTCCGGTCGTTTTGGCTGGCCGGGTGCTGGATGTTCACCCAGGCCCGTCGCTTATTGAATGGGTCGAAGTAGAGCCCGGTGAACTCGGAGCCCGTGGTGCCATTGCTCGCCCAGCGGCCCAGCCCTTCGCCCGCGTCCAGCAGGTCCCCGTCCTCGTTGAGGTCGTTCGCGAACCAGATGTCGTCATCGACACCACCGTTGCGGTCTTCGACGACGTAGATATTCCCATCGTGGTCGATCGCGAGGTTATCGGGGCTCAGAAGCCCCGACCCGACGGCTGCACCCGTTGCCAGGTCGATCGTCGCCTGGTTAGCGAAGACCGAGATGACGCTCGCATCCAGGTCGAGCACGTACACCTCGTTGGTGGTGGTGGTGGCCACGAACATCAGCTCCTTGCCCCGAACCCGCTTGATCTGGAGGTCCTCCGGGCGCTGGTAATCGGTCCCCTTAAAGGCCGCGAGGTCCGTCGTGTTCCGGGCATCGACGGAGATGACGCCGTTCGGGTCGGTGATGGTGAGGGCGCCGGGCAGGGCGTTGCCTGAGGCATCGGTGATCGCCACCCAGCTGTACGCGCCGGTGGCGTTCGGGGCGGCGCCATTCCCGACGCGGAGGACGAAGGTCTGGCCGGCTTCGAAGTAGCTCTTCTTGCCGGACTTGATGTCGCTCCACTTCGCCTTCGGCGTGTACCGGTAGAGGCTGCCGCCGTTCAGCTCATCGATGAAGTACATGTTCCCGGCACGGTCGAACTGGATTCCCTCGTGCGACACGCGAGGAACGGCGTTGCGATGGAACATCTGGGCGCCGGCGTTACTGGCCGCCGTCACGGGGTTCGTGATGCCAGGTGCTTTGAGCGGGTTCGTTAGCTCGAAGAGGCGTCCATAGGGATTGGTGGTGCAGCCGGCTGCAGCGGTGCACCACGACTCCTCGGCCGTGATGAAGGTTCCCCAGGGAGTCCAGTACGACGCATCGAAGGCGACGGCGCCGAGCACTACCGGCGCGTACCAGATCGTCTCGACGTTGCCGGTCTCGAGGTCCTGGCGCTGCACGCCAGACTGCCCGGTCTCAAAGACGGTGAAGAGGTAGCGCCCCTTGTCCTTGCCGCTCTCGTTGAGCGTGAGCATGTCCCAGTTCCCGCTGTTCGGAAGGTTGGCGGCGAGCTGGCTCGCCCGGTCGGCGATCGAAAGCTGCTGGAAGGCCGGGTTACCGAAGGTGATCGGCATCGCTTCGTTGGCCGTAGGGCCGGCGGAAGCGGCGAGCGGCGTGTAGTCGGAGAATCGCAGTCCGTCGGCGGCGGCCAGGCCCTCAATCGTCTGAATCGTCTTGGTGCGCACCGAG
>CAZQCR010000369.1:0-2876 GCA_964591745.1 uncultured Anaerolineaceae bacterium
CCCATCCTCGAAGCCAACGCCCGTGACCTCGCCGCTGGCCGCGAGGAAGGCCTCGACGACTACTTCCTCGAGCGCCTTAGCCTCTCCCCGGAACGCCTCCGCGCCATTGCCGCCGATACCCGCGCTGTCGCCACGCTGCCAGACCCCGTCGGCGAGACCTTCGACGCCCGCACCCTCCCGAACGGCCTCCAGATCGGCCGCCGGCGCGTCCCCCTCGGCGTCGTCGCCTGCATCTACGAATCGCGCCCGAACGTCACCATCGATATCGCCGCGCTCTGCCTCAAAAGCGGCAACGCCAGCCTCCTCCGTGGCGGTAAGGAGGCGCGCCACAGTAACGCCGCTCTCGGCCAGGTGATCGCCAGGGCGCTCGCTACCACCGCCGTGCCACCCGGCGCCGTCCAGGTCGTCAGCGACCCCGACCGCGCCCACGTCGATGAGCTCCTCCAGGCCCACGACCTCATCGACCTCATCGTCCCCCGTGGCGGCGCCGGCCTTATCGACTACGTCCGCAAGAACGCCACCATGGCCGTCGTCGCTCATGGCGACGCCATCGTCAACATCTACGTCGATCGCGACGCCGACATCGAAAAGACGCTGACCGTCGTCCACAACGCCAAGACGCGCCGCTACAGCATCTGCAACGCCGTCGATACCCTCCTCGTCCACGAAGCGATCGCGCCCGTCTTCCTCGCCCGCCTCGCCGAACTCTGGGCCGGGAAGGTCACCCTCCGCTGCGACCGCCGCGCCCTCGCCCTCCTCGGCGACGCCGCCGCACGCGGTCTCGCTGTCGAACCGGCCACCGAAGAGGACTGGCGCACCGAACACCTCGCCCTCCGCGCCGGCGTCCGCATCGTCGACTCTATGGACGATGCCACCGCCCACATCGAGCAGTACGGCAGCCACCACAGCGACGCCATCCTCACCGAAGACTACACCGCCGCCATGCGCTTCCTCGACGAGGTCGATTCCGCCTGCGTCTACGTGAACGCCAGCACCCAGTTCACCGATGGCGCCCAGTTCGGCCTCGGCGCCGAAGTCGGCATCTCCACCCAGAAGATGCACGCGCGTGGCCCCATGGGTCTCCGCGAACTCACCAGCTACAAGTGGATAATCCAGGGAAACGGACAGGTACGACCACTATGATCGATTTCGAACGCGAGTGCCGCACGGCCTACTCCGAGTCCTACACCGTCCTCGAAGACGGCGGCATCGTCGGCCGCATCGACCTCCACTACCAGGGCGATAACGTCTACGCCACCCTCTGCACGACGGCCGACGCCAACGACGTCCGCATCCAGCAGCTCATCGATGCCGCCGATGAACGCCTCGTCATGACCGCCAACCCCTACCGCGAAGACTTTATCGTCTCCGTCTGGAAAGGCTCCCCCGCCGGCGTCTACAGCGATGATCAGGAAGACGACGACGACGAAGAAGACGAAGACACCTTCCGCCTCAACTAGTGCTCCACCAACTCCGCTCGTTGGAAGCCCCGCGGGCTTTGAAAGAACCCCTCGCCCACCGCCGTGGGAGAGAGGCAGGGGTGAGGGCGGACCCGGACGGCACGCGCCCTGCGCTTCGTAAGGAATCGGGCGATTGTGAAAACGATACCTACGGGCGACCCGCAACCGCCTAGGCTTGCACTGGAGGTTCTTAGGACGATGATGAATCTGGCCCGTTTGCCCGCCGCAATGATGGCCGCCGTCGCCGTTCTCCTCGGTGCATGCGCCGATGGCGACGGCGACCCCCAGGCGACCGCCACCGCGACGCCCGCTGCAATCTGTCCCGTCGCCGAAGAGATCTGCGCGTTCGGGCAGAAGACGCGTACCGCCGTCGAAGGCCTCGACGCCGCCTCACTCGTCGCCGCCTCCGTCGGTTGGGACACACCGCAGGGCCGGGCCGATGTGGTCGGCGCGATTGGCAGCGTGTTTGGGACATCCCCATCCAACGTCACGCTTGCCTCCATCGGTTGCCCCGAGGCGAACGGGCAGCCGGATTGTTCGGCCGGCTTCGCCCTCGTGTTCGCCCATCCCGCCGCGACCGCCGCGGGCTCAGGCGGCATCCTCGTCCTCGGCTTCGATACAACCGCCGGCCAACCGCGATTGACCGGTATCGGCCTTCCCAGCGACACCGCGGACCGAACCGCGCTGTTGGATGGAGGCAGGCCGGGCTGTTCCATACCGGCCGGGCGCATGCCGCGCACCAGCGCCGAGGAATGTACCTATCTCGTCGTCCGGCCACTCCCCTGAATCCTCGCCATTGCGCTCCGCCCCGGCCCGCCAGCTCCATCAACCTTGCGGCTGGCACCATTGCCTCGCATACTTGATTTTGATCCGCTGTGGCGGGTCGTTTTTGTGTTGGAACGTCAGGAAGGGCAGAACCCGGCCCAGGTGGCGCAATTGGTAGCGCAACCGATTTGTAATCGGTAGGTTAGGGGTTCGAGTCCCCTCCTGGGCTCCAGCACTGCGACCTCTCGGTGGATGGCCTCCTGTGGAGGGATGGCCGAGTGGTTAATGGCAGCAGACTGTAAATCTGCCGCGCGACGCGCTTCGCAGGTTCGAATCCTGCTCCCTCCACCATCCGAACGGCCGTTAGCCTCTGGCTCGTGGTCGGCCACCCACCCGCGCGGAGTTCACTAACAGCTAGAAGCTAGCCGCTAGAAGCTCTCTGCCCTCATAGCTCAGTTGGCAGAGCGCGTTCTTGGTAAGAACGAGGTCTCCAGTTCGAATCTGGATGAGGGCTCCAGCAGGCATCACCGGCCGTCCCTCGCGGGGGACACGCCGCCAAGCGAGACCACCATTCACAGCCCGGAGGGCACGGAACCATGGCAAAGGCGAAATTTGAACGGAACAAGCCGCACGTAAACGTGGGGACGATCG
>CAZQCR010000370.1:0-2862 GCA_964591745.1 uncultured Anaerolineaceae bacterium
GGTGACGGTTCAGCGAATCGATCGGCGCCAGGTCTCGCCCCAGTCCTCGCTGCGGAAGAGGCCGCCGGGCTGGGTGCCGGCGTACACGACGCCGGGCTGGGTGGCATGGCCGGGCTCGATGTGCCAGATGTTAGCGACGGAGACACCCATATCGGCCGGGAAGGCGAGGCCGGGGCTGCGCTGTTCCCAGGTCTTGCCACCATCGTCGCTGCGGGCGACGGAGGGGCCCCAGGCCCAGTGGTTGGCGGCGGCGAAGATGAGGGGCGTTTCGCGGCGCAGGTCGACGGCCATGTGGTGGATTGTCCAGCCGGGCATGATCGGGGCGGAGAGCTCCCACTCCTTGCGCTCTTCCGTGGAAGTGTAGATCCAGGCGCCCTTGCGGGTACCAACGAGGAGATGGGTGTTCATGGCGATCCCGCCTTTCTGCGCTGTTTTCAGCGCCGCCGGAATCCTAGTGGAACGAATGCTAACCTGTCAATCGTCTTTACTGGTGTTAGACCCAGAGTCGCTGGCGAGTAACAATGGGGGCCGATGAACGAGGCGCAGACCAGCGAGGCCGACCGAATGGCGCCGGGGGAACTCCGGCTTGTCCACGAGTTTCTTTTCGCGTCGCGGGAACAGCCTTCGGCTTCGGACATCGCGTTCGCCGACGACATCCGCCGCCGCTCCACCTCTGGCGAAGCCCAGGCTTCGTTGGCGCGTGATGCGGGTATCTCACAGCGGCTCGTCAGCGCGATCGTGCGGAACAAACGGCTGGTGCGGCCAGAATCCGTCACGGGCGGGATCGTGGAGGGTCTCTTCTCGCCGGTCGCCGCTTTTGCGTGGCTGGCCCGGCGCGGGCTTATCGCCGCTGGTACGGCCGTCACGGAATCGGATCTGGAGCGGCTTCGCGACCTCCACGAGGCGCTGCGAGCTTTGACGCTGGCGAACAACGGCCAGCCAGCTGACCCAGCGGCAGAAGCGGCCCTCAGCCGCCTCGCGGCGGAAGCGCCGCTTCGCTTGCGGTTCGTGGCCGGCCATGTGGAAACGGAGCCCGCGTTCGTGGGCGGCGCCGCTGGGGCCATCTCCCGCCTGCTGATCGCCGTCGCAGATGCGATGCGAGACGGGACCTGGCGGCGACTCAAGACCTGCCCCGCCGAACGTTGTTTGGCGGCCTTCTACGACTCTTCCCGCAACCGGACAGGGACCTGGTGTGATATGGCGATCTGCGGCAACCGCGAGAAGGTTCGGAGCTACCAGCAGCGCCGGCGCCGTTCACTACCATAGCGCCGCCGGTCCGCGGGCCGGCCGTTGCCCCTTACCGGCGCCCGGGCGATGGTTGCTCCGCCCTATGGATGCCGAACCCGTCCGCCCCATCGTCCTAGCTCACAGCTCCGACCTCCACATCTGCTTCGAAGGCCGGCGGGATGAATCAGATGTCGCCGTCCTTCAGACCGTGCTGGCAACCGCCGCCCGCGCGCGCGCCGACATCCTTCTCCTCGCCGGCGATATCTTCGACCACAACCGCATGCCGCTCGATGTCCTGGACCGGGCGACGCGGCTGCTCGGGGATTACGGGCGCCCTGTGGTCATCCTCCCGGGGAACCACGACCCGATAACGCCGGACTCGGTCTACCGGCGGGGCGGGATCGCCGAGCCGGGGAACGTACACGTCTTCGGAGTGACCGATGGCGACCACGCGGTGTTCGCCAACCTGGACCTGAGCATCTGGGGGAAGCCCCACCAGGATTACGTGGATATGACGCCTCTCGAGGGTGCGCCGGCCCGGCAGTATCGCTGGCAGGTAGCGATGGCCCACGGCCACTGGCACCCGGGCGAGGACGACCCCAAGCGATCCTGGTTGATTCGCGACAGGGAGATAGCGGCGCTGGACGCGGATTACCTGGCCCTGGGCCACTGGGACAGGCCGACGCCCGCGGGCGATGGCACGGTGCCCGCCTACTATTCGGGCAGCCCAGACCTGGCGAAGACGATCAACGTCATCCGCCTCTCCGCGGCCGGGACAGAGGTAAGTCGAGTCCCCCTCGCGGAGCACGTCGAGGCGCCCTGAGCGCCACCGTTTAGCCGCCGCGTGGGGGTTCGGCCCTGTCCTCCGGCGTCATGATGCGGACGTCGAGCACGAAGCCCGGCCCGAGGCCACCTACGTAGCGCCGCAACGAGCTGAGCGACTGGTGGTCGTACCCCTGCTTCTCCAGCCGCGCGATCTGGGCCTGGGTGACGCCGATGCGGCGACCAAGCTCCTCCTGCGTGATCCCGGCGTAGTGGCGCGCACGGGTGAGCTGTTCCCACATACCGCCGCCATAGGCAGCCCGCCGGACCGAAGCGCGTTTTGCCGCGGGATCGCGAGGGAGCCGTTCGATCGCTCCCCGCCCCTTCTCCTGGGTCATAATCCACCCCCGGCCGATACCCCGGTCCCCTCGGAGTAATTCGACTAAGGGTATTATGACGCTCACGGGGGTACGGATTAAAGGAATTCGGGAAATTTTCCGTGGGTTTGTCAGAAGCATCACCCGCCGGCCGGGCGCGGAGGAGCCGGCCATCGGCCGCAATCCGCGTTGCGGCGGGGCTCCCACCCACGTACGGTGGAGGGGTGAACGAAGAGATCTACCGGGAAGTTGCCAACGCCGTTGAGCGCGGCGAACCCGTTGTCCTGGCGACGGTGGCCCGGACGCGCGGATCGACGCCGCGCAAGACGGGCGCAAAGATGGTCGTGCGGCGCGATGGCACCTTCTTCGGCACCATCGGCGGCGGCTGCGGCGAGGCCGAGGTCTGGCAGGAAGCCATGGCCGCCTTCGACGACGGCAAGCCCCGGATCGTAACCGTAGACCTGACGGAGCCAACAGACGGCGACGATAAGATCTG
>CAZQCR010000371.1:0-2860 GCA_964591745.1 uncultured Anaerolineaceae bacterium
TGGCATCGAAGGCCACGATACGAGCGCCCTTGACGACCAGCGCGTGGAGGTCCGCGCTGCCAAGGAGTGAAACGGTGGTCCAGCTCTTCCCCGCGTCGTCGCTGCGCATGAACCCAAGTTGGGGGGGCAGCGCCTTCGATCGGATGTCCGCGAGTTCGGGATGGCCGCCGGCGACGAACGTTCCCGGCCCGGCGACGGTGAACCCCATGAGGTCGTGCCGCTTCTTGCCGACAAGTACCGGAGCCGCCCCATCGTCGTATCGGTAGAGGCCGAAGTGCGTCGCGACGTAGAGCCCCCCGTCCGCGGGGTCAACGCCCAGTCCATGAATGTGAAGGGGCCCCGGATCGATCGCAATTGGCTACGCGTCCGTTACGCCAGCTCCCCCACCGCAAGCGCCGAGAAGGCCCACGGCCAGGGACGCTACCAAGAGAAGGGCCAGGGAGCGAGTGACGAGGCCAGCGGAGAACGACGCCCGCCCGGCGCCTGCCCGGCGCCCGGGTCGGTTCAAACGTAGTCTCATCGCCGACACGGTTGGCCTCGATGCAGTGGCATGGACCGCTCTCGTGGCGGACCCGGGGCGGCCAATAGGTGGCGAGAGGATAGCGCCGAATGGATTCATACGACCACCCGTAGTATGGGGCTGGCGCCGGGTTGTCACAACGGTCCGGGTCCCGCCGCCGATGGACGGGAGGCCGCGCGAATGCCGTGTGGTCGGAGAAAACCGAGCGGGATTCACGGCCAGGAGCGGCGTCCGATCGGCCGGGAGATGCGGGCCTCTTGGCCCTCCACTCGGAAGTGCAAATGACCGACAGTTCTGGCACTACGACTGGAGGTAGTACGATGACCGAGCCCAAGGACACTGGTGAACAGGGCGGCCCCGGGAACAACGGCGGGTTCGCGATGATGGCCATGATGATGGTGTGCTGCATGTCGATTGTCCTGCTCTTCCTGCTCATTCCCGTCGTCGGATTGCCCATCGGACTGGCCATCGGTGCGGCCGGGTTCGTTGCCATGCTCTTCGTCCATCAACGGATGATGGGCCATGGCGGTCATCGCTAAGTTGAACCGCTACGGGCGGCCCCTGACGGCGCCACCGGAACCGGCGAAAGCGACGCGGTGTCGCTCGGCCAGATTGTGCGCCGGGCGGCGATGATCGGACGCAGGGGAAGCCACTCGAGACAGCGGTATCGCGAAATCGTAGCGGTGCTTTCACGCCACGGGTTGGGTGCGCTCGTCAACCAGGCGGGAATCGGGTGGGCCGTTCCGTTCCATCGCGGTTGGCTTGGCCACGTGCGGCGCGACACGCCATACACGACGGCCGAACACCTGCGTCTGGCCATGGAAGATCTCGGCACAACGGCCATCAAGCTAGGTCAGATCCTCAGCACCCGGCCGGACCTCGTTGGCCCCGAGTACGTGGTGGAGTTCGAGAAGCTCGCGTGCCACCTGTGCCGACGAAGGCGATCCTGCGGATCATTGAGACGGAACTGGGCGCAACCACGGACGAACTCTTCGCCGAGTTCGAGCGAAGTCCGCTCGCGGCGGCCTCGATCGGACAGGTGCACGGAGCCGTTCTTCGCGATGGCATGCGGGTGGTGGTCAAGGTGCAGAAGCCGGGAGTTGCCGAGACCGTGGCCCAGGACCTCATCATCCTCGCGGACCTCGCCCGGCGTGCCAGTGGGGGTCGATTCGCCACCTTCTACGATCTGCCGGCTGTTGTGGATGACTTTGCCTGGACCCTTCGCTCCGAGCTCGATTACGTCCGTGAGGGCCGCAACGCCGACCGTCTGCGGGAGATTCTCGCGAACCAGCCGGCCATAGTTGTCCCCACCGTCTACTGGGCGATGACGACGGAGCGGGTGCTCGTCATGGAGCGCATCGATGGCGTGCGGCTCGCCGATTCGCGGGCGCTCCCGCCGGGAACGGACCCGGTGGCGTTGGCGCTGGCCGGAGCGGAAGGCCTGCTCACCCAGGTCTTCGAGGCCGGTTTCTTTCACGCAGACCCTCACCCGGGAAATTTTCTCGTCACGGACGACGGACGGCTTGCGCTCCTCGATTTCGGGATGGTGGGCTACCTGGATGAAGAGCTGAGGTTCCACCTCATGCAGCTGCTCGACGCTGCCGTGAAGCAGGATGCGGCCAGCGCGGGCTCCGCTCTGGAGTCACTCGGGGTGCTCGGAACCGCGGCGAGCCGTGCCGGCCTTCGTCGCGACCTTCAGCACCTCCTGGACAGCTATTATGGTTTGCCCCTGAGCCAGGTCGATGTCTCGGGAGTCCTCGGTGATCTCCTGGCGGTGATCCGGCGCAACCAGTTGCAGCTTCCGACGGAGCTGGCGCTCGTCCTGAAAACGATCGCGATGAGTGAGGCCTTGTGGCGGCGCCTCGATCCAGACTTCAACATCGCCCTGGTAGCCGAGCCGTTCGTTCGACGAGCACGTGCCCCTCGCGCCACCGTCCGTGCCTTGAGGAAGCGGATGGCCGAAGCCGGCAGGCAGTCGGCAGTGGGGGCGGCGGCGCTGCCCGGCCAGATCGGCCGGATCGCCAGCCGCCTGGACCGCGGGGAATTTGAAGTTGCGCTTCGCCACCGGGACCTCGACGAATCCCTGGACCGCCTTGCCGTGATCGTTGGCCGGCTTGCGATGGCGATCCTGGCGAGTTCCTTTATCGTCGGCCTCGCGATCATCGGCGTTGCCGAGGAGCCGCCTGGATGGGGAGTGATCGCCCCGACGTGGTTTCTCGGGGGGACATTCGCGGTGTTCGGGCTGGTGGCGAGGTTCGTGCTCCTTGGGCGCCGGGGGAACCGGCACTAGTACTAACTATAGAAATTAAGCCGTAGTTGTAGGATACTGCCTGTCATGGC
>CAZQCR010000372.1:0-2826 GCA_964591745.1 uncultured Anaerolineaceae bacterium
GGCGCTACCCGATGCCGCCTGATTCAGATACCCATCTCTGCGGCGCGGTACTAAGAGAGGCCACACCCGAGGCATCGTCGGTTGCTGTTGCGGTGTAGGACACGAGTTCTCCCGGTGCCCCGTCGCTGTCCGCGACGACCGATGGTCCCGAAACGACCACCGTTGGTGGCGTTGTGTCCAGGGGAGGCGGGGGCGCCGCACCCACGCTGACGTTGAACGATGCGCTGACGGTGTTCGCGGCGCTATCGGTCGCGCTGCAGGTGACGAGCGTGTTCGAGTTATTGGGATAGGTGACGCCGGAGGGCGGATTGCAGCTGACGCCGATCGTTCCATCGACCGTATCAGAGGCGGAGGCGGAGAACGTGACAACCTCACCAGAGGCGAAGGAAAGGTTGCCGGGGACGGAGACGACGGGCGGGCGGTCGATGACGCTGACGAAGAAGCTGGCGGTACCGGTGTTCCCGGCCTTATCCCTGGCGGAGCAGGATACGAAGGTGGTGCCTATCGGGAACCTCGCGGGCGATGTCCAGCCGCAGGACACGGGCACGCCGCCATCGACGTTGTCGGAGGCGGAGACGATGAAGCTCACCAGCGTGCCCTGGGCGCTGGCGGCATCGACCACGCGGGAAGCGGGCACGCTCACGACGGGCGGCGTTTTATCGACGGTCCCTGGCGGCGGCGGTGCCGGCGGTGGGGGTGGCGGTGCTGGCTGCGTTCCCGTCGTCGGCGGTGCGGCGATGGCCGTCGCCGTCGGCGTCGCCGTGCGCGTGGGCGTTGCTCGCGTGGTCTGGGTCGCCGTCGGCGACGGCGCGCGGGTGGGAGTGGCCGGTGCGGCCGTAGGGCTGGATGGCTCGCTGACAGTCACGGCCTGCTTCACCGGGGTCGGTGTCGCCGCCGGCGCGACCGTGGGCGTAAGCACGCGCTGCACAGCAGCGATGCCCGTCGTCGGTTTCGGCGGCGGGGGGGCGCCGCAGTCCGCCTCTTTCTCCACCGGCCAGACCGTGTACGCGGTTTGCCCGGCCGGGGCCGAATCGGAATAGGACAGCGCCCGGACCGTGGCGATAGCCGAGAACGGGCCGGCCTTCGCGGGGCCCCGGGAGACCTGGTAACAGGCGGCGCCGGGCCACTCCACCCAGCCCAGGGCATTCGCGCCAACGGCCAACTTCAGATCGAAGGGAATGCTCCGCGTGCTGTTCGGAGAAGCCAGTCCCGCGCCCGCGGCCTTCACCGCGCCCGCCGGTTTGACCAGCCGCGTAACGCCGCACACGCCACCGACCGCTTCGGCGTCGCAGCCGGGCACAACGGTGCCACCGGCAAAGGCCAGGCGCGGCGCCGCCCCGGGCAGGGCCGCGGCCGCATTCGGCTCGGCTGAGTTAAATGGGCTCACGGACCAGACGACGAGGCCGAAGAAGACGAGCAGCAGCCCAACGGCGACGCCCGTGAAGCCCAGTCCTCTCCGTAAGCGGTCCATCATCCGCCACCACACATCCGTACTCGGCCGACACTATGTGAAGTGCGCCGGGGGGAGATTCTACCTCGGAATGGGGCGGCCTGTCACGGCCTGGATGTCGTGGACGGGCGAAGCGGCGCGGTCGAGCTTCCCCGACACTCCGAGGTCGCCGTTTCTGCTATAGTTCCCGCCACCCGAACCACTACCCCATCGAGCAGGAGCCCCCATGAAGTTCTCGTACGATTCCGATGTCGAAGCCTTCCGCGGCGAGGTTCGCGAATTCATCGCGCAGGAACTCCCGCCGGAAGAAGAGCGCATCCGCCGCTCCGAAGAGGGTGGCTTCCAGACCAACCAGGAAGAGTACGACTACACCATGGGCTTCCAGAAGAAGCTCTCCCAGCGCGATTGGCTGGCCATGGCCTGGCCCAAGGAGTACGGCGGCGGCGGCGCCAGCCACATGCGCCAGCTCGTCTACAACGAAGAGATGGCCTACAACGGCGCCCCGTCGATGAACATGGGCATCGCCTGGGTAGGCCCCAGCCTCATGCTCTACGGCACCGAAGAGCAGAAGACCCGCTTCATCCCCCGCATCACCGGCGCCGACGACTGGTGGTGCACGCTCTATTCAGAGCCGGGCGCAGGCTCCGACCTGGCCGCCCTGCAGACCCGGGCCGTCCGCGACGGCGACGATTATGTCCTTAACGGCCAGAAGATCTGGACCTCTGGCGGACACATGGCGGATTGGGGCTGGCTCGCCGCCCGCACCGATCCCGACGCCCCCAAGCACAAGGGCATCACGATGTTCATGGTCGACATGAAGTCCCCCGGGATCACCGTGCGCCCGCTCATCAACATCGCGGACCGCCACGGCTTCAACGAGGTCTTCTTCGAAGACGTCCGCGTACCCGCGACCCAGGTGGTGGGCGAAGTGAACCGCGGGTGGTACCACATGGCCGTCGCCCTCGACTTCGAACGCAGCGGCATCCAGGCCTACGCCGGCGGCCGCAAGAGCGTCGAACGCTTGACGGACATCGCCCGCGCCCACCCCGAGCTGGCCAAGCGGCGCAAGACCATCCGGACCGAACTCGCCGACCGCGCGATCGAAGTCGCCACCGGCACCTTCCTGGCCTACCGCGTAGCCACCATGCAGGCCGCCGGCCGCGTGCCGAACCACGAAGCGAGCTGCAGCAAGCTCTTCGGCAGCGAAATGGGCCAGCGCATCTCCTCCACCGGCATGCACCTCCTCGGCATGCTCGGCCAACTCCGCGATGGCACGAAGCACCAGGTGATCGACCAGGCCACGGGCTACCTCCAGAGCGTCAGCGGCACCGTCGCCGCCGGCACCAGCGAAATCCAGCGCGGCATCATCGCGACCC
>CAZQCR010000373.1:0-2806 GCA_964591745.1 uncultured Anaerolineaceae bacterium
CGAGACGACGAACGTGTCGCCGCCGGTGATAACCGGGCTTCCGGCGGCGTCCACGGCGTGGATGGTGAAGGTTTGCCCTTCGCCGGCCAGACCGCCCACGAGGCCTGGGCCCTCGGCGTAGGACTGGTCCGGGGAGGCCACGGTCAGCTCGGCCTTCGCGCCGCTGGGCAGCGCGGCGATCCCGAGGCAACCTGCGGCGAGCAGGACGAGCGCGAACTGCCACCGCCTTGTGTTGGATTGTGAGCGGGTCTTCATAACAACCTCCTCCTCCTCCTGGCCCCAGGGGACCGGTCGCTGCGGGGCGTTGTGCCCAAGCGTATTCTCACGACGAGAGCGGCCGCCCACACCTGACGAATGTCAGTAACTTCGCCCCGCGACGACGACGACGGGTGCCAGTGTAGCGAGTGATGCAAGAAGGGCCACCGCGCGGGCAGGGGCGCGGATGCCGGCGCCACTCCCGCTACTCGAGGTGGGCCGCTTCGTAGGCGCCTGCGCGAAGCGCGGCGAGGAGCGAGGCGTTGTCCCTGACGGGGACGTGGAAGCGGGTCGCGGCGCGGCCGACTTCGGCGGGAATGTGGGCGTCGGAGCCAGCGATACCGGGGAGACGGAAGCCGTGGGCGAGGCCGCTAGCGGCGACGTTCTGGAGGCGCGAATCGGAGCCGTTGATCGCTTCGACGGATTCGAAGTACTCGACCGTGGCGTGGCTGACGCGGAGGAGGCCGTCGCGAGCTGGGTGCGCGAGGTAGAGCAGTCCGCCGTCTGCGCGGGCGCGGTCGAACGCGCCGGCCGCGCTAGCCAGGGCGTTCGAACCAGGGGTCAGACCGTAGCCGAGGACATGGCCCATATCAGTCGAAAGCTCGATCCCGCTGAGGATGGTGAAGCCGGTGGCCGCTCGCAGGGCATCGAGCTCGGCTTCGTCCCAGAAAGCGTCGTGCTCGGTCAGGCAGATGGCGTCGAGGCCGCGGGCGCGGGCGAGTTCGACCGCCTGAAGTGGCTTGAGGGCGCTGCACTGGGAGAGCGGCAGGGTGTGGCAGTGCAGGTCGATGAGCACAAGCCCGATTGTAAGTGGTGGGTGCACCAGGTACGCACGGCGAGGGGCGCTTTGCCGCAGAGGGCCGCAGACCGCACCATGCTCTCCCGTGGCCGACGAACCCTCGATCGAAGTTGCCCTTGCGGCGAACCGGCGATTTGCCGCAGCGTTTTCGCCCGAAGAGGCGGGGAAGCCACGGCTGGCCGTCGTCCTTTGCATGGATGCGCGGATTGACCCGGTCCACGCACTCGGGTTGCCATACGGTCACGCGCACATCATTCGCAACGCGGGGGGACGGATGGCGGATGCTCTCCGCAGCCTGGCTATCAGTCAGCGCATGCTGGGGACGACGGAGGTCGCGATCATCCATCACACGGAGTGCGGGATGATGACTTTCACCGACGACGACATGCGCCGACGCCTGCGCGCCGAGGCTGGGGTAGCCGCCGACCACATCTCGTTTCTGCCCTTTCGCAGC
Source organism: uncultured Anaerolineaceae bacterium (assembly GCA_964591745.1). Lineage (GTDB taxonomy): Bacteria > Chloroflexota > Dehalococcoidia > Tepidiformales > Tepidiformaceae > JANMTH01. Next base: position 1,509 of record CAZQCR010000373.1, read on the forward strand.
CTCGAAGAATCGGTCCGAGACGACCTGCAGATGTACCGCTCGTCATCGCTCGTTCGCCAGGACGTGCCCGTGCGCGGGTTCGTGTACCACGTGGCGAACGGGCTGCTGCAGGAAGTGACCGAGGCTTGAGCGCTCAGCGCCAGGGCTTCCAGTAGCTGAGATAGCGGAAGACTTCACGGAAGCCCATGTTGCGGTAGAGCGGAAGGCCCATCTCGGTGGCCGAGAGCGTGGCGGCGGTGGCTCCCGCAGCGGCGCCAGCGGCGAGCGCCGCCGCCGTGAGGGCACGGCCGTAGCCGCGACCCCGATGCTCCTGGCGAACGAAGACGTTGTACACGCCGACCATTTCGCCGGTGATGAGGGCGAGCGAGCGGGCGACTGGCTGGCCATCGACGTAGGCGATGAAGAGCTCGCAGCCCGGTAGCTCGAAGGCGCGCCGGGAGATCGATGCACGGATTTCGTTCTCGGCGCCCTCCACCGGCTCGACCCGGGCGTATTCGGTCACCATCGCCAGGTCTCGAACGAGGAGGAGGTCGAGGCCCGGGATCGTCAGCGGCTGGCCGTGATCGAGCGACTCGAGGAGCATGGCGGGTTCGTCTTCACCGAGGATGAAGCCGCGAGCGCGGGCATGTTCGATGGCCGGCCGGTCATCGCGGTCCCGGAAGATGAAGCGAAATGGCTTGCCACGGGCGGCGAACCAGGCGACGGCCTCGGCGATATCCCGGGCGGGGTCGGTGGCTTCGGCAGCCAGGGCGGCGATGTTGAAGAAGTCGAAATCGAGGCCGGCGTCGAGGAGGAGCCAGGGGCCGCTCTCCTGGGTGTGGCCGCCCGGGCCGAGCACCGTGACCCGCCCAAGGGCGGCCAGGTAGTTCGCATGCATGGCGGCGGAGCGGTCGCGGTCCACAAGGCTATGGTACTGGCGGACCGGCGAAGGATGAGGCGGGGCGCGCTTGCCGCTAGGATGGGGGAACGAAACAGGAGGGACCCGTGGACCAACCGAAGGAAGAATCCGTCAGGAAGATGTGGAACTACGCGGAGAAGTTCGCGGCGAAATCGGGGACGCACCTCCACCCGGACCGTGAGATCACGGAGGTCGTGGTGCTCGGCCTGGCCGCGAACGTGGACAAGTACGGCCGCCCGATCTGCCCCTGCAACTTCTACCCGGAGAAGGACGAGAACGGTGAATGGCCGGAGGGCCTCTACCTCCCGCGGGAGGAGGAGGCGAAGCGCCGGACGTGGATCTGCGCCTGCGATGAGATGCAGATCTACAAGTACTGCCACTGCCTGCTCTTCGTGAACGA
>CAZQCR010000374.1:0-2799 GCA_964591745.1 uncultured Anaerolineaceae bacterium
CGCGCTCACCGAGGTGCAGTGCGATGTGGCCGGCGCCGGGACTGCCGACCTGGTCCTGACCTTCGAGGGCGGACGGCGGGCGCTTATCGAGGTTCAGGTGGAGCCGGCGGCCGACCTCCAGGCGGTTGAAGTCCTGGCAGAGGCCTCGCGTTCGTGGACGGAGCCGCCGGCGCTCCTGCTGCTCACGTTGCCGGGCGAGCCTGGCCTGCCGGGCTGGACGACCGTCTCCTGGCTGGAGGTGGCGGAGGCGCTGGACCGCGACCCCGACCCCGTGGCCCAGGAGTTCGGCGAGTTCGTCCTGCGTGATGTCCTCGGCCTCGGCGACGTGCCACTGGAGCAGGCACTGGCCACGAACCGGCTCTACGCCCTCGGCGGGGCTGCTGTGCGGAGGCGATTCGGGGACCGTGCGCGTTACGTGAACAGCGCCTCCCGTCCGTTGGGTGGCCGCTACCGCTACCTGGGTACCACCTTCTCGGTCGATGGCGGAGAGATGGAGTACTGGGTGGGCGTGGTGAACGAGACCGTTCCCCTGGGCGAGCACTACCACCTGATGCTGGCGAGCAGGACGCGTGCCGTGGACAAGCCTTCGGATCACCCTCGGGCGACGGGCGACTGGAAGTGGGGCCACTGGACGGGCGCGGGCCGGGTGGTGCGGCCGATTACGCCGGACGCGATGGATGCACTACTGGCGCGGGTGGTGAGTCCGGCGGGATGATCGTCTCCTTTGGCGACGGCGCAACGGAAGACCTCTATCACGCCCGGCCGTCGTCACGCGCCCGCCGGTTCCCTTCGGACGTTCGTCCCTCCGCGATCAGGCGACTCGACGCGCTTCATGCTGCAAAGGAACTGCGGGACCTTCGGTCGCCGCCGGCCAACCGTCTTGAAGCCCTCTCGGGCAACCTCGTTGGCTACCACAGCATCCGCGTGAACGACCAATGGCGGATCACCTTCCGATGGACGCCGTTGGGGCCAGCAAACGTTCGCCTCGTCGACTATCATTAGGTCATGATTCCTGAACATCGCATCGCCACCCACCCGGGCGAAGTGCTGTCGGAGGACTTCCTGGTTCCGCTTGGCCTAAAGGCCGGCGAACTGGCGGGGCACATCGACCTCACCATCGATCGCCTGAGCGCGGTCCTAGCCGGCACGGAGCCAGTGGATGCTGACATCGCCTGGCGGCTCTCGATGGCCTTCGACACGACACCGGAATTCTGGCTGAATCTTCAGGCTGCGCACGACCTCACACGGACACGACCGCAGAAACGCCTGGCCCGAATAGCGGGCTGACCCTACCCCATCCGTCTCGCTGAAGCGACGAAGATCGGCCCGCTCGGCGGTGGCGCGTCGCTGATGCTCGTCTGGATGCTGCCGTCCTCGTTCCGTGGCGGGTTCACGATGGTGAGTGACTGCTGTTCGATGTAGCGGAAGCTGCCCGCTTCGACCCGGAACGGGCGGTCGTGCCCGGGGTAGATCACGCTGCACGTATCGACGATCTTGCGGGCGCTCTGGCGGGCCAACTCTTCGTCGTAGAAGATGATGCCGGGCGCGAGGAACCCGGCCGCGACACGGCTGGGAAGGGCGTCGCCGACGAGCCCGATCGTGCCCCCGGGCGACTCGACGAGCGTGGCGAGCGTGCCAGGGCTGTGGCCGGGGACGGCCATCATCCGCACGCCGGGCTCCAATTCGTCGCCGTCGCGAACGGTGGTGACGGACTTCGCGTAGTCGAAGATATTGTGGCACCAGGGCGGCGTCGCCCAGTCCAGCGGGTTCGGCTGCTGGATGTAGTCGTACTCGTCTTTGTGAATGACCACCTCGGCATTGGGGAAGGCCGAGAGGTTGAAGCAGTGGTCCCAGTGGGCGTGCGTGAGGATAACGCGCTCGATATCCCCCAGGGCGATGCCCATCGCCTTCAAGCGCTCGGTGAGGAGGACGATGCGGGCGTGGTAACCAACATCGACGAGCGTGAGCTTCTGACCGCGAAGGAGGGTGACGGCGCAGTAGCCGAGCGAGCCCTCGTTCGTCGACGTACTGAAGCCCTGCAAGACCGTCTGGATCTCGACCATGCGAATGCCCCCGTCCGCGAGTATGCGGCGATGGCATTCTGGAGCATCACCGGGCTTCGCGGCCACCAGCTTGCGGTGGTCTGGACGCAGAGGAGCGGAGGAGGACGGGATGAGGAGATCCTCACTTCGCCCCCAGTCCTCTGCGTCTCTGCGTCAAAACCGGCTTCGGGCGCAGCGGTTAGCGGAGGGCCTTCAGCTGGGCGGCGTGATCGCGCAGGTGGTAGGCGACGATGCCGACGACGTTGCCGATGGTCGTCTTCCCGAGCGGGCCGAACTCCACTTCCTGCGCGAGATGGCTGTCGTTGACCTGATTGACGACGGCGACCAGGCTGGCGTGGGCGCCCGGCATTGCCGCGATCGCGGCGTGGGCGTCGGCGAGTTCGTACTTCTCCAGAGCTGGCGGCGGAACGCCGATCGCCTTCGCGATGCCGGCCCCGAAGAAGAGGGATGCGCCGGCGAGGTGCTCGGCCACTTCGCGCGCACACCAGGCGGCTTCGCCCTCCTTGCCGGCCGCAGGCTTTACTTCCCAGTTTCCGCCCTGGTCCGTGAGCTCGGTGGTGTATTCGGCGTAGGCGCGGGTAATGTCGGCGCGAAGGCCGTTGGCGGTGACTTCGGTCATGGTGGGACTCCCTTGAAACGTGATAGCGCAGTCTGGCGCGGCCCGCCGCAACGTGCCACGTCTTGTATTGGTTCATGACCTCTGGGACAGTGCCTCCTTGCGGACGAGTGTTGGGTG
>CAZQCR010000375.1:0-2793 GCA_964591745.1 uncultured Anaerolineaceae bacterium
TGTCCGGCCTGATGCCCGGCCCCTGGTCCTCGAAGCGCACTTCCAGGTCAACCCGAAGGTGGTGCCCGAAGAGGTCGCCACCCTCTGCGACGTCGATGCAGCCACGAAGGACCCTGGCTTCGTCCGCTTCCAGTGTGTCCACGGCCTCGGCCACGGCCTGCTCCAGCACGAAAAGCACGACCTCCAGGCCGGCCTCAAGAACTGTGACTACCTGAAGACCGACTGGGACCGGCGCTCCTGCTGGGGCGGCGCCTTCATGGAGAACATCATCTTCGCCCGCGATCTCGCCGATGGGCACGCCCACTCGAGCGCCGCTCAACACGAGCCCTCCCTCAAGGCCGACGACCCGCACTACCCCTGCAACGCCATCGCCGCGAAGTACGTTGAGGACTGCTACCTCATGCAAACCTCCGCCATGCTCATGCACAACGTCTACGCCTGCGCGAAGGCGGCGGCCGAGGGCCCGAGGCCGCCCGCCGCGAACATCCCAACCTGCTATCAGAGTCTCGGCCGGGACATCGCCGGGCAGACGCTCCATAACACGGCTGAGTCGCTCCGCACGTGCAGCCTGCCCGAAGTCAAGAACGTCGGGATGTGCCTGGTCGGCGTCGTCAAGAACTTCATCGATATCAACTGGGAAACGGACGAAGCCTTTGTCTTCTGCACGGCCGCCCCCGAAGCCGGCAAGTCCGACTGCTATCGCGCCATCGGCGAGCAGCTCCAGGGCCTCTTCACCGACACCGCCCGCCGCGAGACCCAGTGCGCCCGCGCCGAGGCCACCTTCGTCCCAGTCTGCCGCCGCGGCGCCGGCCTTTAACCATCGCCCGGCTAACTCGGTTCCTTGCATCTTCGCGTCTTTGCGTTTCAACCGCGCCACGCCCTACCGGCCATTGATTACCGACTACTGACCACCGGCCTCTTGCCAGCGGAAGCCGTCCGGGCCACTATTGGCCGCCCGGCCAGTTTCGGCCACGGAGTCTCGCCCATGACCGCGCCCACCCTCGATCCGGCCACGCTCAGTTCGGCCGCCTACGCGAAGGACCCCTACCCGACGCTGAAGTTCCTGCGGGACAACCACCCCGTCTACGAGACGCGGGAGGGGTCCTGGCTGATCACGCGCTACGACGACGTCGTCAACGCCTTCAAGGACACCGTCAACTACTCCGCTTCGCCCAACGGCCTCTCGATCGGCGCCGTCTTCGGCCCGACGCTCATGGAGTACGACGGCGAGGACCACACCAAGCTCCGCAACATCGTCGCCCCCGAGTTCGTCGGCAAACGGCTGGAGGTCCTCCTCCCGATCGTCGAACGCAATGCCATGGCCCTGATCGAGAAATTCACCGAGAAGAACGCCCGCCAGCTGGCCGAGGCTGCGGCCAAGACCGGCTCGATCGACATCGTCGATGATTTCGCCACGCGGCTGCCGCTGAACGTCATCCTCGATGTTCTCGGCCTGCCCAAGGAAGCGCACGAGATGTTCCACGAGTGGTACCCGGCGATGATGAACGGCATCGGCGGCGGCCCCGAGATCCGGGCGCGCGGCATCGCCGCCAACCAGGAGTTCCACGACTACCTCGACCCGCTCCTCGCCGAACGGAGCGTGAGCCCGGGCGAGGACCTCCTCTCCAGCCTCTGCGCCGCCGAAGTCGATGGCCACCGAATGACGATGCAGGAGATCAAGTCGTTTGCCAGCCTCCTCCTCGTGGCCGGGGCGGAGACGACGGACAAGGCGATCGCCAACCTCTGGTACCACCTCCTCGCCTTCCCCGAGAGCTACCGCCTCGTGAAAGAGAACCCCGAGCTGCTCGACCAGGCGTTCACGGAGATGATGCGCATCCACCCGCCCTCTGGCGGACAGGCGCGCCGCGCCATCAACGACATCCCGATGTACGGCGAGGTCATCCCCGCCGGCGCCTACGTCCAGCTCTCGATCTACGGCGGGAACCGCGACGACCGCGTCTTCAAGGACCCGGACATCTTCAACATCGTCCGCGACGACCTCTACTTCGGGAAAGAGCTTCGTTCGGGCTACCACGAAGGCGGCAAGGCGAGCCACCTCGGCTTCGGCCTCGGCAAGCACTTCTGCGTCGGCTACCAGCTCGCCCGCAGCGAGACGGTGATCGGCAGCCGGATGCTCCTGGAGATGATGGGGAACCCGCGCTTCAAGCCAGGCTCCAACCCGAAGCCGATCGCGATCGCCCTGGAAAAGCAGCAGCTCCACCTCGAATTCGACCCCGCCTGAGGACGTTGAAACGCAAAGAGGCCAAGATGCCAAGATGAAAGCGACGGTTGACTCACTTTGAGATTGGCCCAGGTCAGGTCATCGCGGTATGCGATTGGAGCAGCCGGTGTCGCGCTGGTTGCGGTGGGCTTCGGTCCACTCGGTTTCACCGAACTGGGAGCCGCGATGATCGTCCTGGGCCTCGTGATGTGCGTCATCGCTGCCGCGACGGTGCTCCCGTCCCTGGCCAGCACGGCCAAGACGCTTCTCGTCGAGCTGGCCCTCATCGTCGTCATCATCGCGGTCTTCGGGGCCGGTTCAGCGGTATACACCGAGCTTGTGGACGAAGATCAGATGGCGGTGTTGACTCCGACTCCGAACTAGCACGGCCCCGAGAAGTCCACTGTAATTGAGCACGCCCTTCGGGCCGTGGTCACTCCCTCGCGCAGCGCGCTGGGAGAGGGAGTGGGGCCGGTGGCGTCGGCAATCCTGGCCGTCTCCAGCTCTTCCGTGATCCGCGGAACGGCTCCCACACATCCTCCAGCCGTGGTGTCGCCGTCAGCCGCCGCCGC
>CAZQCR010000376.1:0-2789 GCA_964591745.1 uncultured Anaerolineaceae bacterium
CCTCCCAGTGCGCTGGGCGAGGGGACTGCGGGCCGGGCGATTCGCGGTCCCGGTAACGGAACATCGGCTACCATGGCCGGACTCTCGCGCGAAGGAAGTACGCCATGCCTGTTGTGCTCACGGAGATCCATGATGGGGTGGCGATCGTCACCCTAAACCGTCCGGAATCGATGAACGCGCTGTCGGCGGAGCTGCGGGCGGCCCTCGTTGCGGCGTTCGATGAGCTAAAGGCTGACCCGGAAGTGGATGTGGTCGTCCTGACGGGCGCGGGGCGGGCGTTTTGCGCTGGCCTGGACCTGAAGGAGCTTGGCGGCGAGACGGGTGCGCCGGGCGGGCTCGCGGCGGTGACGAATACGGAGCTCCGGCGCGCGCTCGAAGAGTTCGACCGCCCGATCATCGGCGCGATCAACGGCGTGGCGGTTACCGGTGGCTTCGAGCTGGCGTTGATGTGCGACTTCCTGATTGGAACGCCGAACACGCGCTTCGCCGATACGCACGTGCGGGTCGGTGTGGTGCCGGGCTGGGGGCTGAGCCAGCGGCTGGGCCGGTGGATCGGGATCGGCCGGGCGAAGGAGCTGCACTTCACGGGCAACTACCTTGGAGCGGAGCAGGCGGAACGGTGGGGTCTGCTGAACCGTGTGATCCCGGCGGACGAGCTGATGATGGTGGCGATGCAACTCGCGCGAGATATCCAGTCGTGTGACCAGGGCGTGGTGCGCGAAGTGAAGCGGATCGCCGATGAGGGGTACGAGACTTCGCTGCGCGAGGGGCTTCGGCTGGAGCTGATTGCCTCGGATGAGTACAGCCGGAAGAACGTGAATCAGGAGATGGTGGCCGAGCGGCGACGGGCGATCCAGGAACGGGGGCGCGCACAGGCGGTGCAGTAGCATCGCCCGTGCGCAAGGCCGGGCTCCGGGTCAGACGATGGCGGATTCGCGCCCTTCGGCGGCCTTCTCGGCGCCGCGCAGTTCCGCCGCGGCGATGAGCTTCTGGCGGTAGGCGAAGGCGAGGAGCAGGGCGAAGGTGAGGACCATGAGGCCGAGGAAGCTGAAGAGGACGATCGTCCAGGCTTCCCCGGCCGCGCCGGCGGCAGAGCTTACGCGCCCGGCGAGCCCGGTCGCCGCCGCGGCCCCTCTCGGCGTCGTGTTCGCGGCCGAGTGCGGCGATGTGGTCGCCCCGGCGGTCTTGTCGCTGACGACCACTTCCATCGTCATATTCGGGTGGACCGCGCAGAGGATCGGGAACGACCCGGCGGTAGTGAACTGGTGGGAGAAGGTATCGCCGGTCTTCATCAAGCCACTGCCGAAGGCGCCGTCCCTGGCGGTCACGGTGTGAGGCGCGACGCCGTCGTTCTTCCAGGTGATCGTGTCGCCGGTGGCGATCCGGAGCGTGGCGGGCTGGAACTCGAAATCGGCGATGGAGGCGGTGAAGGTCATGCCGGCCGGGGCGCCGCTTGCGGGCTGCGCGCCTGCTGGTCCCGCGCCGTCCGTCGCGTCGACCGAGTCAGACGGAGAGGCGATCGCGCCGCCGGGTCCGGCGAGCACTGTGACGTTCCCGGCCATGCCGGGATGGAGGTCGCAGCGATAGCTGAAGACGCCGGGGGAGTTGAAGGCGCGGCTGAAGCTGGCGCCACGGGGGAGCATGCCGCTATCGAAGGAGCCATCGTCGGCTGTGATGGTGTGGGCGGCGGCGCCGGCGTTGGTCCAACGAACCACAGCGCCGGCCCGGACGGTCACGCCACCAGGCGAAAAGAAGAAGTCGAGGGCCTGGACGACGAGCGTGGAGCTGGAGGCGCCCCCTACCGGCGCGGCATCGGAAGGGGCAGCGGTGCGAGCGGGCGGGGGCGCGAGGCCATCGACACCGGTCACAGCGATAGTCGCCTTCATATCGGGGTGAACGGCGCAGAAGTATTCGTAGGTGCCGGGTTCGGTGAAGGTCCGGCTAAACACGCCCCCGGACCCCATGATCCCGCTGTTGAACGAGCCATCGGTACCGGTGACGGTATGAACGGCTACGCCGACGTTCGTCCAGGCGATGGTGGTGCCCGGTGTGATGCTGACGACGGCGGGGTTATAGGTGAAGTCGCGCACCTCGACCTGGCGAGCCGAAGGGTCGACGGCGGGCGGCGGCGGTGGCGGCGTGAGGGGTACGGATTTCGGCGTCGAGGCCGGCGCGCCTGAAACGGACGGCGTGACCGTGATTGTCCCGATCATCGATGGATGGACGCCGCAGAAGTAGTCGTACGTGCCCGGGCTTTCGAAGGTGAACTGGAACCAGCCACCGGTGCTCAGCACGGGGCTGGAGAACGACTTGTTGTTCGCGGCCACGGTATGGATGGCGCGGCCGTTGTTCGTCCAGGTCACGGTGGTGCCGGCGGGAACTGAGTGACTGGCCTGGTAGAAGTCGAAATCGATGATGCTGATCGCGAGGTCCGTGGCGGCGGGCGGTGGCGGTGGGGGTGCCGCCGGGGCTGGAGGCGGCGGCGGTGCGGCCGGCGGGAGGCCGGGCCCGGGAGGCGGCGCGGTACCGGTGACGGAGACGACGCCGGTCATTTCGGGGTGGATGGAGCAGGTATAGCTGAACTGACCGGCGGTCGAGAAGGTGCTATCGAAGGCCTGGCCGGCGTTCATGACGGGACTGCCGAAGTTGCCGTTGTCGGAGGTGACGGTGTGGGGCGCCTTGCCGTTGTTGATCCAACGGACGGTGGTCCCAGCCTGGATGCTGACGGTTGTGGGGGCGAAGGCGAAGTCGACGACGCTCACCGTGACCGCGCCGGCGGGCGGGGGCGG
>CAZQCR010000377.1:0-2788 GCA_964591745.1 uncultured Anaerolineaceae bacterium
AACGTCAACGCCCGTCGCGGTATCGTGGGCCGCGTTTTGGCGACGCCGTGGCGAGGCAGCGAAGCGCAGATGGAGATTGGTTGACTGTGCAAGCGCCTTGCCAAGTCTGAGGGGAGCGGCAATAATCGCCGCGCTGGCGCCCGGCATCGGGAGTCTGACGGAGGGCAACCACGTGACCAACAAAGACACGTCCATTGAGCTTCGTTTCGAGCCTCCGGGTCCAGGATCCTGGGAGCAGGATCCGGTCCATTTCCCGCGACCCGCGACCCGCTACTGGACGGAGACCCACCCGGCTGCCTTCAGGAAAGGTACGAACGATTTCGCCCGATTCTACGGGATGCTCATCGACGGCCTCGCCTCCGGTTATGTGAACGGGTTCGCGTACAACCAGATTCTGCCGGCCCCAGACTCCGAGATTCCCGCGCGCTTCCAGCGTGCCGAAGAGGTCTTCGTGAAGAAGGTCTGGCGGGAGCAGCTCGAGGAGTGGGACACGAAGATCAAGCCTGCATCTGTCGTCGCCCATCGAGCCATCCAGGCGGTTGACCCGGATGCACTTTCTGACGCGGAGCTGGCCGACTACCTGACGCGCTGCCGCGACCACCACGCCGCGATGATCACCCAACACATGCGGTTCACCGCCTCGGCCGTGCTCCCCGTCGGCGACTTCCTGATCCAGGTCGGCGGCTGGAGTGGCCTGCCACCGTCGGAACTGCTTGGCCTGATGCGGGGCGCGTCGGACGTCTCCTCGGGAGGGTCCGATGAGCGCGCGCGGCTGATCAAGGCCTTCTCCAACGACGCCGCGGCCCAGCAGCTGCTCGACTCCCAGGACGAGCCCGGGCGGGTGCTGGCCGCGTTGCGTTCCCTTCCCGGTGAAGCGGGGCAGGCCGTTGGCGGCTACCTCGACCTGGTGGGGCACCGGCTGCTCGACGGATTCGATATCTGTGAGCCCTCGGCGCTTGAGATGCCGGACGCGCTGCTCAGGGCGATCAGGATCGCTGTCGATCCATCCAGCCAGGAGGTCTCCCACGTCGAGGAGCGCATCGCCGAGGTTCGGGCCAGGGTGCCGGCGGAACACCAGGCGGAGTTCGATGGCCTCCTCGGCGAAGCCCGGCTGATGTACCGCCTGCGCGATGAACGCGGCGTCTATAGCGACATCTGGGCCTCAGGGCTCATGCGCCGTGCGGCCCTGGCCGCGGGCCGCCGCCTGGCCAGCAGGGGCCGCATCGGCAACCCCGTCCATGTCGTCGATGCTGGCATCGAAGAGATGCGGGCGATGCTCCTCGGTTCGGGCGGGCCATCGGCGGAAGAGCTCGCCCGCCGGGCCGACTACCGGCTGACGCACAGCGCCAAGGACGTCCCACCGACGCTTGGCCCACCCGCCCCTCCTCCACCGGACCTCTCGGCCCTGCCTCCCGCCGTCGGGCGGTTGATGGGCGCGACGTTCGTCGCCCTGGGGCACCTGTTCGGCAGCTCCGAGGAGCAGCACGAGGAGCACGTCCTGCACGGGCTGGCGGCGAGCGCGGGCGTGTACGAAGGCCCGGCGCGTCTCATCTCGGGCCCGGCCGAGTTTGGCCGGATTATGAAGGGCGATGTCCTTGTCACTGAGTCCACGACGGAAGCGTTCAACATTCTGCTGCCGCTCCTTGGGGCTATCGTCACCGACAACGGCGGCCTCCTTTCGCACTCCGCGATCGTGGCGCGTGAGACCGGAATCCCGGGGGTGGTGGGAACGCGCGATGCGACCGTCCTCATCGCCGACGGCGCCCGAATTCGCGTCGACGGCACGGCCGGCGAGGTGACGGTGCTCGGGTGAAGAAGGCCGTTCCCCTCGCGAAAGCCCGAGAGACATCCCTCTACGGCTCGAAGGCCGTGGGGCTGGGGGACGCCACGCGCGATGGCCTGCCCATCCCGCCCGGCATAGCGCTTTCTGGTGACCTCGTCGAGGCGGTCGCTTCCGCCGATCCGCGAGCGATCGAAGCGGTTGCGAAGGCGATGGTGGGGCTGCATGGCCCGTTCGCCGTCCGTTCGTCGGCTGCGGACGAGGACGGCGCGTCCTCAAGTTTCGCCGGCCAGCATCTCACGCTCCTGAACGTTCGATCGGCGGCCGAGGTACCGGACGCGGTCCGGGAAGTGTGGTGGTCGGCGAATTCCGATTCGGCCATCACCTACCGCCAGCGCGTTGGCCTCTTCACGCGCCCAAGCGTCGGCGTAGTGGTCCAGACGCTGCTAGCACCGGATACGGCGGGTGTGATGTTCACCCAGAACCCGGTTACCGGGGCCGATGAGCGCCTGATCGAGGCCGCCTGGGGGCTGGGCGAGGCCGTGGTCGCCGGCCTGGTCATCCCGGACCACTTCCGGATCGGCCGTTCGGGAGAAGTGCTGGAGCGCAAGCCCGGCCGCAAGAAGATCGCGATTCGCTCGGTCCCGGCTGGGGGCACGTTCGAAGAGAAGATCCCCCCTGAGCGCGCTGAAACGCTCTGCCTCGACGATACGGACCTCGACGCGTTGTCCCGGCTGGCCACCCGTTGCGAGGAGGTTTACGGCCGCGGGCGAGACATCGAATGGGCCTTCGCGGGCGGGACGCTCTATTTGCTCCAGTGCCGGGCCGTGACGACGGGGAGTTCGCCCGCCCAGGCCAGGGCCGACAGCACGCCGAGCAACCCTGTTGATTCGCTCCATCGTGTGCAGCTCTTCGCTGGGCTCGATCGGAAGGATGTCGAGCAGATCGGCCACCTGCTGAAGGAACGGCGCTTCGCTAAAGGTGAAACGGTGATCATGGAGGGGACCG
>CAZQCR010000378.1:0-2777 GCA_964591745.1 uncultured Anaerolineaceae bacterium
GGACGCCGCCCATCAGCTCATCGAAGCTGACGCCGCCGGCGGTTTCGGCGAGGGCGGCTTCGATCCCTTCGCGAACGCGGCGCTGGTCCTGCTCGGTCTGAAGGCGGCCAATGGCCCAGAAGCCCATGTTGCCGAGGCCTTTGTAGTCGAGGTCGACCGGGTTCTGGGTGGAGAGGAGGACGCCGACGCCGTAGGCCCGGGCCTGCTTGAGGAGGGTGAGGAGCGGCTTCTTCGTGGGCGGGTTGGCGGTCGGTGGGAAGTAGCCGAAGATCTCGTCCATGTAGAAGAGGCAGCGCAGTTCGCTGGTGCCGGGCTGTTTGCGCATCCAGGTCTTCAACTTGTTGAGGACGAGGGCGGTGACGAAGATGCGCTGTTCGTCATCGAGGTGGGCCGTCGAGATGATCGTGAGCTGGGGGAGGCCGTCGGCGGTTCGCACCCAGCTTTCGATGTCGATCGGTTCGCCCTTGCGCCAGATCTCGAACGGCGGCGAGGCGACGAGGTTGTTGAGCGCGAACATCAGCCCGTTGCGCTCTTTCTGGGGGTAGAACGACTCGAGCGGAAGGGCACCCACGCGGCCGATGGGTGGGTTGGCGACCTGGGCGATGAGCGTTTCGAGGTCGAGGTCATGGCCCTTGCGCCAGGCGGCTTCGATGAGGCTGAAGAGGAGGATGTACTCGCGGCTGCTCATCGGATCGGCGTCGATCTTCACGAAGCCGAGGAGGGCAGTGACGATCGAATCGATCTCGTCGCGATACTCCTCCTCTTCGGCGTCGAAGTCGCCGGTGGGGGCGGAAAGGTCGTCGATCAGGTTGATCGGGATGCCGGCGCTGGCGCCGGGGGTGAAGATGCGGACACGGCGGCTGTTGGCGTAGGCGGCGACATCGGCCTGGCCAAGGCCCCAATCGGCGAGGCCTTTCGTCCAGGTTGCGGCGGTATCGGTTGCGACCTGGGTCGGCGTCTTGCCCTCGCGTGCGGCCTCGTCGCGGTCGATCCAGGGTTCGAACTGTTCCGGGGAGAGGCGGTCGAAGGCGAGGGCGAGGTTGCCCATGTCGCCCTTGGGGTCGATGACGATGACGGGGATCTTCGCGCGGAGGGCCTCTTCGATGAGGCAGACGGAGAGACCGGTTTTGCCCGAGCCGGTCATGCCGATGACGATCCCGTGGGTCGTGAGGTCGCTCGAATCGAGGCGGAAGGGCTCGCCGAGCGAACGGTCGGCGGGGTTGAACGTCTTCCCGATGTAGAGGTCGGCCACGGCTGTGCCTCCTGTGGGCTGGGGCAGCACGGCATCGGCACGGCGGGGCTGGGGACGCCGGTCGTGGGTGAAAACGCGCTCCCAGTGAGAGGCGAGCGCGCCGCGGGAGCTGCTGGTTAGTGTGTAACGGCCGCCGGGAGGGTCTTGGCTTCGGCGACCCAGGCTTCGACTTCGGCGAGGGTGGGGGCGCGGCGGACGAGCTTCTTGGCCGTGTTCACTTCGGTCATCTTCGCGTGGAGGTTGTCGGCCCGGCGGGTGGCCAGCTCCTTGACCGTGTCGACGCCAGCGTTTTCGAGGAGGTCGGAGAATTCCGAACCGACGCCTTTGATGCGATAGAGGTCGGCGCGGTTGACCCATTCGAGGAGCTTGCCGGCATCGATGCCGGTCTTCGTCGCGAGGTCTTTGCGGCCGGCGGCGGCGCCACCGGCCTTGAGGAGGGCTTCAACGGTCTTGATGCCGGCGCCTTCCAGCTTCTCCGCGAATACGGGGCCGATGCCTTCGATATCGATAATCTTCGTCACGTTTGCGTCTCCTATCGTGGGCCGCGATGGGTGTGCGGCCCTGGGGATTGTACGATCGGCCGCCGGGTACGGACGATCGCCGAATGTGGGCGAGCGTTCAGCAGTTGCGATTGCTCGCGAGTTCGAGGAGCATCCGCACGGCCTCCAGCTGGGCCGCCGTGTCGGTTTCGGGCGCGAGCAGGCGGGCCATGCGGGCGCCCATGTAGAAGGCGAAGAGGGCGGCGGCGAGGTGATTCGATGGGATCGTGGCTGGCAACTGGCCGGCCTCCTGGGCGCGGCGCAGGGCGAGGTCCAGGCCGCCGATGATGACCTCGTGGTGACCGCGGATGGCTTCCCTGACAGCCGGGTCGGAAGAACGGCTGGCGGAGAGGGTGTTTTCGAGCATCAGGCGGGTGAGGTCTTCGGCGGCTTCGGCTTCGATCTCTTCGAAGGATTGGCGGGCGATCTCGTTGAAGACGGAGATGGGGTCGAGGTCGCCCTCGGCCTTGCGCTGCCAATCGTCGAGCATCTCTTCGGCGTTATCGGCCATGCAGGCGGCGGCGAGTGCTTCCTTGTTGGGGAAGTAGCGGTAGATCGCCCCGGCCGAGACACCGGCGGCGTCGGCGATCTCGGCCATGGTGGCCGGTTGAATGCCCTTGCGGGAGAACACGCGCGTGGCTGATTCAAGAATGGCGCGTCGGCGTGCCTCGGTATGTTCGACGGTGACCTTGCTCATCTGCTTCCCCTCAGTTCGGAGCCCGCGTGGCACCGTGAATGACTGCTCATTCAACACGTCATCTTCGTGACAACGCTTCGTTCATGCAAATCGGGTGTTCTGTTAGCTCAGTCACATTGGGGGGTCCATCTCCGCCAAAAGGGGGTTGTGGGGGACGGGGGCTGGCCGCTAATGTGAATGACAGTTCATTCAAGTGAACGAAGAGTCACTGAAAAATTCAGGAGGCCCACCATGACAGTCTTTCCCTCACCCGAACGCCTTGCCCGGTTCAGCACGCGGCGGCCATGGA
>CAZQCR010000379.1:0-2775 GCA_964591745.1 uncultured Anaerolineaceae bacterium
TGCTCGACCCTGGGTTCTGCGCATGCGATTGAATCGCACCTTCGTCACTGCGATGTTCGGCGGCTACGATGCCGGGATGCGTACGATAACCCCTGGCGGACGCGGTTGAGCGGCGAGCGGCACGACCCGTTTGCGGCGCTGCGGCAGCGCGATTTCCTCCTCTTCACCTGCGGGCGGCTTGGTTCGGGGATGGCTGCGACGATGCTGAACGCGGCCGTCTTCTGGCAGGTCTACGACATCTCCGAGTCGAAGTGGCAGCTGGGGGTGATCGGGCTGGTACGGTTCGTGCCATCGCTGGGGCTGAGCCTGGTGGCCGGGGCCGTGGCGGATAGCTTCGACCGGCGGAAGCTGGCGATCGGGGCACAGGCCGTGGCGCTGGCGGCGGCGCTGGTGCTGATGGCGGTGACGGTGAGGGGCGACGCGAGCCTCCCCCTTATCTATGGGACGGTGTTCGTGATCGCGATGGCCTCGGTATTCGAATGGCCCGCGCGCCAGGCGCTGTTACCGCAGGTGGTGAGTAAGGATGCGTTCGCGAACGCGATCGTGGTGGGCGGGACGTTCCAGCAGCTGGCGTTCGTGACCGGCCCGGCGGTGGGCGGCCTGTTGATCTGGGCCTCGGGCGTGGGGCTCGCCTATGTCGTGCTCTGCGGCTTGATGGCGGCATCGATCGGCATGCTCGTCATCCTGCGGCCGCGGGCAGGCGAAGCGCAGAAGCGGTCCGTTGGGCTGGAAGGGGTGATGGAGGGCGTGCGATTCGTGCGCAGCCGCCAGGTGATCCTCGGGGCGATGACGCTGGATATGTTCGCGGTGATCTTCGGTGGGGCGACGGCACTGCTGCCGGTCTACGCGCGGGACATCCTGGATGTGGGCTCACTCGGCTATGGACTGCTACTGGGGGCGATCGACGGCGGGGCGCTGGTGATGTCGGTGCTGTTGGTCTTCGTCCCGCCGGCACGGCGGCCGGGGAGGATGCTGATCTTCGCGGTGCTGGCGTTCGGGCTTTCGACGATTGTGTTCGGCCTATCGCGGTCGTTCCCGCTTTCGCTGGCGGCCTGCGCGTTCATCGGGATGAGCGATGAGGTGAGCGTGGTGATGCGCCAGACGACGATCCAGCTTTCAACGCCGGACGCGCTGCGGGGACGGGTGACCTCGGTGAACATGCTCTTCATCGGGGCTTCGAACCAGCTGGGGGCGGTGGAATCGGGGTTCGTGGCGGCGTTCACGACGGCAACGTTCGCGGTGGTGAGCGGCGGCGTGGGCTGCATCGCGGTGCTGGGGGCGGTGGCGGCGGCGATGCCGGCGTTGTGGCGGTACCGGGTGGGGGATGAGCAGCTGAACGAGGCCGAGGGCGGCGGTGGTGGAGCGGCGGGGGAGCCGGCGGCGGCGGCCACGAATTCGGGGTAGGCGCGGCGCTGGGCGCGGCCGGGGATGGTCCGAACAACCCGCGCCCGCTGTGGGGCGCGACTACGGGGGGCGTGGGCTGATGGAGCGGGTGGAAGCGCTGCCTGGCGGCCGGGCTGCTGACGATCGGGCAGCCAGCTCGGTGGGCGAATGCCCTCCCTGACGGTCGGGCTGCGGACTCGCGCGTGCGGGGTGCCTGGGCGATGGCGCTCGGTGGACCGTTAGCCCTCCCTGACGGTCGGGCTACGGACTCGAGCGGGCGTGGTGCCTGGCGATGGCACCCGGTGGACCGTTAGCCCTCCCTGACGGTCGGGTGCGGACTCGGGCGGGCGAACAACCCGCGCCCGCGGTGGGGCGCGACTACGGGGGCCGTGGGCTGATGGAGCGGGTGGAAGGGCCGCCTTTCGGCGGCCCTTCTCGCTCGATGTTCGCGGGATGGTCTTGGCTACTTCCCGTTCTGGACGTAGCTGCCGCAGTCCCCCTGATTGGTGAACGCCCGTGGGATGTCGAAGGTCGCCCAGCCGCCTTTCTTGCAGGCATCGGCGTTCAACGGTGGCCCCACGCCCGACCGAATGGTCAGGTTGTCGATGAGGAAGCCCTTGCCTGCCGTCGCGGGCGCAGCCGCGCCTCCGGTACGAAAGAGGACGGAATCGACGGTCCGCGTAGGGTTGCCTTCGCACTCGCGGAAGTAATCCTCCCAGCTCGTGCCCGTGTGGAGCAAGACGCCGTCTACGTAGACGTTGACCACGTCGTTCGCCGGGCCAGCGATGAAGTCCATCGTGACCTTGATACGATGGGGAACGGTGCGGTCCAGTCCCGTCGCTACACTCGAGAAGATGAAGTTGTCACCGGTGACGCAACCGACTTCGACCGCTCCCGACTGGTAGTCATAGAAGTTCACAGCCAGGCCAGTTGGTGTGTCGGCCATCTGTACCCAGCTCATGCGGGCACCATCACCCCTGTCCGGGCTGGCAACGACGGAGAGTCCTGCCTGCAGAGCGCCGGGAACCGTAGATGCGAAGTCCCATTCAGCTTCGAAGTGCGGCTTACGGACGCCGCCGATCACCGGCAGGCCGACGGCTGAAGCTTCACCCGCCTCGTCGGAAATCGGCTTCGAGAAGGTGTGGTCGCCGAAGCAGCCGGACGTTACGGCGTTGGAGATGCGCAGGCTCTTCGTGCCGAATGATGTGTAGCCGTAAGTGTTCGTCACGACGGAGTGGTCGTAGACCGCGCAGCCGCCACCTGCGGCGCCGGTGCTGCTCCAGCCATCCTGGCCGTTCACCGTGCCGAGCGTGTAGGTTTCGAAGTCCACGCTCGCCGTGTCTGCAAGCGCGATGGCCGCAACCATCAGCGCCAGTCCCGAGATTGCTCCGA
>CAZQCR010000380.1:0-2755 GCA_964591745.1 uncultured Anaerolineaceae bacterium
CCGCAGCGCCTGGTGATGCATAGAGTTCACGGCCGTGCTGCCGGTGCCAACCAGGTTCGCCAGGAGAGTGCCCGAGCGGACATCGACGGTGTGGGTGAAGTCGGCCCGGCCGAAGCCCGCACTGGTTTGCTGATGGGCGATGTCGTGGCCGATCGCCGAGCCGATGTCCTGGTAGAGCGTGCCCCCGAGCACCACGTTGAGCACCTGCATACCGCGGCAGATGGCGAAGATCGGCTTCTGATCGGCGAGGACACGGCGGATGACGGCGGCCTCGGTCGAATCCCGCTGGCTGGAGACGCCGCCCACGGTCGGGTGCGCCGCTTCGATCGTGTAGAGCGACGGGGCGACATCCCCACCGCCGCTGAGGACCACGCCATCGACGATGTCGAGCAAGGCGTTGAGCTGCTCGGGATGAAGCTGTGGTGGTAAGAGGAGGGGAACGCCCCCGGCCTGTTGGACCGCCTCGATGTAGGCGCCGTTTAAGACGGCGCGCTCCGGGCTGACGCCCGGGGGAGCGATGGACGACGTGATACCGATGATCGGCCCTGCCATACGCGCATCGTACGCTCGAACCGGCGCGGAGTAGGGCGTTTCTGCGGGATCTTTGTAATCTCGCGGCATTCCGTCGCGTTCGGAGGGCAGCGCTTGCGGTTTTGGCTGGCGCTATACTCTGGGCGTGACCGTTGAATCATCGCTCCCCGTACCGACAACGCACCCCGGCGCCGGGGAGGACCACTACCTCCCGCTGCACGGCCTCCAGCACCACTACATCCGCTGGGGTGACCCGGAGGGCGACCCGGTTGTCCTCCTCCATGGCCTCATGAACAATGCCCGCTACTGGGAGCACGTTGCCGAGCGCTTCCGGCCGGAGTACACGGTCTACGCTCCCGACCTTCGCGGCCACGGCGAAACGGACCATGCGCCGGGTGGCTACCTCGTCTGGGCGTTCGCCATGGACCTTCGTGGGCTCGTCCAGGAGTTGGACCTGGAGGCGTTCGATCTCGTCGCGCACAGCATCGGCAGCCGGATTGCGATGTCCTACGCACGAGACCACAGCCACCGGCTGAAGCACCTTGTCCTGGCCGATATGGGGCCGCAAATGGCGGAAGCGGGAGCGCGGGGCATTCGCAAGAGCACCGGAGAATCGCGGCAGGCGCCGGGCTTTCCGACGGAGGCGGAAGCGCTAGAGCACTTCGCGGCGATGTACCCCGGCGCAAGCGCGGAGTTTTTGCTCCGCCAGGTGATGGCCGGGCTGGTGCTCGATGAGGCTTCGGGCAACCTCGTTTTCCGCTTCGACCCGCAGATCAACCAGGCGACGGGGCGCGCGGCGCTGGTGGAGATCCCGTACCTCTGGGAGAGCCTCGAACACATCACCTGCCCAACGCTCGTTATCCGCGCGGAGAAGAGCAAGGTGCTCTCCCGGGAGATCGCGGAGCAGATGGTCGCACGTCTGCCTCACGCGCGGTTTGTCGAAATCGCGGACGCCGGGCACCAGGTGCCGTTGCATCAGCCGGCCGAATTCGCGCGCGTGGTGAAAGAGTTCCTGGCCGAGTGAGCCGCGCGAGTATACTGAGCGCCGATGTCCACGCACCCAACCTCCCACGCCCCCGGGGTCGAGCCGGACGAAACGCTCGAAGGCGTCGCGGGCTACGTCACGCCCTACCCGTACCTCGACCGGCTCCAGGAGAAGATGGAGGAGCGGCTCTCGCGGAAGGTGCCGGTGAAAGGGCGTTTTTGCGGCTTCTGCTACGGTCGCCTTCGGGAGAGCGACGCCGCCTGCCCGTTCTGTGATTCGGCGACGAGCGAGTGGGCGACCGTCGACGAAGTCCCGCAGGAGGTTCTCCGGGCCTACGCCGCCCGCCAGAAGACGGAGGCGCGTTGGGTCCACAGTGGCGCCTTCTTCGGGCTGATCGTGGCAGCCGCCCTCTTCCTCGTCATGGTCCTGTACGGGCCGGGTCTGATCGGCCACCCCGCCCTCGCTTTCACTGTGCTCATCCTCGGTGGCTACCTGCTGGCACAGGTCTTCGGACCGCTCATCGGCGGGCAGATCGGTTACCGATCGGGCAGCCGCCGGCGGGACAGGCTCTGGGCGGCCTGGCTGAAGGAGCGGGATGGCGACGACAAACGGCCGGTTCAGCAGCGCTGAACCGGCCGTCCTTTCAGCTTCGTGCCACCAGCGTTACTCGTTGTCGTAGTACTCGATGCCCAGGTGGGTGATCTGCTCTTCGCCCATCATGTAACGGAGCGTGTTCTTCAGCTTCGTCTGCTGGATGAAGAGGTCGTGCTCCGGGTAGAGCCCGGGCGCGTGCTGAGGGCTCTTGAAGTAGAAGCTGAGCCACTCCTGGATGCCCTTCATGCCGGCGCGCTTGGCGAGGTCCAGGAAGAGCGCGAGGTCCAGGACGAGCGGCGCCGCGAGGATCGAGTCCCGGCAGAGGAAGTCGATCTTCATCTGCATCGGGTAGCCCAGCCACCCGAAGATATCGATGTTGTCCCATCCCTCTTTGTTGTCGCCGCGCGGCGGGTAGTAGTTGATGCGAACCTTGTGGTACATCTCGCCGTAGAGTTCCGGGTAGACCTCGGGCTGGAGGATGTACTCAAGGACGCCGAGCTTCGACTCTTCCTTGGTCTTGAAGCTCTCCGGGTCATCCAGTACTTCGCCGTCCCGGTTGCCGAGGATGTTCGTGGAGTACCAGCCGGCGACGCCGAGCATGCGGGCCTTGAACATCGGGGCCAGCACGGTCTTGATGAGGGTCTG
>CAZQCR010000381.1:0-2732 GCA_964591745.1 uncultured Anaerolineaceae bacterium
GCAAGCGGAGCGCGCCAATTCGTGGGGAAAACGCGGCCCCGCCCGCCTAGCGCGGCGGCCGCACGGGCCGCTCTGCCCTACTTGTTCGCGGCCTGTTCCGCCACCCGCTTCGCCTTCGAGGCGTCGACTTCGGCCTCCATCAGGTCGCGGTTCATCCGCTCCTGTTCCGTGCTCACGGCCATCCCGGAGCTCACCATTTTCTGGGCGTCGAAGCCCACTTTCGTCGGCGCCGCTGCCTCGCGGTGGAGTACTTTGTTGATCCAGCCCATGGCTGCCTTCTCTCTACCTATCGCTTGGGTCTATTACTCTGCGAAGAGGCGTGAATCGCACAGTATCATGCGCGTCAAGCGCTGTGGGCTCCCTTTACGTTGCGATGACGTGAAAAGGAGGGGGCGGATTGCCCGTCCCCCTCCTGGCCGAGAGCCGCTGGCCGGAATCGATGGTGCTCAGTCTTGCCGATGAGGAGCACCGCCGTGCCCCGCCCGGGTCTCCCTAAACGACGGTAACCGGGCAGTTCACGAGGAGCTGCGTTGGCGCGATCTTGTAGCCAGACCTGGTGACATCTTCGGCCGATTTCAGCGCGTTCGCCTTGTAGTCGGCCGGGACCGTGACCATGTTCACCTGCCAGAACGCGCTATAGCCGGCATCCTTGGGGACGGCGTCGATGATGTTTTTCTGGTCCTTCACGAACTTCGGCATGCCCTTGTCGTCGAGGCCGGTGATGAACGCCCAGATAGGGATGGCCACGGGCAGGTTCGCTCCGAAGTCCGGGTAGAAGACCTCGGCGCCGTTGAGCCAGCCCTGGATGATTTTCTCGCCGCCCTCCAGCTTCGCTCCGGCCGGGACGATCGGGCAGTTGACGAGCATCTCTGTCGCCGTCACTGCGTAGCCGCCCTTGTCGATGTCGGCCTTCGACTTCACGGTATCGGCCTTGTAGCTTTCCGGCACGGTCACCATGTTCACCTGCCAGAGGTCGCTGTAGCCCGCGTCGCCAGGCTTCGCCGTGACGATGTTGTGCTGGCCGGCCACGAGCTTCGGCGTGCCATCGGCGTTCTTCCCGGTGATGAACGCGTACAGCGGAGCGCTGCCAACGGCGGCGCTGGACGCGCTCGCCAGTTTCGTGTTCATGCCGAAGTCGTAGTATTTCACTTCCTTGCCGCGGTACCAGCCGGCGACGAGGTTGAAGGCCGTGGGGGCGTTGGTCGTGGGCGACGCCGTGGCGCCGTCGTCGTCATCGCCGCAGCCGACAAGTGTGAGGGCCGCAAGTCCGAGGGACCCGGCGCCGATGCCACCGAGAAGCCGCCTGCGTGAAAATCCCGTTGTTCCGAGAGTCAATGAATCACCATCCTGCGTGTGCTGATAGTGGTAGTCCGCGATCGACGGCTGACGTTACAGGCGGGCGTTCAGGCCACTTTACCGCCGCTCGCCGCTAGGCCCGCCGCGCGGCCCGCTCTTCACCTGGGAGCCGGGCGGGGAACGAGGGCGCGGCGTAGGCGTCACGCACTCGTTCCTCCTGCCCACGGCCAGCTGCCTACGGGCGCACACCCGTCAGCTTCGCCAGCTTCACCGTGTTGAACAGCGCCAGGCTGGCGTACCACTTCACCCGGATCCGCGTCGCGTCCTTCGTCTCCAGGCTGCCGACCCGTTCGACGGTCAGCCCGCCCGGCGCCGTCAGCCCGCTCAGGCCGCCGTCGCCGAACTGCATCGCGTAGATCGTGCTGCAATCCGTGCTCGAACCGACCGTCTGCGCGTCGCTGATGAAGTCGTTGATCCCGATCGGGATGCCGTCGTAGAACTGGAGCATCTGCCCGAACTCGTCACGGTCCGCCTCCAGGAAGCTGCCCGAGGACCGGGCGAGCACGTTCAGGCTGCGCCGCGTCCGCCTGCTCATCAGCAGCATCTCCGGCTTCCCGCCTTTCACCATATCGACCAGTTCATCCAGCTTCGCCAGCGAGAGCGTCGCGCCGTTGACGCCCATGCTCGCCGTCTGGCCCACGATGCAGAGCCGGTCGATGCCGTCGAAGCTCTTCGGGTTCGTGCTCACGTTGCCGTTCACGAACGTCGTATCGAAGAGCGTCCGCACCGCCCGCGCCTTGAGCTGGACGATCGCCGCCTCCAGGTCTTGCAGGTTCGAACGGGTGGACTTCAGGAAGTTGTCGATGTCCGCGTCGCCACCCATCACCTTCAGGTTCGAAGTGATCTGGGTGAAGGTCGGCGTGTCTTCGGTCCAGGTGTCGCCGACATCGAAGAAGGCTGCCGTTGGCGAAGCGTTCTCACGATTGTAGGTGAGCCCGTTGCCGACGATCTCATAATGCCGCACGTAACGACGCACCAGCGATCACGTTCACCATGCGGATCCGCCGGGCGGCGTAAATGCGTCAGCTTCCGAGGGCGCTCGGCAACTCATCGTCGCTGTCCCAATAGCGCCCGCCGAGCTTCGCCGCCGCCAGCGTCGCGGCGCGTTCCGGCCACTTCGTGACGAACTGGGCTCTCGTCTCGCCGAGGACCTCGGCTATCTGCTCCTGCAACTTCGCGCCGTGCTGCAGCCGCAGGCCAAACGTCTTGATCGCATCGGACCCTGCCGGAAGCAACCGATAACCCGGATAAAACTGATCGGTGCTGGCGGCCTTGTCTGCATGTCTCAGAGCCAACAAGAACAGGAAGATGGCAAGGCTCCCACGAAAGTCGCTTTCCGACGCGAAAGACTGACTCAGGTGGGGAGACTCCTCCCA
>CAZQCR010000382.1:0-2716 GCA_964591745.1 uncultured Anaerolineaceae bacterium
CAGCGCTTTTGCATGGCGCGGAGTATAGACGCCGGGAGAAGTCGCGGTGGCGCTGGGCTGTGGGCTGGACCGTTAAAGCCGATGATCGGATCACGTCGCTCAGTGCCGCGGCGGGGAGGCTCCGTGCGTGTCCTGATTGCCGAAGACGGGCGATTCGCCCGCAAGGTGCTGGCCAGCGCGGTGGCGGAGCTGGGCCACGAGGCGGTTGCGACGGTGGATGGCGCGGCCGCGTGGGAAGCGATCCAGGCGGAGCACTTCGACGTGCTCGTGACGGACTGGGAGATGCCCGGCCTGACGGGGATCGAGCTCTGCGAACGGGTACGCTCGGCGGGGTTCGATTCGTACGTCTACGTGATCGTGCTGACGGCGCACTCGGCGCGTGACGACCGGTTTGTGGCGCTGGCGGCTGGCGTCGATGACTTCCTGACGAAGCCCTTCGACCCCGCTGAACTGGCGGCGCGGCTGGATGTGGCCGGGCGGATTCTGCAGTGGGCTTCACAGCTGCAGGCCGTGAACGACATGTTGATGGACAACGCTCGGCTGCTGGCGGAAAAGAACTCGGAGATCGAGCGGATGCGCGAAGAGGCCGAGTTCATGGCGAATCATGACTCGCTGACTGGCGTGTTGAACCGCCGGGCGTGGATGGCGCGGGTTGCTGGACCACGGCAGCCGTTCACCACGATCGCGATGGTGGACATCGATCACTTCAAGCGCGTCAACGACACGTACGGACATCCCGCGGGCGACGCTGTTCTGCGGGCCGTTGCCCTGCGGCTGGCGGGCGGGCCGGGGATGGGGGCGCGGTTCGGGGGAGAGGAGTTCGCCATCGCTTTCCGCTGTTCCTACGACGAGGCGCGGGCGTGGTGCGAACAGGTGCTCGACGAGATCGCGGGGGCGGTGGTGGAGACGGAGAGCGGGCCGATCCAGGTTACCGTGAGCATCGGGCTGGCGCCGATCGAGACGGATGTCGAGGAGGCAATCCGGGGCGCAGACGACGCGCTGTACGGCGCGAAGCACGCCGGCCGTAACCGCCTGGGCGAGGGCGCGGCGCTGGCGGCGTAGGGCCCTGGCGAGGACCGGTGCCGTGGCCCGAACGGGACGGCGATGGTAGGCTTTCGGGAAACGTGTCACGGCTACGAAGGCTCTCGGCTGGCGTCCGCTGGCGGGTTCTCTCTGCCGTGCCGGAAGCTGAACAAAGAGGCCCCGATGGCAGAGCAACTGACCGCTGAACAGAAACTCGCCCAGATGGAGGCGATGAAGGCGAAGGTGCTTGAAGGCGGCGGGGCCAAGCGCGTCGAAGCCCAACACGCCCGCGGCAAGCTGACGGCACGGGAGCGGATTAGCCTCCTGCTGGATGCCGGCAGCTTCGATGAGTTGGACCCGCTGATGCGGCCGCGCAACAGCGAGGTGCCGGGCGAATCCGTGGTGAGCGGATGGGGTAAGGTGGATGGTCGGCCCGTGTACGTTTACGCCTTCGACTTCACGGTTATCGGCGGATCGCTGAGCGAAGCGGCAGCGGAGAAGATCGTGAAGGTGATGGACCTCGCGATGATGACGGGGGCGCCCATCGTGGGCATCCAGGACTCGGGCGGGGCGCGCATCCAGGATGGGTCGGAAAGCCTGAAGGGCTTCGGCGACATCTTCACGCTGAACGTGCTCGCCAGCGGGGTGGTACCCCAGATCACGGTGACGATGGGCCCTTCAGCGGGTGGCGGCGCTTACAGCCCGGCGCTCACGGACTTCATCTTCGCGACCGAGGGCTCGGGCCAGATGTACATCACGGGTCCGGATGTGATCCGGGCGGTGACGGGCGAAGAGGTGACGCACGAGGACCTGGGCGGCGCGATCTCGCTGGCCAGCCGGTCCGGCGTGGCCCACTTCGCCGTCCACGGTGAGGAAGAGACGCTGGCCGAAGTCCGGCGGCTCCTGAGCTTCTTGCCTTCAAACAACGCCGAGGACCCGCCGTTCCTGGCGAGCGGTGACGACCCGGCGCGCCAGGAGGAGGACATCCTTACGCTCGTGCCGACGGAGAGCAACCGTACGTATGACGTGCGCGAGATCATCTACCGGATCGTGGACGACGGCGACTTCATGGAAGTCCATGAGATGTTCGCGGCGAACATGGTGGTCGGCTTCGCGCGGATGGGCGGGCGGACGGTGGGCTTTGTGGCGAACCAGCCGATGGTCCTCGCGGGCTCGATCGACATCAACGCCAGCCGCAAGGCCGCCCGGTTCGTGCGCTTCTGCGATTGCTTCAACATCCCGGTGCTCACGCTCGTGGATACGTCCGGCTTCCTGCCGGGGACGACCCAGGAGTATGGCGGAATCATCACGCACGGGGCGAAGCTGCTTTACGCTTACGCGGAAGCGACGGTACCGAAGATCACGATCAACATTCGCAAGGCGGTCGGCGGCGCGTATATCGCGATGGGTTCGAAGAGCCTGCGCGGAGACATGAACTTCGCCTGGCCGACGGCGGAAGTGGCGGTGATGGGCCCGGAGGGAGCCGTGAACATCGTCTTCCGCGAAGAGATTGCGAAGGCGGAGGACCCTGAGGCGCGGCGCAAGGAGCTGATCGAGGAGTACACGGTGCGCTTTGCGAACCCGTACATCGTGGCCGGCCGTGGCTTCGTGGATGACGTCATCGACCCGAGGAACACGCGGCTGAAGGTGATCCGGGCGCTGGAGATGCTCCAGAATAAGGCGGACCGGAACC
>CAZQCR010000383.1:0-2700 GCA_964591745.1 uncultured Anaerolineaceae bacterium
GCCTGAAGCCGGGGGTGCATCGGCCGCGGCGGCTATGCTGGGCCCATGCAGGTGCGAGAACGCGTCCTCGGGGCCTTCCGGTTGGTTCACCCCTTCCCCTCGTTCCTCGTAACGGCTGTCACGCTGCTGCTGGTTCCGCTCGCGGATAGGGAAGCTGGTGTTGCCCTCTACGTCCGGCTTGGGCTTGGTATGCTCTTCTACCAGTTCGCTATCGGCGCCGCCAACGACGTCATCGACGAAGAGCTTGACCGCGCCTCCAAGCCCGCGAAGCCTCTCGCCTCTGGTCGCGTCGCACGTCGCGCAGCGGTCGCCATCGCCGTTGGCTCAGCCGGGCTTGGGATGTTCGTCACGCTCGGGCTGGATCCGGGGCCGTGGGCCATCGGCCTTGCCGGGCTCGTTCTGGGGTTGGCCTACGATGGCGGCCTCAAGCGCACCCGCCTCAGCTGGTTGCCCATGGCCCTCGCCTTCCCCCTGATCCCCGCCTTTGTGTTTACCGCCGCCGGGGCCTGGGAGCCCATACTCTGGTGGGCCTTCCCCGTCGGGCTGCTCTTTGGCTTCGCGTCGCACATGGCGAATCAGATCCCCGATATCGCCGCCGATTCGGCCCGCGGTGTGCGCGGCACGGCCCATCGCGCAGGCGCCCGGCGCGCCCTCCGCCTCACCCTCGCCGCGTTCGGCGCCGGCGTCTCACTGGCCGCTGTCGTGCTCGCGAGCGCTGAGCCGGTGCGGGCTGCCCTGGCCGCCGGGGTCGGCCTCATGGTGCTCAGCGCCGGCCCCCGCGCCACGCGCCTCTTTGGGCGCGATGGGCTGTTTGGCGTGATCGCCGTCAGTAGCGCCGCCGTCGCCCTGCTCTTCGTCTCAGCTGTCTGAAGGCGGCGTCAGCCTCGCCTCGATCCGGCGAAGGCGGCGGTCGATGTTCCGCATCGTTCGCCGCATCACCGCCATCGTCAGGAAGATATCCAACCAGAGCAAGAGCAGACCGACGGAGAGGAAGATGGCGCGGATGATCTCGTGCCCGACCACCACGCCGACCACGACGAAGGCAACCCCGATAGCGGAGACGATGGAGGGGAGGACGATCAGCATCTTCGCCGCGCCTTCCGCGCTGGTCTTCCCGCCAAGATTAATCGTTGCATGGCGCGATTATGCACTCAGGCCGGACCGCGCCGCCAATGCCAGCAGTTCAGCGACCACGGGCGGTGTGCCGCCAACCGCCTCGATCGAGCGGATATCGACGGCCTCGCCCCGCATCCCGGTCACGCTGCCACCCGCTTCCTCCACGAGAATGATGCCCGCCGCCACGTCCCACGGCTTCAGGCTGCGATGAACGTACACGTCCCAGAGACCTGCCGCGGCGTAGGCGAACCCAAGCGCCGCCGACCCGGAAACGCGGATCCCCTGGACACCCAGCCACAACGCCCGCGCGAGCTCCAGCTGCGCGGCGCCAACATTCGAATCGAAGGCGAGGTCGAGCGAGACGACGCTTTCTGCCAGCGTGCGCCGTTGGCTGACCGCGGCCGGTTCGCCGTTGAGCGTCAGGCCGCCACCGCGCGTCGCCAGGAACTCCCACCCCAGGAGCGGCTGCGTCGTCAGGCCGAGGACCGGCAGGCCGCCGTGGCAGAGCGCCAGGCTGAAGGCGAAGTGCGGCAGCCCCTGGGAGAAGTTCCGCGTCCCATCGATCGGGTCGCACACCCACATCCAGTCGTCCGACCAGCTGTCGCTCGCTGTCTCCTCCGAGAGGATCGCGTGCGCCGGGAACTCGTCGCCCAGGATCGCTAGGATGGAGCGTTCGACCGCCACGTCCGCCTCCGTGACCACGTCGCGGTGACCTTTAAACGCGATCTGCGTGTGCCCGAAGTACTCGCGGACCAGCTTCTCCGCGGCGGCCGCACAGCGCCGGGCCACTTCGATAGCGGTCGCGCCTGAGGCGCCCACCGGCAGGGGTTCAGCGCGTATCGGTGCGGTCACGGTACTCCCTCATGCTCACGGATTGTTCGTCGCGCCAGTGGTCCTCGGCCGCCACGTAGTCGATTGGCAGTCGACGCTGGGGCGCGGTCTCGCGCTTCTGAAGGTCCGGCACCAGGCTCTCGACCGTTCCCGGGTACCCGATCGCGACGATAGCAAGGACGCGCACATCAACGGGGATACCGAGCGCATCCCGCGCCGCCGGCTCATCGAACCCGGCCACCGGGTGGGCGATGAGCCCCATCGCCGTCGCCTGCGCCAAGAGATTGCCGACGGCGAGGCCGCCGTGGAACGCCCAGAGCTCCCGCGTCGTCCCGTCGCTGTTCTCCTGAATCAGGTCCTGGCCGGGGATTGCACAGACGGCCACCAGCACGGGCGCAGCCCCGGCCCACTGGCGGTTGCCGCTGGAAAGCGCGCCGAACAGCGCCGCGTGCGCTTCGGTCGATACGGCCGCAACCAGCCGCGTGGTCTGGTTGTTCCCATGGCTGGGCGCCATCGAGAACGCCTCCCAGAGCGCCTCCCGCACGTTCCGATCCACGGAGCGCCGGTCGAACGCCCGTCGCGCCCGCCGGTTACGGATAGCATCGATGACCTCGGACACAGGCGCTCCTTCGCGGCCTATGGTGCCACGGCCGGGCGCTGGGGAGGAGGGATGGTGGCCGCTAGATCGCGCGTCTGTCAGCGGTTACTCCCCCTCGCCCTCCGCAGAGGGAGCAGGGGGTTGGGGGGTGAGGG
>CAZQCR010000384.1:0-2689 GCA_964591745.1 uncultured Anaerolineaceae bacterium
GTCCTCATCATCGCCTGCCCCTGCGCCCTCGGCGTGGCGACGCCAGCGGCGCTCCTGGTCGGCGTTGGCAAGGGCGCCGAAGCGGGCATTCTCATTCGCGGGGGCGATATCCTTGAGCGGGCCCAGCGGCTGGACACCGTCGTGTTCGACAAGACCGGAACCTTGACGGTGGGCGCGCCGAGCGTGACCGACATCATCGCGTTGGCCGGATTGGACGAAGCCGGGGTGCTCACGCTGGCGGCTGCCGTTGAACGCGGTTCGGAGCACCCGCTCGGTGAGGCCATCGTCCGTGAGGCGGCGCACCGCGGGCTGACGCTCCCGGCCGTTCAGGGGTTCGAGGCGCTCATGGGCCGCGGGATCCGCGGAGAGGTCTCGGGGCGGTCCGTGCTCCTCGGGAACCGCCGCTTCTTCGCCGAATCCGGGATCGACCACGCGCCGGTCGAGGAGGAGATGGCCCGCCTGGAGGTCGAGGGAAAGACGGCGATGATCGTTGGCCACGACGGAGGCCTCGCCGGGATCGTGGCCGTCGCGGACACGATCAAGCCGGAAGCACGCGAGGCCGTCAGCGCGCTCAGGCAAGACGGTATCGAAGTTATTATGCTCAGCGGCGACAACGAGCGCACGGCTCGGGCGGTCGCCGGGATGGTCGGCATCGACCGGGTGATCGCGGAGGTGCTCCCCGGCGACAAGGCCCGGATCATTCAGGACCTCCAGCATCAGGGGAAGGTCGTGGCCATGGTCGGCGATGGCGTGAACGACGCGCCGGCCCTCGCGGCGGCAGACATCGGCGTGGCTATCGGTTCCGGCTCGGATATCGCGAAGGAGACCGGTGGGATCATCCTGATTAAGGACGACGTGCGTGACGTCGTGACAGGCATCCGGCTTTCCCGGGCGACCATGCGCACGATCAAACAGAACCTCTTCTGGGCGTTCGCCTACAACAGCGTCGGCATCCCGATCGCGGCTCTCGGCTTCCTCAACCCGATCCTCGCGGCGGCGGCCATGGCCCTGAGTTCGCTCTCGGTCATCGTGAACTCGGCCCTGCTGAAGCGTGCTCGCCTGTCGCCGGAGCCGGGCGCCCAGGACGGACGATCGCCATGAACGGAGTCGCCTACATGGCCTTCGCCTTGATGTTCCTCGCCTGCACGGTCGTGTTCCTCGGATTGGTGTTCGTTTCGTGGCTCGGCTGGATGCTCGGGGCGCTCTGGATGGCGGTCGCGGCGCCGTTCGCGCTGTACATCGTCTGGCGGCTCTACCGATATAGCGGGCTGGGCGCCCCTCGAAATCGGGACGACGGAGAGGGGCAGTCACGATGAATCTTGCGATTGGAGTCATGGGTTCCTCGTCCGGAGTGGCCGACCCGGAGCTCACGGCCCGGCTGGAGACCCTGGGCCGCGCCATCGCTGAGCAAGGCTGCACGCTCATTACCGGAGCGTGCCCCGGCCTGCCCTACGATGCCGTCCGCGGGGCGAACAGCGCGGGTGGCCTCGTCGTGGGCGTCTCTCCAGGCCTCTCTCGAGATGAGCACGTGGGGAAGTATCAATCTCCGATCGAAGGCTTCGACGTCATGATCTTTACCGGCTCAGGGCTCATGGGTCGCGAAGTCGAGAACATTCGATCGTCCGATGTCATCGTCATCGCAGGGGGACGCTCTGGGACACTCGGCGAATTCGCCATCGCCTATGACGAGGGCAAGCTCATTGGCGTGCTCACCGGCACCGGCGGAGTCGCCGATGCGGTCGCGGACCTGGTGGCCATTTGCGGCAAGGAGACCGGTGCCGTGGTGATCTACGATGCCGACCCGCGGGCGCTGGTCGCGCGTCTCCTGACGTACTACGAGGAGGAGCACTACAAACATCCCAACTGTTTCTGCGATCCGGGGGTGCGCCGTGATCGTGAGGCGGCGGAGCCGGGCATCGGATCTGCGGCTGGAGCGGAACGATGAGCGCGAAGAGCGTGGCGCGTGTCCTCACCAGCAACCCTTCCGCGCCAGCTGGGCGCGAAGGTGGGGCGTAGCTCATGGCCGTCTCGGTGTCGCTCGTGCGCGCCTACCTCGAACTGAGCGGGTACTTCGTCCTGACGGAGCTACCCGTGCGCGCCTTGCAGCGCGATCTCGCCGTCGATGTCACAGACCTCGACATCGTCGCCGTGCGGTTTCCTCATCGGCGGACCGTTCATCGCCAAGGCGGCGACGAGCCGCTGGATCTCTACCTTGGCCTCGACCCGGCGCTCGGCACCGATGAGGAGGGCGTCGATGTCATCATCGGCGAAGTGAAGGAGGGCCGGGCCCGGCTCAATCCCGGCCTTCGGCGTGTCGCCACCATCGCTTTCGCGCTCCGCCGGTTGGGCTGCTGTCCCGACGACCAGGTGGCCCCGCTGTCGCCCGGCGCATCCGTGACGACGGTGAGGCACGAATGATGATGGCGGCCGAACTTCCCTGCCGAATCCGGCTCGTCGCGTTCGCCGGGTCGGGCGAGAATACGGCGGGCGCAGGGGTTCACGTTGTCAATCTCCAGCACTGTATGGAGACGATCGAGCAACGGATGGTGTGGGCCTGGGACCTCCTCGGTGGCCTCCACTTCGAGGACCCTGTACTCGGACTGTTCGCTCTCAGCCAGAAGCTGCGCGAGAGTTCCTAGTACTCACTTAGATAAGTCCGCGCACTTAGATAAGTCCGCGATCGATCGTT
>CAZQCR010000385.1:0-2688 GCA_964591745.1 uncultured Anaerolineaceae bacterium
TGCCGATCTGGCCACCGCTTTCGAACGAACGGGGCTGGGCGGCCTACCTCGGTCCGTACTCGGGCAAGGATGTTCCTATCTACGCGGCCGCCTCACGGGCAGAGACGCTGGCAGGGCTTCCCCCGGCGCTGATCACGGTTGGGGCGCTCGATGGATTTCTCGATGAGGATGTGGAGTACGCCAGCCGGCTGAACCATGCTGGCGTGCCAACGGAGCTGCATGTGTACCCCGGGGGTCCACATGGCTTCGACGCGATCATGCCGGGAACGGCGATCGCGCGGCGGGCGCGGCGAGACATGGAGGAGTGGCTGGCCCGCGTGATCGCGTAGGGGCGGCAGTGGCCAGGATCGCGCGGTCTTGCCATTGCCTGACCGGGTCCACCACGTAGACTCATTTGCGATGGTTCGCGGCTCGGCGGTCGTTCTTGTGTTGCTGCTGGCACTGGGCATGGTGGCGAATGTGCACGCCCATGCCGAGCCGGTAACGGTGAAGCCGGGCGACGGCGCGGTACTGACCGCGATCCCTTCGACGGTCGAAATGTTGATGAGCCAGGACCTGGCCCGCCAGGAAGGCCAGAACGACATCGACGTCTTCGACGCGAGCGGCAAGGAGATCACGGCGGTCGCCGCCGTGATCGACAACGGCAATCGCCGGCGGTTGACCGTCGCGATGCCCCTGGCCCTTTCCGTCGGCACATACACCGTGAAGTGGAAGTCGCTCAGCGCCGATGACGGCGATCCGGCGAAGGGCGAGTTCACGTTCACCTTCGACCCCAACGCAGTGGCGAAGGCCGGCAAAGAAACTCTGCGCGAAGAGGCGCCGTCGGCGACGGCGACCGCCCCCAGCAACGGCGTCGCGCCAGTGATCTCGGCTGGCGGCGAAGACGGCGGCACGTCCTGGGTGCTCGTCGTCGCCGTGGCGGTGAGCATGTTCGTGGTCGGGGGCGGCACCACCTTCCTCCTCGTCCAGAAGCGGCCATGAGGCGATGGGCGGCGGTGCTCGTGGTCGTGGTGGCGGCCGGCTTCCTTGCTGGAGGCCCACAGCACGCAATAGGCCACGCCGCGCTCGTGCGCAGCGAGCCGGGTGAGAACGCCTTCATCCAGGCGAGCCCGGCGGCCATCCAGCTCACTTTCACCGAAACGGTCGATGGACGATCGAGTTCTATCCGCCTGCTGGACGCAGCGGGCCGGGCCGTTTCGACCGGGCCGGGGGAGCTTTCCGGCGACCGCTACACGCTTCGGGTGACGCTCCAGCCGCTCCCGCCGGGGATCTACAACGTCATCTGGCAGAACGTCTCGACGGTGGATGGGCACGGCTACCGGGGTTCGTACCCGTTCACGGTGCTCAACGCCGACGGTTCGTTGCCGAACGAGGTAAACACCGTCTCCGGCCTCGGCAGCGAAAGCGACCCGCCGCCAAGGGCCGACGGGGTCGCCGTCCGGGCGCTTTCCCTCCTGGGCCTTGTCCTGGTGGCCGCGGCGGCGTTGCTCCTCCTCCTTCTCCCACAGGATTCGGCGACGCTCCGCCGGGGCCTGGCCGTGGCCGCTACGCTCGGCGTGGCGGTGCTGGCGATAGCCACCATTCTTCACTTGCAGCTGATTCGGGAGACCTACCCGGACCGGTCGCTGGTGAGCATCGTCAGCGACACGCGCGCGGGCTCCTACTGGCTGGTGCGGATCGGCGCCGTACTCGTCGCGGTGGTCGGAATCTCCGCCTTCCGGGAAACGCCGCGCATGGGGAGCGCGGGCGCCCTCCTCGGGGCGCTCGGCTACCTCTGGGCGTTTTCGGCAACCAGCCACGCGGCCGCCGGGACGGGCAGCGGCTGGGCGATCGCCGTGGACCTGGTGCACGGGGTAGCGGCCGTTGCCTGGATCGGCGGGGTGACAGGCGTCGCCCTCTGCGCTCGCCTGGGCGGGCGCGACGCACTCTACCAGCGACTGATGCCGCGCTTCGGCCTGTTCGCCTCAGCGATGGTCTTCGTCCTCATCGGTACCGGATTTCTGAACAGCCTGGCGCAGCTGGATACCTTCGACCGACTGTGGACGACCCGGTACGGGGTCACGCTATTGGTGAAGCTGGGCCTGATGGCGCCGTTGCTCGGTGTCGGCCTCTACAACGCGCGCTGGGGGCGCCGGCGCCTCGAAGCGATGGCCGAGGGCGAGCCCCGGCGCTTCCTCCGTACGGCGACGGCCGAAGTCCTCCTCGGAGCGCTCGTCTTCGCTTCGGCGGCAGCGCTGACACAGACCACCGTCTCGAAGTCCGTATTCGACCGGCCCGAAAGCAAACCGTACGACAGCACCGCGCCGGCAACGGATATCGTTGCCCGGCTCGAGGTCGATCCGAACCGCACTGGCCTGAACTCTTACGCCGTTTCGCTGACGCGGGGCGACGGCTCGGCCGTCGCGGCGGAACGCGTGCGCCTGACGTTCCGGTACCGGGAGGACCAGACTATCGGGGCATCGAACCTGACGCTGGCCGCTGGCGCCGAGGCCGGGCGCTTCGTGGGGCA
Source organism: uncultured Anaerolineaceae bacterium (assembly GCA_964591745.1). Classification (GTDB taxonomy): domain Bacteria; phylum Chloroflexota; class Dehalococcoidia; order Tepidiformales; family Tepidiformaceae; genus JANMTH01. The sequence goes on from CAZQCR010000385.1 coordinate 2,510, forward strand.
GGGGCCGTTCCTGACGCTGGAGGGCCAATGGACCGTTGAAGTGGAGATTCGGCGAACCAACGCGAATGACGTGAAGGCGTTCTTCGATGTTCGGCCCGCGGGAACCGCCGCCGGGATCGTGCGGGTGGGCAGCCGGTGGGACAACCCGGCGCCCGGCCTGAGCTGGAACCAGTACGGGG
>CAZQCR010000386.1:0-2651 GCA_964591745.1 uncultured Anaerolineaceae bacterium
GGACTCAGGACTCAGGACTCAGGACTCAGGACTCAGGACTCAGGACTCAGGACTCGGGACTCAGGACTCAGAACGGCAACCCCTTCAACCCGTACAGCGTCCGCGCATAACTCGCTCGCCCCAGGTGGCCGTTCCCATGGCCGATGAGCCCGTGTCCGATCGCCTCCATGCGCGGTACATCGCCCCACGGCCGGATCGCCTGCGTCGTGGCCAGGTACTCCATGCTCATCCCCGCCACTTTCGGGACGATCGCCTCCGCAACCGCCCGGGTGTACGTCTTGAACTCGCCCGGTTCGGGGAAGCGCATCGAATACGCGTCGCCCGGGTCCTGTCCCGTGCCCTGGTCCACCTTCGGCAGCACCCAGCGTTCGTGGAAGCCGTCCCGCAGCCAGACCGGCTGTTCGCGTTCGAAGACGAAGTGGATGATGTTGTCCACCGTCCGCACCATGTGCCAGACATCCCAGCCGATTGAGTTCGTCAGGCCGCCGCGCGTGTCGCAGAGCTGCTCAACCGTCAGGTCCTCGACCGCCCAGTCGCAGTAGAGCAGCAGCCGGTCCAGCAGGCTGGCGAACTGCGCCGGCATCGTCGGCGCGTTCCCGAATCCGGGCAGGTTGGGCATGATAGGTTCTCCTCAATTGCTGTGTGTTGCGGACTATACCCGCGGCGGCCCCGGTGCGAGCCCATCACTCCGGGTGGCCGAAGCGCGCGCTGTCGTAGTAGAGCTGACCGCCGTCCCACCCGTGCAAGGTGAACTCGAACTCCGACCCGTTCGCGTCCGTCCGGTAGGTGAAGTCACCGGGTTCCGCCGAGTCGCCAATCGGCGCTTTCGAAAAGACATTCGTCGGCCACTCGTTTTGCGGGAGCACGTCCGAGATCGTCGCCTGGTCGAGCCTGGGCGGGTAAACGCCGTTTAGTCGACGGTACTCCCCGATGGCGCTGAGGAGCCGACGCCCCAACCCCGGCTCCGCCTTCTCCATCAACGCCCGCACATCTTCGACATCCATCGTGGAGGTTGGCTTGCCGATAGTGGGCCGCCTGGAGTAGTCGAAGCGCTGGAGGACCGTCGTCGCTTCGCCCTGCCCGGCAAATTCCATCTGGATCACGCGCTCGTCTTCCCGGTCAATCCAGAAGCGAACTGTCGTTCCCGCGAAGAGACTCGCCACATCCGCTCCCAGGTCCGGCAAGCGGAGCTCTTCCGGAAGGCGCCCCAGGTGCCGCTTCAGGTCGAAGTCAGCCACGACGATCGTCGCCGCCCGGCCATCGATCGTCTCAACACCGCCCAACCTCGGTGAGCGAGCGGTGGCGAGTGCCGCTCTCGGGTCCTGGATGAGAATGAACGCCATGCGATCGGCCTCGCCTTTGCCTGTGAGCCAGCGTGCTCCCGCGGTCGAAAAGTACGTCTTCCGGTCCACATACAGGTAGAACGGCCAATCATCATGCCCTTTGCTCGCCGTTAGCTTCACCGCGTCGGGCGGAGCGTACTCGAACAGCGTCGGCGGCGGACAGGTTGGGCAGCCGCTATCCTCAGAAACAAAGCTCAGCTTCGCCATCGCCTCGCTCGAAGCGGCGAGCAACGCCTCCGCCTCGCTCTGGCTGTCGCAGCCCCACCCTCCGACCATCGCGATGGTCAGCCACGTCGAGGCGATGATACCGGGCCAGCGGTTGCGTCCCACGATGAGATCCTACAGCACCGCCCACGGCTGGGGGTCGCCCTCATCGCTCGTTGCTCATCGCTCCTTCCTCTCCTGTATCATCGCGCCGCAATCCCCATTGAATCGAGGCTCCCACACCATGTGCTACGACATCAACGCCCGCCCACCGGCCCCGCCCGTCGCCGGCGGCGCCGCCGATAGCGAGGACCTCGTCCTCACCGCCGCCGACGGCAACAAGTTCGCCGCCTTCGCCGCTCGCTCCGCCAATCCCGGCGGCGCCGGCATGGTCGTCCTCCCGGACGTCCGCGGACTCTTCGTCTTCTACGAAGAGCTCGCCCTCCGCTTTGCCGAACAGGGCATCAACAGCGTCGCCTTCGACTACTTCGGACGGACCGCTGGCGTGGCCAAGCGTGATGCCGACTTCGCCTTCATGCCCGAAGTCATGAAGTGCAAGCAGGAGACCGTCGCCGCTGACGTCCGCGCCTGCGTCGAGTACCTGCGCTCGCCCGCCGGTGGCTCCTGCTCCTCCATCTTCACGGTTGGCTTCTGCTTCGGCGGCTCGAACTCGTGGAACCAGGCGGCGATGGGCCACGGCCTCTCCGGCGCGATCGGCTTCTACGGCCGCCCCGGCGATGGCTTTGCCGACCAGCAGCCCGGCCCCCAGGCCCGCGCCAAGGAGATGACCTGCCCGATCCTCGGCCTCATGGGCGGCGGCGACCCGATGATCCCCGCGGCCGACATCGCGGCCTTCGACGCCGCCCTGGCCGCGGCCGGCGTCTCGCACGAGATCATCACCTACCCGGAAGCTCCCCACAGCTTCTTCGATCGCACGGCGGACCAGTGGAAGGGCGCCTGCGACGACGCCTGGACGCGCATCCTCGGGTTCGTGAAGACGAACTCGAACTAGCCCGCAGTTCCCTGCAAGCCGTCCGGGGAGTCTCATCTCCCCGATGGCGGAACGCTCCGGCGACCCTGACCCCGTGACGCCCCCGGCCATAC
>CAZQCR010000387.1:0-2643 GCA_964591745.1 uncultured Anaerolineaceae bacterium
GGAGTCGCCGTACTGTCACTGGCCGACGCTTCGGCGTTGCCTTAGCCCCCGGCGACGGCCGGCACGATGCTCACCTCGTCGCCGTCCTTCAGGGCCGTGGCGAGGCCATCCATGAAGCGCACGTCGTCGCCGTTGATGTAGACGTTAACGAAGCGCCGGAGCTGGCCGACGTCGTCGAGCATGCGCTCCCGCATGCCGGGGAACGTCGCTTCCAGGTGGGCGATGGCGTCGGCCAGGCTGGCCCCGGTCGCCGTCACCACGGATTGGTTGCTGGTCAGGTTGCGCAGTGGCTGGGGGATGCGGACGTTGATGGCCATGAAGTTCTCCGTTTGTGGTTGCGGGGCGCGCACGATGGCGCGGGAATTAGCCTTCGACGACATCGCCGACGACAGGGTCGATTCGTACGCCGCGCTCCTGTGCCCAGGCGAGGCTCCGTTCGATTTCAGCCGGTTCGCCCTCGATTTCGAGGACGACCCAGCCGGTGCGCTCATCGACATCCGCCATCCGGACGTTCGTGATCACCTGGAATTCGTGACCGATCCGGTAGATCACCGGTTCGCGAATCAGGTCTTCGGGAAAGGTAAACCGGACACGTCGAACTGCCATCAGGCCACGGCCTCCGCGAGATTGAGCGCATTGTACGCCGACTCGAAGCTCTCCACGGTCGGCTCGACTTCGAGCGGGGGCTTGAGGGAGTCGGCGACGGCCTCGACCGTCTTGAAGCCCGCACCGGTGATGAAGGCGACGGTGAGTTCATCCGGGTGGATCTGGCCGCGTTCGGTCAGCTGCTTGACGGAGGCGATCGTCACGCCGCCGGCCGTTTCGCCGAAGATGCCCTCGGTTTCCGCCAGCAGCTTCATCCCCGCCACGATCTCCTCGTCGCTGACGTTGCCGCAGGCGCCGTTCGTCTCTTTGAGCTGGACGAGGCTGTAGTAGCCATCGGCGGGGTTACCGATGGCGAGCGACTTGGCGATCGTGTTCGGCCGCTGCGGCCGGAAGTTCATCGAGCCTTCTTCCCAGGCCACGGCGATAGGCGAGCAGCCGGTAGCCTGTGCCCCGCTCATCCGCGTCTTCGGCTCAGCGATCAGGCCGACCTTCGCCAGCTCTTCGAGCCCTTTGCGGATCTTCACGTAAAGCGAGCCGCTGGCCATGGGCACGACGCAGTGGTCCGGGGCGCGCCAGCCGAGTTGTTCGGCCACTTCGTAGCCGAGCGTCTTCGAGCCTTCGGCGTAATACGGGCGAACGTTGACGTTGACGAAGGCCCACGGGTACTGGCCGGCCAGTTCGGCGCAGAGGCGGTTCACGGCGTCGTAGTTGCCGCGGACCTTCACGAGCGTTGGCGCGTAGATGCTGGAGCCGAGCACCTTGCCAAGCTCCAGGTCGTGGGGGATGAAGACGACGGCTTCCATACCGGCGGAGGCGGCGTGGGCGCTGACGCTGTTCGCGAGGTTGCCTGTGCTGGCGCAGGCCAGCTTTGCGAAGCCGAGTTCGCGCGCGCGGCTGCTGGCCACGGCCACCACACGGTCCTTGAAGGACCACGTGGGGTTCACGGTATCGTTCTTGATCCAGAGGTTATTCAGGCCGAGGGCTTTGCCCAGGTTCTTCGCGCGGATGAGGGGCGTAAAACCGGCGCCGATGTCGATCGCGGCGTCGCGGTCGACCGGGAGGAAGGCGGCGTAGCGCCAGAGGCTGGCGGGCCCCCGTTCGATCGACTCGCGGGAGACGTTGCGCTTGATTTCGTCGTAATCGTAGGCCACTTCCAGCGGCCCGAAACAGAATTCGCAGACGTGAAGCGCCTCCAGCGGGTAGTCACGGTGACATTCGCGGCAGCGCAGACTTTTAGCGGCGGTCATGCTTCCTCCTCCGGGCGCGTCGCGCACCGGTACACGGGCCGGGATTCGGCCATAGTCGTCGGGATAGCGTGGGAGGCCCCTTCGAACGAGGGGCTAGCGCATGACCATACGGCGCAACGAGGACACCATCGGGACTCTCCTCTACCGCGTGGGCCGGTCTCGATAGAGCGCAGTCGCTCTCATCTTTCTCTCGTTCCGAGAGGCCGGAATTGGCACCTTATCGGATGGTACCGACAGGTTGCCGGGGTATCACCGGGCCGGATCCCTCAACCCCATCAAGATAAGCGCGGCCACGTGCGCGGGAATGAAGTTATGGTACACAGGCCGTCGGCAACGTGGTAGCGAAGCGGCGGACCGAGGGGCCGTTGGGGTGTGCCACTGGTTCCGGGCCACAAGCTACGGCCCGGCCGGTGCCGAAACGACTACCGTGTACGTACCAGCCCCCGCATTGCCGGCACCGTCAACCGCGGTGCACGTCACCGTCGTCGTCCCGTCCGGGAAAGTCGCCCCCGACGCCGGACCGACACAGCTAAGAGAGGCCACACCCGAGGCATCGTCGGTCGCTGTTGCGGTGTAGGACACGAGTTCCCCCGGTGCCCCGTCGCTGTCCGCAACGACCGATGGTCCCGAAACGACCACCGTTGGTGGCGTTGTGTCCAGGGGGGGTGGTGGCGGTGGCGCCGCCCCGACCGTCACAGTCAACGAGCCGCTGCCGGTGTTGCCAGCACCGTCAGTCGCGGTGCACGTCACCGTCGTCGTCCCGTCCGGGAAAGTCGCCCCCGACGCCGGA
>CAZQCR010000388.1:0-2643 GCA_964591745.1 uncultured Anaerolineaceae bacterium
CCAACCTCGTCTGCGGCCCAGGCGGCACCGTGACGGTGACCAACACCGGGGACCACCCGGTCTCCCTCGCCGGCTTCGGCATCCGAAGCATTGGCGGCGCCAACACGAACGAGCCCGAGGCCCATCTTGGCCTCGAAGGCTACCTCGTGCCCGGCGCGAGTAAGACCTTCTCCGGCAACGGCAAGCGCGCCCCCTGGATCAACGGCGCCGATGAGAACTTCGACGACCCCTCCGACTACGCCCGTCTCATCTGGGAAGAGCAGACCATCAGCCTGATGGATTGCGCCGGCCTCGTCTTCAACCCGCCGCTCCCCATCATCCCGCTTGATGGCGAAGGCGAAATCCAGCTCGACATTACCGTCGAGTTCACGGCCGGCCAGGGCGCGAACCTCGTCGCCGGCTGGAACCTCGTTTCCGCCGGCTCTACCGACATCAAGATCGCCGACGCCGCCGGCACGAACCTCGCCAACATCGAAGTCGTCTTCGGTTGGGACAGCGCCCTCCAGGTTTGGGAGCGCTTCGTCCCTGGTGCGCCCGGGAACGTCAACACCACCGACACCTTCAAGGCGGGCCGCGTCTACTGGGTGAAGGTAAAAGAGCCGTTTACGCTCATCCTGCCCCATTAGTGGCGGTAACAGCGCTTCCGGCTACCCTCGAACGAGTGGCCCGATGGCCCGCTAACGCACCTATGACGACAAAACCATCCATCGCCCTGCTCTCGGCGGCCGCGTTCGCCATCGCTTTCCTAGGTCTTGCCCTCGGCGGAGCGTCGGGCGCTGCCGCCCAGGCCTTCGGCCCACCCATGACCCTCTTCGGCTCCGTCGCCGATTCTTCCGAGCCCGTACCCGCCGATCTCCCCGTCGAAGCCTTTATCGGTGACACCTCCTGCGGCAAGGGCAAGACCGAAATCACGGGCGAAGGGGCCGGCCAGGTTACCGCCTACGTCGTCGATGTCGTCACCCGCGAACAGAAGTCCGGTTGCGGCGCCCTCAACGCCGAAGTGCGCGTCAAAATCGGTGACCGCTTCGCTACCCAGACTGCCCGCTGGAACGCCGGGCCCGTTCGCCTCGATGTCACCTTCGGCGATGCCACCCCCGCGCCAATCCCCACCTTCACCCCAACGCCGACGCGAACGCCCGACCCCAACGCCACACCGACGCCTGTCGAAACGGCGACGCCTGGTGCGACCGGCAGCGCCTCCGCCAGCACCGCCGCCGGCACGCCCGCGAACGGCGCTACCAGCGGCAATGGCAAGACCGCCACTCCCCGCGGTGGCGTCATTCGCCAGGACCAGTCCGGTTCAGGCAACGACGCTGATGGCGGCGGCTTCCCCATCTGGGCGGCCGTGGTCCTCATCCTCGGCGCTATCGCCGTCATCGGCGGCGGCGCCGGCTTCATGCTCTCCCGCAATCGATCCGCAAGCCCCGAGGACCCCGGCTCCACCGACGCCTGAGCCTGGAGCCGCGCCGCTCCACCGGCGCTGACCCACCCACGCGAGCCGCGCCGCACCACCGGCGCTGACCCACCCACGCGAGCCGCGCCGCTCCGTCGGCGCTGACCCACCCCTGGAGCCGCGCCGCTCCGTCGGCGCTGACGCCCGTGTCACGCGAGACCTGCTCACGTGATCAGCGGATTGGCGTTCCTGGCCCCTTGGCGATTCCCCCGCCCGACGCTACCCCACCTTCGCCCGCAGCTTACCCTTCACCGGCAATCCATCGACCATCGCCAGCGGCTCCAGCTTCCGTTCGCAGTACTTGTCCAGCGTGTCCCGGTCGCTCGTGAACTCGTAGCGCGGGACCGCGTAGCCGCACGAAGTCTGGACCTTCTCCACGTCTACGAAGAACGCTTGCCGTACATAAGGGTGCGCGTCCGAAACGAACGCCTCCCGGTGCGCCGCCAGCAGCGAGTCGTCCAGGTCCACCGCCCGGCCCCGCCCGTACAGCCGCAGGATCCCCGCAGTCCCTTCAAAACTGCAGAACATCAGCGTGATCTTCCCGTTCTGCGCCGTGTGCTTCGCCGTCTCGTTCCCGCTCCCCGGGTAATCCAGCCAGCCCACCAGGTTCGGGCCAAGGACACGCACCAGCGTCCGCCCTTTCGGCGAAAGGTTCGGCCAGCCCTCACCCTCCAGGTCGTCCGGCGCCGTGCTCACGAAGAACATGTGCTGCCGCTCGATAAACGTTCGCCGCTCCTCGTCGATCTCCGGGTACAGGTCTGCCATAGCTCGTCACCCTCCAGTTCGTATCGCACAGTATGCCAGCCCCACGCTGGAGCCGCTCCGCGCCGCTCCGTCTGCCACTCCCGCCCGCATCACCTCCGACGCGTCCAGCACCCCCGCGCGCCCGCCCCCGGCCTGTCCCGCGCGCCCGGCACCACTCACCCCTTGACTTCAAGTTCGCTTGAACCTTTATCGTACGCGCATGTCCCTAACGACCGGCGAACCGCTGGGCCACGAACGCGTCCTCACCATCGGCCTCGTCACCCTGAGCCGCCCCCGGGCACGGAATGCCTGGGGCGCCGACTTCAACGAGGGTCTCGCCCGCTCCTTCGCCGCCATGGAGGAGGAAGCGCAGGAAATCCTGGGCAGCCCGCGGCGCACCCGCGCCATGTTCGCCAAGGTCGAGGCCGGCGAGGGCATCAGCGATG
>CAZQCR010000389.1:0-2638 GCA_964591745.1 uncultured Anaerolineaceae bacterium
GAGCCCCTGGTCGGGGTTCGAATCCCTGCTCGGCCACCAGCCTTGGCTTGCATGAGTGGCCGAGCGTAGGGGAAAGTGCATTCCGATCGACTGGAGGCGATGGGCCGGCTCGAACGAGGGCCAGCCAACACTGAATGACCCTGCGTCACAATCCGCGATTCGCGGGCTTTTTGGCCTGCGCCGTTCGGCGGTCACTGGGTGGAGGAGTGCTGGAGGGCCGGCTACCCCAGGAACTCGATGAACGCCTCGTTGTACTCGTGCGGGAATTCGATGCAGCCAACGTGCCCGCCGGAAAGTACTTTCAGCGTCGCCCCCGGGATCAGCTTCGCCAGCGCCTCGCTGTTCCGTGGCGGCACAAGAATGTCCTCCTTGCCCACCACTACCAGCGTCGGGCTCTTCACCCCGCTCAGTCGCTCCCGCGCGTCGAAGCCGAGGATCGCCTGCGCCTGCCGTATGAACGCATGGTCCTGCTGCACATACGGGTTGCCCACCGAGTTCAGGATCGCCCGCTCGTAGCGGCTCGGGTCACTCAGAAGGTCCGCCGAATAGAGCCAGATCGACATGTTCCGCACTATCTGCTCGCGGCTCATGTTCGTTCGGCGCACATCCACCAGCGTGTTCACCACCGTCCGTCCATAGCCATCGATCCCCGGCGCCGTCCCGAGCAGGATCAGCTTGTTCACCCGCTCCGGGTGGTTCAGCACCAGCTCCTGCGCGATGTAGCCGCCCATGCTAAAGCCCAACACGTGCGCCTTCTGAATGCCCAGCGTGTCCAGCAGCGCCACCGCGTCGTCCGCCATCTGCGCGATCGAGTACGGCTTGTCCGGCGAACTGGTGCGCCCTGCCCCCCGGTTGTCGTACGTGATCACCCGGTAGTGCTTCGCCAGCACCGGCACCTGCAGCGCCCACGCCTGGAGGTCCCCACCAACGCCCATGATCAGCAGCAGCGGCTCGCCGCTCCCGGCCTCTTCGTAGTAGGTAGTAATGTCGCGGGTGGACGCTTTCGGCATATCGGCCTCATCGGTTGATTTCCCGGGGGTGGCGCGCACACGAACAACCGCCGCAAGGCGTGCTCGCGCTGACCGTCACCATTCTCACCGGTTCGGCGATGGGGGCAACCCATACCGTCTTCCCGTACACTGCGCCCACCACCGTCCCAGCAGGAGGACCCCCTGAAGTTCGGCATCACCATGTTCCCCACCGATTACGCCATCCCCGTACCAGAGCTCGCCCGCGTCTGCGAAGACCTTGGCTTCGATTCCCTCTGGTTCCCCGAACACACCCATATCCCGGCCAGTCGCATCTCTCCCTGGCCGGGTGGCGCCGAACTCCCCCGCGAGTACTCCCACACCCTCGATCCCTTCGTCACCATGGCCGCCGCCGCCGCCGTCACGAAGGATCTTCTCGTCGGCACGGGTATCTGCCTCGTCATCGAACGCGACCCCATCCTCCTCGCCAAGGAAGTGGCCAGCGTCGACCACCTCTCCAACGGCCGCCTCATGTTCGGCATCGGCGGCGGTTGGAACCTCGAAGAGATGGAGAACCACGGCACGAAGCCCTCACTCCGCTGGAAGATCCTCCGCGAACGCATCCTCGCCATGAAGCAGATCTGGGCCGAGGAAGAGGCCGAATACCACGGAGAGTTCGTCAACTTCGACAAGATCTGGTCCTGGCCCAAGCCCATTCGCAAGCCCCACCCGCCGATCGTCATCGGCGGTGATGGCCCCCGCACCTTCGATCGCATCATCGAGTACGGCGACGAGTGGATGCCTATCGCCGGCCGGAGCGGCGACCTCGGACCGAAGATCGCCGACCTCAACGCGCGGGCCAAAGCCGCGGGGCGTGGCCCCATCCCCGTCTCGCTCTTCGCCGCCCCCCACCGCCCCGAGATGCTCGAGGAGCTCGATGAGGCCGGCGTCAGCCGCGCCGTCTTCGTCCTCCCGCCGGTGCCCTCGGAAGACGCCATCTCCCGCCTCAAGCGCTACGCCGAATCCCGCGACGCCTATCTCGGCTGAGCCCTCAGCGGCCGCCCGGTCGAACAGGTGCCGCCGGGCTCGCCAGCGTCTCCTTCGCGATCTCCCACCAGCGGTCGTCGGAGTACCGTTCCTTCTGAAGGAGCCACCACTCCGCCCCCCACAGGTAGACGCGGTCCGCCCCCGAACGCCGCGCGTATTCGATATTCCTCCGCAGCCGGGACGGCGTAAGGTCGAGCGCGGGCATCTGAGGCGTGACCAGGCGCACGTCCGGGTCCGCCCACGGCTCCGCCTGCATCTCCGTCAGCCAGTACGGTTTGCCGTTCTCGTGGGCTTCGGCTGCGCGCGCGGCGTAGTTCGGCGCGAACGGCCCTAACTCCAGGATCGATCGCGAGAACTTCCGCCCCAATACCTCGAAGATCCGCCACGGGTAAATGCTCGTCGCCACGATGTCGCCATCGGCGAGCGCCCACTTCCAGCGCCGGTCCACCACGTAACGCTCCGCGTGATTGATTGCGACGGCACGGCCCTGCGGGTCCGTGGCCCGGATCATCGCCACGACTTCCGCAACGTAGTCCCGCCCCAGGTACCAATTCGCGGCCCGGGGGGAACGGTGGTAGGGCTCGTTCTCGGCCATCCATGCGTCTATGGCGCCGGAGCCAGCG
>CAZQCR010000390.1:0-2616 GCA_964591745.1 uncultured Anaerolineaceae bacterium
GGCAGCGACGTACACCGCCGACGCAATCGTGGTGGCGAGTGGCGGCGCTGGACAGCTCTTTTCGCACACCACCAACCCGGAGGTGGCGACGGGTGACGGGATCGCCCTGGCCTACGAAGCGGGGGCGGAGGTGATGGACCTGGAGTTTTACCAGTTCCACCCGACCGCGCTTCGCGTGGCTGGCGCACCGCCGTTTCTCATCTCTGAAGCTGTCCGGGGCGAGGGCGCCGTCCTCCGCAACGCTGAGGGCGAAACGTTTATGTCGCGCTACAACGCGATGCGCGACCTTGCGCCTCGGGACATTGTCGCCCGCGCGATCGTCGAGGAGATGCGCAGCGACGGCGCGGACCATGTGCTGCTGGACTGCCGGGGGCTGCCCGGGGTGGACCTGGCGGCGCGCTTCCCGGGGATCTTCGCGTTCTGCCGGGGGGTGGGCATCGACATGCGCAAACAGCCGATCCCGGTCTCGCCCGCGGCGCACTACCTGATGGGCGGGATTCGCACGGACACCTGGGGAAGAAGCACGATCCCGGGTCTGTACGCCTGCGGAGAGTGCGCCTGTACCGGCGTCCACGGGGCGAATCGGCTGGCCAGCAATTCGTTGATGGAGACGGTCGTGTTTGGGAAGCGGGTGGTGGAGCACCTGGCCACCGGAGAAGGCGGCGCGGCCGCGGCCACGAAGACGGTCGTCGCACTCGCGCCGAGCGAACGGGCGCCGCTCGACCGGCGCGACCTCCAGTCGCTGATGTGGGATTGCGCGGGCATCGAACGCGACGCTGAGGGACTCGCCAGGGGCCTGGCGGCTGCGGGCAACTGGCCTGCGGCGAAGCAGGCCGAAGGCACGAACGCCCGCGAGCCTATCGAACGGCAGCGGATGGCTGTGCTGGCCTCCGTGATGCTGCGGGCGGCGGAGCTGCGGGAGGAGAGCCGGGGGGCGCACTTCCGCCGAGACTACCCGGCCGCGAACGACGCCGCCTGGAAGCGCCACCTGGTGTTTCGCCGTGACGATTGAACCGCTCGCCCCTGAGATCGTCGCGCGGATCGTGGCCGCGGCCCTGGCCGAAGACCGGGCGGCCGAGGACGCGACGACGCTGGCGACCGTCGAGCCCGGCCTGATGGGACGTGGGCTGTTCGTCGCAAAGGAGGCGGGCGTGCTCGCCGGGATCGCTGTGGCCGAGGCGACGTTTCGAGCGATCGATGAGCGCGTCGAGGTCACGCGTCGGGCGGAAGACGGGGAGCGGTTCGCGGCGGGCGACGTGCTGGCTATCGCCGTGGGGCCGGTGCGGGCGCTGCTGCAGGCGGAACGCGTGGCGCTGAACTTCCTCCAGCGGCTCTCCGGGACGGCGACGCTGACGCGGGCCTTCGTGGACGCCGTCGCCGGGACGAATGCGGTGATCCTGGACACGCGCAAGACGACGCCGGGCCTGCGCGACCTGGAGAAGTACGCGGTGCGCTGCGGGGGCGGCACGAACCATCGGCGCGACCTTGCCGTCTTGGCGATGATCAAGGACAACCACCGCGAAGCGCTGGCACGGGAGGGGCGGTCGCTGGCGGACGGCGTCGCCGCTATCCGGGAACGGACGCCGGGGATCCCGGTCGAAGTCGAGATCGACCGGCTGCAGCAGCTTGAAGCGGCGCTGGCGGGCGGACCGGAATGGGTGCTGCTGGACAACATGAACGTGGCCTCCATGGCCGAGGCTGTCCGTCAGACGGCGGGCCGGGCGAAGCTGGAGGCGAGCGGCGGCGTAAACCTGGCGACGGTCCGGGGAATCGCGGAGACGGGCGTGGACGCGATCTCGGTGGGGGCACTCACGCACAGCGCGCGGGCGCTGGATATCGGGCTCGACCTGGAGTTCTGAGCGGCTGACAATCGGTCACACCGCTCGGTATACTCATCCTATGGCTGTTCGTAAGTTAGCGATTTCGTTGGTCGAAGACCTTGCATCGGACGTTCAAGAGGCTGCGCGAATCGAAGGGGTGAGCGTCTCGGCCTGGCTCGCCGCGGCGGCCGAGGACCACATTCGCCGCAAGCGCCTCGCTGCCTTCATCGCCGATTTCGAGCAGGAACACGGCGAGATAACGGAAGACGAAATGAACAAGGCTTGCGGTACGTGGCCGGACTGACGCTTGATGCGGGAGCGCTCATCGCGGTGGACCGAGGCGACAGGCGCGTCAACTCGCAGTTGAAGCGGTGGTTGCGGGATGGGACCAGAATAACGGTTCCGGCGACGGCGTTTGCCCAGGCATGGCGGGGCCCGCGGAGTGCCAACCTCTCCCGCTTCTCTCAGCTTTGTGTAATCGAGCCCTTCACGGAGCACGCCGCCCGGCGGGCCGGTGAACTTTGTTCCCGAGTGGGTACGCGAGACGTGGTGGATGCTTCGGTGGTCGTGTCAGCGGCCTCCCGTCGCGACGATATTCTCACCGGCGACCTGGTCGATCTTCGGCGACTGGCCTCTGCCACGCCCGGTTGCGGGCGAGTCCTCTCCGTCACCAGTCTCTAGGTTGCAGCAGGTCAGCGAAGGCCAACGCCCTCCAGAAACGCCCGGGCGGCGGTGACCTGTTCGTCTGGCTGCCACTGGTTGATTTCGAGGGTGTAGGCGGGCAGGTGACTGATGC
>CAZQCR010000391.1:0-2612 GCA_964591745.1 uncultured Anaerolineaceae bacterium
GTGAAGGCGTAGGATGCGCTGGCGCCCATTCCGATCGAGCCGATCAGCCCGTAAACCATATCGCTGAGGAAGTCACCGTACTCGTTCGGAGTGACGATCACGTCGAAGCGCTCCGGCTTGAGGATAAGCTTCGCCAGCAGCGAATCGAAGAGTTCCTTGTGGTGGGCCGTGTTGCGGTACTCCTGTGCGACTTCGGCCACAACGTCTTCGAACAGTCCATCGGCGGCCCGCTGAATCGTGTACTTGCTGGTCGATACCACGTCGTGCCGATGGCGCTCGGCCAGGCGGAAGGCGAAGTGAGCGGCGTGTTCGCAGGGCGTTCGCTCCATCACCCGGATGCTGACGGCGGAGTGATAGCCGAGGCGGTGGCCGGCATCGTCGTACGTCCCGCCGGTGGCGACGCGGACCACGTGCAGGTCGATATCGCCCGTGTAGTTCTTGCTCACGCCGGGGTAGGTGCGGGCCGGGCGGTGGATGACGGCGAGGCCGAGGCGGTCGCGGAGGACCTGGTTCGGGCTGACGACGCTGGTCACCGTGGGGTACTTCATCGCCGCGCCCAGGCTGCGAGCCGCCTCGATGCCCTCGTCCACGGTGGCGTCGCTCGCTTCCCGGGCAGCCAGCGACCAGTCGACCGGCCGGAAGAGCACGGGGCTACCGACAGCGTGGTTGAGTTCGTGGACGGCTTCCGCAAGTTCGGTGGCGATGCCGTCGCCGTTGAGTTCGGCTACTTCGCGCATAGTTTTGACCCCGCTGGTTTCGCTCCAAGCGTAACGCCGCGGTGTCCAGAACCAAATGAGGGGGCCGCCTGCGAACGGGCGCTGGCGCCGATTACCAGACTACGCTAACCCCGAAGTCCGGGATGCGCCGATCCCGGCTGACCAGGGTCATCCCTTCCAGGAGCGCCTGAGCCGTTAGCATTCGGTCGAATGGGTCGCCATGCTGGTGCGCGAACGAAGCGGCTAACAGCATGTGGTGCGACGTGAGCGGCAGCTCAAGTGCTCCCAGCTCGGCGACGTGGCCGCTGAAGCCGAGGGCGAGACCTTCCAGGCCGCGAACCTTGCCGGCCCTTGAAAGCAGCCCTATCTCGTATCCGGTCGCGGCGGAGACCCACCGGGGTACGCTGGGGTCCGCTAGGAGCTCCCGAGCGCGCGCACCGAGCCGTTCTGGCTCCATAAGCGCCCAGATGAGCGCGTGTGTGTCCAGGAGAAGCCGGATCACTCGGTCACCCCCTCCAGGAGGCTGGCGAGGAGAGCTGATTCGAACCCGGCCAGGTCCTGTTCGCTATAGAGCGGGTCGAGAAGGTTGTCGCCGATGTCTTCGGCTGGGACCATGCCACGGAGGAAGCCGAGTTCGACTTGCCCCCTTAGCGGTGGGGGGAGGGGAACGAGTTTCACGCAGGGCTTGCCGTTGCGCGCGATGATGATCTCTTCACCAGCCTCGACAGCGTCTACCAGCCGGGAGAAGTGGGTCTTGGCTTCGTAGATGTTGATGGTCCGCGTCATCAGACCAGACTATCCGACCAGACCAAGCATTTCAACTCAGGCGTTGGTTGCTCCTGGCCCTCGATCCGGCCGGTCGTGTGTTAATAGCTCGTAAAGTTCCGCCTTGCTAGCATCCGGTCGCTTCGGCGCGCCATGGGGGCGGCCGCTGGGGACGTGTGCCCCAGAATTGCCACACACAGCGTGTGACCTTGCCTGGTTTAGGGGGAGCTCCATGCAACTGGCACAGATAATGGTGCCTGCCGCAGCGATTGCGGCCGTTCTTTTCGCCATCTGGCTCGCGTACGACGTCTTGCGTCGTGACCGGGGCACACCGGAGATGCAGGAGATCGCTGGTACGATTCTCGAAGGCGCCAACGCTTTCCTGAGCCGTCAGTATCGGACTATCGGCCTCATGGCCCTGGTCACGAGCATCGTGGTCTCGGTCATCGTCGGCATCTTCAAAGAATCGACGGAGACGGGGCTCCTGACGGGCATCGCCTTCATCGTCGGCGCGCTCGCATCCGGTGTCTCTGGCTATATCGGGATGTCGATCGCCGTTCGCGCCAATGGCAGGACGGCGGCCGCGGCCCAGAATAGCCTCGCCGAGGCCATCAACACGGCGCTTCGCGGTGGGGCGGTCTCGGGCTTCCTCGTTGTCGCCCTCAGCCTCATCGGCGTGGCCAGCATCTTCGCTATCTACAGCCGCCTGCTCGGCCACTCCATTCAGGAGACGCCGTTCCTGATCGTCGGCTTCGGCTTCGGCGCCAGCTTCGTCGCGCTCTTCGCCCAGCTCGGCGGCGGCATCTATACCAAGGCGGCTGACGTGGGTGCGGACCTCGTCGGCAAGGTTGAGGCGGGCATTCCCGAAGACGACCCACGCAACGCCGCCGTCATCGCCGACCTCGTCGGCGACAACGTTGGTGACTGCGCTGGCCGCGGCGCCGACCTCTTCGAATCGATGAGCGCCGAAAGCATCGGCGCGATGATCCTGGGTGCGTCTATCTACACCGCAACGGGCGATGTCGAGTGGGTGCTCTTCCCGCTTGTGCTTCGTTCGTTCGGCGTCTTCGCCACCATCGTCGGCATGCTCACAGTTCCGTTCTGGGCGAAGCGCATCTCCGACCCGATGGG
>CAZQCR010000392.1:0-2601 GCA_964591745.1 uncultured Anaerolineaceae bacterium
AGGAACTCGCACTTGGCGAGTATTTCGGCCGTGCCGCTCCCCGCGAAGCGCGACAGCCGGACCATCGGCGTCGACCCGACGAGACCCAGCCCGGCATCGGCGCCGCCCGGGTCGCCACCTCCCACTACTCTGTCATCGTCGCCGAAACCGCCCAGATGATGATCGCCGGACCCGCTCTCGTCGAACAGGCGGCGCTCGGCGGAGTTACCAAGGAAGAACTCGGCCACGCTCGCATCCACACCGCCAACGGCAGCATCGACGACATGGTGGCCACGGAAGCCGAGGCGTTCGAACGTGCCAGGCGCTTCCTCAGTTACCTCCCGCAGAACGTGGATGAACTCCCCGTTCGCATCCCCACGGACGACGACCCCCGCCGCACCGACGAGCGCCTCATCTCCATCGTCCCCCGTGAACAGCGCCGCGCCTACAAGATGCGCGAGATCGTCGAGTCCGTCGTCGATCGCGGCTCCTGGTTCGAATTCGGCCGCCACTGGGGCCGATCCATTATCACGGGCTTCGCCCGGCTCGATGGCTGGCCCGTGGCCATCTTCGCCGAAGACCCACTCGTTTACGGAGGAGCCTGGACAGCCCAGGCCTCCCGCAAGGTCGCCCGCTTCATCGATCTCGCCTCTACCTTCCACCTCCCGCTCATTCATCTCGAAGACTGTCCCGGCTTCCTGATCGGCAAACAGTCGGAAGAGGACGGCACGATCCGCCACGGTTCGACGGCCCTCGCCTCTCTCGGCCAGTCCACTTCGCCCTTCTGTTGCATCGTCATCCGCAAGGCCTTTGGCGTTGCTGGCGCGGCCAACAAGAAGCCGGGCGCGACCCACTTCCGCTACAGCTGGCCCTCGGGCGATTGGGGCTCGCTCCCGATCGAGGGTGGCCTCGAAGTGGCCTACAAGGCCGAACTCGCCGAACTCCCGGCGGACGAGGTAGAGCCGGCGATCGCCCGCATCCGGGAACGCCTGAACCGCTATCGCAGCCCCTACCGCTCGGCTGAGGTCTTCGAGATCGAAGAGATCATCGACCCGCGCGAGACCCGTTCCATCCTCTGCCGCTGGGCGAACCTCGTCGCCCCCACCCGCCGCGCCGGCCCCGTCTCCTGGACCTTCCGCCCCTGACCGTGTGAAACGCAAACATGCAAAGGCGCATCGAAGGTTGACGAAGGGACTCGTCTCAGTCTTGGCTTCTTGGCGATTGATATGCCTAAGCCAGCGTCGGCATCTTCTCGCCCGCCGCCCGCATCCGCTCCATCTCCGCCGGCGCTGGCTCCCAGATCGCTTCGAGCTCGTTGCCATCCAGGTCCAGGAACATCACGTTCGACTGCCGGTCGCTATACCCGATGATCCGAGCGCCCTTCGCCTTCAGGCGCTCGTTCAGCGCGACCAGCTCTTCGAACGAGGCCATCTCCCAGGCCATGTGGTACATGCCCACCCGTTCAGGGTCGGGGCCAGGCGCGTCGGCGGGCAGGGGGAAGAGCGCGATCTCGTGGGAGGCGTCTTCCCGGATACCGAGGAACGCCATCGGCCCGAAGCGGTTCTTCAGCTTCAAGCCGAGCGCCTCGGTGTAGAACTCCTCGCCCGCGTCCACGTCGCGCACGCGCAGCGCCAGGTGTCCGAGCTGCGTCGGTACTCCGGTCGGCGTGTCTGACATCGCATGCCCTCCGTTCGGTTACCGCCCGCAGCCTACAGGAATGCGGCGTGGGCGCGCATCCGCGAGGTCATCCCCAGGTGGGTCAGTCCGCTACTTGTGCTTCTTCTTGGAGATCGCCGCGGCTTCCGCCGGGGGGAGCGAGGCCAGGCCCGTGCCCGCCTGTGCTGCGGGCGCGGCCGCCCGTTTGACCTTCTTGCCTGTTCGCTTGTCAGTCATCTGGAACCTCCGTGTTAGTGGGAGTTCGGCCGGCGTGGCCCGCTTGGGGTCCGTCGCGTTGGCAATCCCGCGGGTCAGCGAATGAGCGCCTTCCCGACGTCGGATTTCACGGGTTCATCGCCCGGGCCCGTGCCGCGGCACGCGCCCGCCGAGCGCTATAGCAGGCCGAGCACAGCTGCCGGGCCTCCGAAACTACCGTTGCCCGGCGCCCACAGCCGGCCGCGCACGCCTGCCCGGCACGTTGTGCCACGCCGGATGAAGGGTGAGATACGTTGCCCAATGTCTGGTTGACCTTCCTACCGAACTCCGGCGCGGTCGCTCTCCTGATCGTCGTGACAGGGTGCGCGCGCGCCGGTGAAACGGCCGCGCTTTGCGGCCACTTCGTTCGCGTATGGGTTGATGGTAACACGCGCGGTAAGCCGTTGTGCGACAATCTGGAATACGCCTGCACCGTCTTCCCCGGGGTGACGGACGCGACCGGGCGCCCGCCGAACATCCCGCAACCCCCTGGTCTTCGGTACGATGCGGCAATGGCTGTCGCACCCCGGCCCTTCGATTGCGAGATCCACCTCGCTCCTACCAGCGATGGAGGCTGTGTCTACTGCCGCCGCTTCCTCACCAACCCACCCGACACGGCGATGATGACGCCCTCCATGCGGGCCGAAGAGCTCGAACAGTGGCTCCTCAGCGCCTATGCCGTCCCCGCCGACCTCATCTACCGGCGGGCCG
>CAZQCR010000393.1:0-2596 GCA_964591745.1 uncultured Anaerolineaceae bacterium
TCGAAGCCGCGAGCAATCCTTCAACACGACCACCAGAGACAGCGTCCCAGCATGTCGCGGAGTCGATGAGCCAGGGAGCCCGCGCCAGTAGCACATCGAGAATCACGTTCGTGTCGAAGAGCAGCCGCATCTACCCGAACCGCTCCTGGCGCCGCTCCTCAAGCCAGCGGGCGACTTCTGCGTCGTCGGGCGGAGTCCGCCCGTCAGCCGCGAGCGCAATCAACTCCGCCGCCCTTGCCCGGCCGGCGAGTGGCGGCATCTTCGGCTCCACCGCTAACTCGGCGTCCTCAAGGCGCAGTCTCGCCCGCACGCGCTCGGCGAGGTCGAGCGCCTCTTCCCGCGGGAGGGCCAACACCTGTTCTTCGAGTTGCTGCGCAGCGACGGATGCCATCGTCTGAGTATACGTCAGCCGGTTGCCGTCAGCAGCCGAAAAACGACTGCGGACTGCAGGCGGTCACGAGCACGGCCATCCGCGAGCCGTTGGTGGCGACGACCACGAAAACGCCGCCCGGGCGGATGGGCACGTCGCGTGCCGCCACCTGGTCGGCCGCGAAAGCGAGGGCCGCGGCGGGAGCGTTGATCGACGCCGTCAACGGGCGCGCGCCGGGCACCGTCGCAGCGCTCCCGGCCGTCACGACGAAATCGAGCGGCCGCGAACGTGCGCCGGGCCGCTGACCACCGGCGCTGGCGGGGTAGAGCTGCCCCGGGTTGCCCGGGCAGGCTTCGGCCACCAGGACAGCGTAGGGCCCCGTCAGCGAGCGGATGACTTCGTTGTCGAGCAGCTTGAAGCGGATGTCGAAGCGGGCGACGGGCGAGGCAACCGCCCCATCCAGGCGCACCCGCGCCGCTTCACGGGCGCCGCCGCTGAGCCGCGACACGCGGTAGGTGCCGTACGTGAGCGCGTGACTGGGGCCCGAGGTGTGCACGCCGTAGCTGCCGGCGGACTCGACCTCACGGAGATCCTCGCTCGCCTCGACCCGGATCGCCTCCGTGGCGCCGAGATCGGCGCCGACGGTTTCGCCGGGGGAAACGTCGTAGACGTACGACCCATCGGGCATGTGACGACGGCCAGAGATCTCCTTCAGTTCGCGGGCCACGGTGACGCCCGGGATGAAGGGGAGGCGAACCGCCGGTAGCTCCGCCCAGCAGCCCTCAGCGAGGCGAACGAGCGTCTGCCCGGCGCGCGAGACCACCGTGTCTTCGAGAACCCGCCCGCCCTCGGTCCTATCCCAGATCCAGTCGCCGTTCTTGAAGCGGGTGAAGACGTAGCCTTCGCTGTAGCCCTCGGCCTGGAACGTGACCGCGAGGTCGCCGCTCTTCGCCAGACGATCACGCGTGAAGACGGGGTCCGCCGTCCCGCCACTGGCCCAGACGCCCGCCACGACGGCCAGGACCGCGAGGACGATCGCGCCGAACAGCCACTGGGCTTTCATGGCGCGAGGCTACGGGTCCGCGGCCCGGGCGACAATGCGGGCGCTCGCGGGCGGCGGTGTAGACAAGACCTCGGTGCCCGCCACGATCGCCGCCGGGACAAGCGAGATCCAGCGCAACATCATCGCCACACGGGGCCTCGCCCTGCCGCGGGGGTAGGGGCGGCCGAAGGACCGGTGTGTGTCCCACCTCACGCAGGGGTGAGCGCGATGGTGGTAGGATCCGGGCATTCGCGAGACAGGATGAGGGGCATCGCGCACATGACAGCCGCCGGCCAGCCCAGGGGCCTTGAACATGCGCTCGCACGGATCACGGAGCGGGATACGGGCGGCGGTGCGCCGGCCGAACGCAGTCGCGAACTGCCGGTGCCGCATGACTGCTGAGACGAAGCCCACGTACGAGGAGCTGGCGGCGCGGGTCGCCGAGCTGGAGGCCGCCGAGGAGCGAACGCGATGGCACCTCAATCGGCTGGCATCCATCGAAGACCCGCTGCACAAACTCCTCGCCGGGATCTGGCAGCAGATACGAATGGCTGGCCTCGCCACCAGCTGGGGTGCCTACCTTCTACGGGGGAACGAGCTTGGAGTCCGCATCGTACCGGGCCAGGCGCGTCCGGACCTGGACGCCGCTCAGAACGAAGCATTTCTGGTGATCGCCCGCACGCCGTTTCTGGTTGATTCCCAATCGCTCGTGGGTGCGGCGTATCGAGCGGACGCCGCCGTCGCTGTGGCCGACATGCAGGGCGAGGACGGACTGCGTTACCCCGAGACTCGGGCGCGGATGGAGCGCCGGCGGACTCTCTTAGGGCGGATTGGGGTCCACTCCAGTCTTGCGCTTCCGTTGCGGTTTGCGGGCGAACGAAACGGCGTCCTGGTCGTGAATCGGGAGGAAGTGCGCCCCTTCACGGACGAGGACATCGCTGCCATCCAGCCCTACGCTGACCAGATGGGGCTGGCCATCGGCAACGCCCGCGCGGCGGAGCAGCTCGAAGAGCGGAACGCGGAGCTGGCCGCGGCGCTGGACCGCCAGACGGCGATGGCCGAGGTCCTCGCGATCATCAGCCGGTCGCCGACCGACGCGGACGCGGTGATGGCGGAGATCGCAGCGCGTGCGAAGGCGGTATGCCACGCCGCGGCGGCGAACATCCTCGTGCTTGACGGTGACC
>CAZQCR010000394.1:0-2587 GCA_964591745.1 uncultured Anaerolineaceae bacterium
GTGTACCCGGTCTACGCCGAGGCCCACGCGCTGCCCTACGCCGAGGGATTCTTCGACGCCATCGTGAGCATTGACGCGTATCACTACTTCGGCACGGACGACATGTACGCGGGCTACCTTGCCCGCTTCCTCCGACCGGGGGGGACGCTTGGCATTGTTGTGCCGGGCGTTGCCACGGAGGTAGGCGTCGAAGGGCCGCCGCCAGCGGTCGCTCCGCACTGGAGCGGGGAGCTGGCGACCTTCCACACGCCGGCCTGGTGGCAGGCGCACTGGACGCGCTCGTTGTGCTTCAACGAGGTGAGGGCTGACTGGATGCCGGGTGGCGCGGCGCTCTGGCTACGCTGGACGGAGATGGCGAACGCGGCTGGACGGAGCTTCCCGGACGGCGGCCTGCTCATGGCCGGGGGCGACTGGCTCGGCTTTACGCGGGCGGTGGCGACGCGGGCCAGTATCGCGCCCGACCCTTCGGGGTAGACTGGGCAACCATGCAGCCGATCTTCCATGTGACTACGGCCGAGTGTTGGGCAGAGGCGCAGGCCGTGGGCGAGTACCGCTGGTCGACGCGCGGCAAGACGCTCGACGAGGTTGGGTTCATCCACAGCTCGTTCCTGGAACAGGTCGAGCGGGTGGCGGACTTCGTCTATGCCGGGGTGCCGACGGTGCTCCTGCTCGCGATCGACCCCGGTCGGGTGACCGCGGAGATCCGGGTGGAGAACCTGGATGGGGGCGACGAGCTGTTCCCGCACATCTACGGGCCGCTGCCGGTGGATGCGGTGGTCGACGTGCAGACGCTGCACGCGAATGCGGCGGGCCGCTTCCGGCTGCCCGAATAGTGGTGCGACTTTCGCCTTAGTCGTCGATCTTCTTCGTGGTCATGATGCTGCCCATGGGGCCGGAGACCCAGCCGCAGAGGTAGGCGCCCCACTTGCCCGCTTCGCCGCCCGCGACGACGAGGTAGATGCTCTTGGGGTCGCGGAATTTGGGCAGCTTCGTATCGAGCCCCAGCCGTTCGCCGACCTCTGCGGGGATGCCCTCGGCGCAGTCTTCATCGCGCAGGAGCTCGCGGACGGTGAGGGCGGAGGCTTCCTGGATGCCGGCGCGGACCTGGTCCTTCGTCCAGCCGTCTTTCGCGAAGGTATCGACGTGTTCGGGTGAGACGGCGACGACGATTTCGCCGTAGCCGAACTGCTTGGGGTGGCTGACGGCGCGGAGGGCGCGGCCGTAGCTCGTCGCCAGCGACTTCGCATCGCGCGAAAGCTGATCGATGATCGGGGTCGGCGCGCCACCGGCGTAGAGGGTGACCGTGCTCTGGTCCTTCCGGAAGCCGCGCTCCACGTGGAGCGGCTCCCAGTTGCTGCGCTCCTCCCATTCGGGGAAGCAGAAGGTGTACTTGCCGGGGTGGCCCATGGCGCAGCGGTCTACTTCGCCCGGGCGGCCGCCGCCGACGTTGCGGACGATGAGCTGGACGGCCCGGCCGATGGTGGCGTTGGCGCGGTTGCCCTGGCCGAAGACGTTCATCTTCATGTTCATGCCGATGCGTTCGCGGATGGGGCCGTTGACGATGATGACGGGGGTGGGGAAGTGGGTGGTGGCAAGGACGCCGTGGATGTTGAACTGCTCATCGAGGATCGCCTCGAGGGCGGCGATGACGACGGGGAAGTACTCCGGCTTGCAGCCCGCCATGACGGCGTTGATCGCGGCCTTTTCGACGGTGAGCGGCGCCATGTTGGGCGGACAGACGCCGATCAGCGCCTGCGGGTCGCGCTTCGTCCCATCGAGCATGCGCATGACGCGTTCGGGCGTGGGAGGGACGACGGGGAGCCCGTCGGTAAGCCCCTGGTCGAACATGAACTCGAAGATGTCGTCGCCATCACCGATCTCGAGGCGGCGGGCGCGCAGGGGGCTGCCCTCGGCCTCGGCGGCGAGGCGCTCGGCGATGCCGGGTTCGACGGACTTCGAGCCGCAGCCGGGGCGCGATTCGGGATAGTCCGCCCAGGGGATGACGGGCGCGGGCGAGAGGGTGATGGTGATCAGGCGTTCGTAGAGGGCCTGCCAATCGGCCTTGCCGAAGCCGATGAACTCCTCGATCTTTTCGCCCTCGGGCCCGGCGAGGATGACCGTGGGTACGGTGTCGAGGTCGTAGGCATAGGAGACCTTGAGGGCGGAATCATCGAGGACGGGCATGCCGGAGGTGAGCCGGGCGCCGTAGACGCCGGGCCCGCCTTCATCCTGGGTGATGACCCAGGTGTCGATCGTCTCGCCGAAGGCGGCCCCGGCGGCATCGACCAGGGGCGCGGAGAGGACGCAGGTGGCGCAGTCCTCCTTGGCGAAGATGAGGAGCGCGTGGCGGCCGGTTGGGAATCTGTGTTCGACGCCGGCGGCGTCACGGAGGGTGAAGGCGGGTGCGGTGTTGGACATGGCCCGGAGTATAGGGGAGTGATGAGGGGGAGTGGCGAATTGGCGGGGCTCCGCTTTTGGCGGGCCGAAAGTGGCGTGCGAGCTGGTGCCGATAGAATTGGATCGTGAGCTTGGCGGGGGAGCCTTGGCACCAACCCTCACCCCTGCCCCTCTCCCACGGCGGTGGGCG
>CAZQCR010000395.1:0-2585 GCA_964591745.1 uncultured Anaerolineaceae bacterium
GCGCACACCCATCTCCGCGAAGACGTCGGCGCAGGCGGCCAGCGCGGCCTTCGTCTGGAGCAGGTCCTGGCAGGTCTCTACCTTCAGGACATCGATCCAGCCTTCGATGAGCCCGCTTACCTGTTCCCGGTAGCTCGCCACCAGCTCGTCCCAGGTGATGTGTCCGAGTGAGGGCAGCTTCGTGCCCGGCCCGATCGTCCCGAAGCTGTAGCGCGGCCACTCCGGCGTCGAAAACTCGTCCCGCACCTGGTTGATCACCTGCGCCGCCAGCCGGTTCAGCTCGCGCGTCCGATCGCCCAGCCCGAATTCGGCCAGCACCACGTCGTTCGCTCCGAACGAACAGGAATCGACCGCGTCGGCGCCCGCCGCGTAGAACATCCGGAAGACCCGATGGAGGATCTCCGGGTTGGCCACATTCAGCCACTCCGGGCAGTCCTGGTGCGCCTCCTCACGTTCCGTGCCCGGGAAGGCGACGAAGTCGTTCGCCGTCAGGTTGAACGAAAGCAACGTCGAGCCGATCGGCCCGGCGGTGAAGAGGACGCGGTCGCGAAGCCGCGCGAGGAAGGGGTGGTCTGGTGCTGTATACATGGGACGCAATCAGCGTACAGGGTCGCCACGGCGAAGGCATCGGGATTCAGCCCGATCCCGCTGTCCGCAGCTCCAGCACTTCGCCCTCGCCCACGGCATCGATCCGTGCGAGAAGCTCCGGCACCAGCTCCAGCAGGTCGCTCAGCCGGTTCGACCGCGAGCTAAGGACGATGACGCCGATACGGTAGTCCGCGACGCGGTTCTGCCTCGGCAGGCTCCGATCCGTGGTGACAAGGACATCGAACTCGTCCTGCGCCCGCAGCAGAAGCCGCCGTCCTTGGTGCCCGACCACTGCATCCTCTGCACCGTGGACACGTGGTGAGTCGGCGTGAGGTATCGACCCAGGCGGGCCGGCGTACACTCATCCAGCAGAATGCGCGCCATGCCGCTCAGCCAGGGCGATTTGTGCTTCTTCCAGAGCGTGGGCGGCCATGGCCTTCGTTACCGAGGGGAAGTCCTCGAAGAACTCCTCCAGCGGGTCGCCTGCGGCAAGGTACTCGAACAAGGTCTTCACCGGCACCCGCGTGCCCGCGAACACGGGTGCTCCCGACATCACTTCCGGATCGACACTGACGACGGATTCGACCGAGATAGGCGTGGCCACGTCTCCCAGTATAGCCGCTCCAAGCCTCGCCAGTTCTGTACAATCAGCCCATGGTTCTCTCCGCCCCACCCCGGCCACGCAACGAACTCGTCCCGATCCTCGAATCCGGAGACCACCTCACGTCGGCCGAGTTCCGCCGCCGCTACGAGCTCCGGCCCGACATCACCCACGCCGAACTGATCGACGGAGTTGTCTACGTGGCTTCACCAGTACGCTTCACCCACCACGGAACTCCCCATGGTTACATCATTCAATATCTCGCCGAATACGACCGCGCACACCGTGGAATCGTTCATGGCGACAACGCCACCGTCCGTTTCCGTGATGGCTCCGAAGTCCAGCCCGATGGCCTCCTCCGCAAGACTCCAAAGCTCGGCGGCGGCTCGCGCATCGAAGACGGCTACGTCAATGGCGTTCCCGAACTCTGCGCCGAAGTTGCCGCCAGCTCCGTCAGCTACGATCTCTACGAGAAGAAGGAACTCTACCGCCGCAACGGCGTCCAGGAGTACCTCGTCTGGCGCATCGAGGACGAAGCGTTCGACTGGTGGGAGCTGCGGGCCGGCCAGTACCAGCCGATTGCCCCCGGGCCCGCCGGCACGATCGAGAGCCGCGTCTTCCCCGGCTTCGCGCTCCACCCGAAGGAGCTCGTCGAAGCCCTCCGCCAGGCCCTCGAAGACGAGCAGGACGAGTAGGCAGGCGCTTTCGCCCGGCGTAAAGTGCGCTGCGTGAGCAAGCCTTCGCAGCAGGACTACGTACCCTTCCCCAACGTCGCGTGGCGCAACAACCTCCAATCGCACATCGAGCTACCACTGATGATCAGGGCGCTCCGGATCCCCCTTGGCCGCCGCATCCTCGAACTCGGCTGCGGGCGCGGAGTCGGCCTCGGGCCGCTCGCACAGCTCTGCGAGCCCGCTCGCCTGGTGGGCGTGGATTTCGACCGGCCACTTCTCGTCGAAGCCGTCACACATCTCGGCGTCGAGGGCGTCTCCGCCACCTGTGTCGCCGGTGACATCCGCTCGCTACCCTTCGCGGCTGCCTCGTTCGATGTCATCGTCGATTTCGGCACCTGCTATCACGCTGGCAATCCCGAGGCATCCCTTCGCGAGGTCGACCGCGTCCTCGCGCCCGGTGGCGTCTTCGTCTACGAATCGCCGCTCAGCCAGGCCCTCGCCCACCCCATCCGCACAAAGGGCCGCCGCCTGCCCTGGCACGAAGCCCCGGATCTGATCAGGCTCCGTCGCGCCGGCCTCTGGTCGAGCCGCGTCAAGCTCTCTCGCCCCTCGGCCAGCCCAGCAGCCACTGGCCCGGGTGTCTCTTAGCACTCCGCCCGGCAACGTCCTCAGGACTCAGGACTCAGGACTCAGGACTCAGGACTCAGGACTCAGGACTCAGG
>CAZQCR010000396.1:0-2580 GCA_964591745.1 uncultured Anaerolineaceae bacterium
CGACGCCTTCTTCCCGTTCGCCTGGGGCGACTCGATTGAGAAAGCCTGCCAGGCGGGGGTGGCGGCGATCGTCCAGCCGGGGGGCAGCATCCGCGACCAGGACGGCATCGACTGCTGCAACCAGTACGGCGTGGCGATGGTGCTGACGGGGACGCGGCACTTCCGCCACTGAGCCGTCAGGTGGCTTCCCAATGCGCTCTCCCGGTGTGCGATACTGGTGGGCATGGACGCGGTGATGACGCAGCACATCGTGATGACGCCGGGTGTCTGTGGCGGGAAGCCGCGGATCGATGGGACGCGGATCCGGGTGATGGACGTGGTTGCGTGGCACGTCCACCGGGGTGATTCCATCGACCGGATCCTCGACAACTTTCCGCAACTCTCCCCTGGCGAGGTTTATGCGGCGCTCGCGTTCTACTACGACAACGTGCCGCTGATCGATGCGGCGTTCGAGGCCGAGGAACGGGTAGAAGCGGAGTTCCGGGCGTCGCACCCCGACCGGGTGGTCTTGCTCCCGGGTGAGTGAGCGGATTCGCTTCGCGGCGGACGAGCATGTCAGGGCGGCGGTTGTTGGCGGCCTGCGGCGCAGCGGAGTCGATGCGGTCACGTTCCAGGAGGCGGGCCGCCGCGCGGAAGCTGACGCCGACCAGCTGGACTGGGCGACGGCCAAGGGCCGTGTCGTCATCACTCACGACGAGGACTTCCTGGTGCTGGCTGCGACCGGCCGCATGCACGCGGGCATCGCCTTCTGCCGGGCCGAGAAGTACGACGTTGGCGGGCTTCTCCGGGCGCTCGTTGCGTTGTCCGAGAACGTCTCTCCTGCGGAGATGGCGAACTCGGTGCGCTTCCTATGACTAAGCGTCCGCGAGGGCGGGGATGACGTCGCGGGCCATGTATTCGAAGGGGCGCATGGTGTGGGCGTTCATGAGCATGCCGATGACGGTCTGGGCGCCGGCTTCGGCGTAGCCTCGGAGGCGTTCGACTTCGGGGCCCACGTTCGCTCCGTTCTCACCGACATCGACGCGGGTGATGACGGTCTTCTCGATGCTGTTGTAGTCGCGGCCGATGGCCTCGCAGTGCTGGCGGAGGACGCCGAGCTTCTGGCTGATGAACTCGGGGCTCTGGGCGGAGATGTTGCAGGCGTCGGCGTACTTCGCGACGAGGCGAAGGGTCTTCTGTTCGCCGCCGCCGCCGATGAGGATGCGGGGCCGGGGGCGCTGAACGGGCTGGGGGACGTTGAGGGTTTCGGCGAGCTGGTAGTGCTTGCCTTCGAAGGCGCCGTAGTTTTCGCCCCACATCTGGTTGGCGATCTGGAGGGCCTCTTCGAGCCGTTCGAAGCGTTCTTTGAGGGGCGGGAAGGGGACCCCGAGGCCGAGGTGTTCGCGTTCGAACCAGGCGGCGCCGATGCCGAGCCAGGCGCGGCCGCCGGAGAGGACATCGAGGCTGGTGACCTGCTTCATGAGGACGCCGGGATGGCGGTAGGTGACGCCGGTGACCATGGTGCCGAGGGTCGCCCGCTTCGTGTGGGCGGCGATGAAGCCGAGGGCGGTGTAGGCCTCGAGCATGTCGAGCTCCGCGGGGCCAACGGGCGGGATCTGGAAGAAGTGGTCCATGACCCAGATGGAGTCGTAGCCGGCATCTTCGCCGGTGCGGGCGATGGCGGCGAGGGTCTCGCCGAGCTTGGCGGGGCCGCCGGGCCAGGTGAAGTTGGGGATCTGGAGTCCGAATTTCATGGTGCGAAGCTTGCCGGGTTTCGGCGTGGGGTGCCAGCGGGGGGTTTGAACCACCAAGGCACGTAGGGCACGAAGACGAGGGCAGGGTGGGAGGTGGCGGTGCGGCGCGGTCACTGCCAGCGGATGGATGAACCACCAAGGCACGAAGGGCACGAAGACGAGAGAAGGGCCAGGAGGTGACGAGCCGCGTGGACCCGAAGAGCCAGTCCATCGCCTACGTTTACAACGACCGGAACGAGCTGACGCTGATCGACTACCCGGCGGGCACGGACACGAGCTTCGCTTACAACGACGCGGGCGCCCGGACCTCGATGGTTGACTCGACCGGGACCACGACCTACGCCTACGACAACCTCTACCGCCTGGCGAGCGCCACCTTCCCCGGCAGCCGGACCGTCTCGTACGGCTACGACGACGCCAGCCGGCGGACCTCGATCACTTACCCCGGTGGCTCGAACCAGGTGAGCTATGGCTATGACAACGCCAACCGTCTCTCGACTGTCACCGATTGGAACTCGAAGGCGACGGCCTACGGGTACGATGATGCGGGGAGGATGACGACGACGACGCTCCCAACCGGCACCGGCGTGGTCTCGAACTACGCCTACGACAACGCCGACCGCCTGACCAGCATCAGCCACGTCAAGGGCGGGACGACGCTTGCCAGCGCCAGCTACGCCCTCGACGCCGTCGGCAACCGCACCCAGCGGGTGGACCAGGCGGGGACGCACAGCTACGCCTACGACAACGTCTACCGGCTGACGAGCGTCACCTACCCAGGCCCGAGCACCACGACCTACGCCTACGACGCCTTCGGCAACCGTACGAGCATGGTCAACGGCGCGGG
>CAZQCR010000397.1:0-2573 GCA_964591745.1 uncultured Anaerolineaceae bacterium
TGAACGGTTGGTTCTGGCACGGGGAAGCCGCCTTCAGGTGGAGTGTGGAACGCCGGGAGGGAACGGGGCGGCACGAACGCCAGGGGCCGTGGCGTTTCGCCAGCGCCGCCGGGGCGAATCCGGAGTCCCGGCGGACGGTAGCTTGCGGATCAGCGTCGTCTCCTCCTGGGCCGTCGCCGCCGCCCCCAGGCGGCCGAGCACGACCGTGATGTTGTCCGGCCCGCCCGCCTGGTTGGCCATGTCGATGAGCCGGCGGGCGGCACGCTCCAGGTCCGGGCTGGCGATGACCTTCGCCATCTCTTCATCCGTGACGGGTCCATGGAGACCATCGCTGCAGAGGAGAAGCGCGTCGTCTTCGCCCAGGGAAATGGGGCCGCCAGTATCCGCTGTGACGGTGGGCTCGAAGCCAATCGTGCGCGTCACCACGTTGCGTTTGGGATGCCCGCGCATGGCGTCGGGCGGAAGGAGTCCAGCGCGAACCTGCTCCGCCACCCACGAGTGGTCGGCGCTCACCTGGCTGAGCCGGCCAGCCCAGAGGCAATAGAGGCGGCTATCGCCAACGTTCAGCCACCAGGCCTGGCCGTCACGGACAAGTGCCGCTACCAGCGTCGTCGCGGCCCCGATGGCGCCCTGTTCAAGGGCCTCCCGGTTGATCGTGGCGTTGGCCACGGCGGCCGCCTCCTTGAGCGCCGATTCCGGTTCGCTGGTCGTGAGCAGATCGGCGAGCGAGGCAACGAGGAGTTCGATGGTTCGCTGGCTCGCCCACTCACCACGGGCATGGCCCCCGAGGCCATCGGCGACGGCCAGCAAGCTCCACTCCTCCGCCCCGGGGAGTGCGCCGGCATAGGCGTAGTCCTGGTTCGACTGGCGCGTCCGTCCCGTGTCGCTAAGCGCAGCCGTGCGCAGTACAGGTTGCGTGGAGCCGTTCGAACTCATCGCAGCGGAAGCCACTGGTTGGCCAGCACCAGGCGGTCATCCGCCCTCCGAATGCGGGCGTGTGCGCGGCTAACGCCCTGGTCGTTCTCGAGATCGAGCTGGCAGCCCGTGCCGCGCCCGATGACGGCCTCGCCGTCAAACTCGGCCTGGAGGCCAACATGCGGGCCCGATGTCACAAGGATCGACGGCATCTCGCACTCCCAACTGTCACGGCCCCCATTGTGGCGGCGAACGGCAAACATTGCCTGACAGCTCCCGGACAATGCCCTGCGCGTGTGGCGCCGCCAACATTCAGCACGTGATCGTCACCGTGCCCGCGCTCACCTGCACGCCGCCAGCTCGCAGGACGAATCCGTACGCACCAGCGGGCAGGCCATCGGCGTTGCCAAAGCTGTAGTTCGTAGCGCCGTCGGCCGCGTCGGTTGTAAAAGCAGGATTGCTGGCCTGGAATGCGCCCTCGTACGTCCAGGAACCACTGACCTGCGTGCCGAGCGGAACGTCCTTGTGGGTGACGTAAGCGTAGACACTGCGAATGGGGCAGGCGCCGCCGAGGGTGCCGCCGGAGGGAACGCCGCCCGCCGGGGGGAGGCCGCTATCGGTAAGGTTTGTGGCGAACACCGGACCGCTGTACGAGGGCGCGACCGAAGTGGGCGACGGCGTGGGCGTCGAAGGTACACTCGTCGCGGTTGCCGTGGGCGGGCGCGGCGTAGCCGTTGGATCGATAGGGACGGCCGGCTGCGTCGCCGGACCAGGACTCGTCCCCACCGCTGCCACGCCGCTTGGCCGTGGCGAAGGGCTGGCGATCGATGACGCGCCGCCGGTAGCGCTCACCGAAGGCGAGGCTTCTGATGTCGCCGAACTGGTGGCTGTGACGTCGCCGCCGGAGCTGAGTGCGGAATCGTCGGGGCCGTCCCCACCGCCAACGCCGATCGCGGTCGCCACGCTGGCCACGAGAACGACAAGCACGACGCTGAGGGCCGCCAGGATCGACCGCCGTGGAAGGCTCCGCCGGGCGTCGTTCGGATGAGGGGGCCCGCCAGGCTCCAGGCCCGTGACGGGGTGCGGCGGCGGCGGCCTGCCGGATTGCGGCAACTGCGTCGGCGCCGACAGCCGGTCTTCGGGAGCACCCGGCGGGCGGGACGGTGGGGCGGAGGCATATGCGCCGGCAACGCCGATCTCCGCTACCGCCGGCTCCATCCATCCCTCCGCCGGGCCGCGAGCGGGCAGCGCGCTGCGCGCGGTCTCGATTGCCGCCAGCAGCTCCGAGGGATGCTGAAACCGGTCCGCGGGTCGCTTTTCCAGGCAACGCCGGAGAATCTCGACCACTTCGGGCGGCTGCGTGGCGAGCAGCCCGATGGGAACCGGCGCCTCGTCGTGGAGCCGCCTCAACTCCGCGGCGCCTTCCGCCTGGAAAGGCCGCTGACCGGCGAGCATTTCGAAGAGCACGACACCGAGGGCGTAGATATCCGAACGAATGTCGGCCGCGCCACGCGTTTGTTCGGGCGCCGCGTAGGCGACCGTGCCGACGAAGCTACCAGACTGCGTGAGCCCGCCAAGGTAGCGCAGCGAGGCGATCCCGAAATCCGCAAGTTTCACTGAGCCGTCTTCGCAGACGAGGATGTTCTCCGGCTTGATGT
>CAZQCR010000398.1:0-2573 GCA_964591745.1 uncultured Anaerolineaceae bacterium
CCTCCCGCGGCGAAGCGCAAGAACTCTTCGACATGATCGATCCCGCCGGGCGATAGAGAGCTCCCAGCCCAGGGCGCTCCAAGCGGAGGGCAGCGAAGGGCTCGCTGGTGACGAGGACCTGGGATTCGCCGCTGTCGGGATCTTCGCTCACTGGCCCTCACCCCCCGACCCCCTCTCCCGCCTCCTGCGTCGCGGGCGGGGGGGAGACAGCGGACCTCTGCGCTCGCCAGGGAGGAGTGCGGTCATCGCCCGGCGACGAGGGAGAGGAATTCTGAGCGGGTGACGCTGGACTGCTTGAACTGGCCGCGCATGGCGCTGGTGACCATGCGGCTGCCTGGCTTCTGGACGCCGCGCATGGTCATGCAGAGGTGTTCAGCCTCGATGACGACGGCTACGCCATCGGGCTTGAGGGTATCCATGATCGCTTCGGCGACCTGGGTGGTGAGCTGTTCCTGGATCTGTGGGCGGCGGGCGAAGCCTTCGACGACGCGGGCGAGCTTGCTGATGCCAACGACGCGGCCATCGGGGACGTAGCCGACGTGGGCGTGGCCGTGGAAGGGGAGGAAGTGGTGTTCGCACATGCTGTAGAAGGGGATGTCGCGGAGGATGACCATCTCGTCGTGGGCGACTTCGAAGCCGACCTTGAGATGGACCGCCGGATCGATGAAGAGTCCGGCGAAGATCTCCGCGTACATGTCGGCGATGCGGCGCGGCGTTTCGCGCAGGCCTTCGCGATCCGGGTCTTCGCCGATGGCCTTA
The DNA here is from genome assembly GCA_964591745.1 of uncultured Anaerolineaceae bacterium. Classification (GTDB taxonomy): domain Bacteria; phylum Chloroflexota; class Dehalococcoidia; order Tepidiformales; family Tepidiformaceae; genus JANMTH01. Next base: position 760 of record CAZQCR010000398.1, read on the forward strand.
AAGAGCTCGGCGACGGCGAGTTTGATGCGGTCGTGGTCTACCGGGTGAGAATCAGTCAACGTACACCTGCGGCCGCACGGATGACCGCGGCTCTTCGATCCTAGAAGGGTAGGGACACGCGAGCAAAGCCGGCGGGCCGGCGGGGGCCGGGCGAGTTCATCGCCAAGATGCCAAGAGGCCCAAGAGTCGGTTGTGCGTGGGTCCTCGAGTGACCCTGGCGTTCCGTCCGCGGTTGGCAGTCTCGGCGGATCCGACTCACGCGCCCAGCCAGCGATCTTCGAAGCCGGTCGGCGGCTGGGCTTCGGCGAAGGGCCAACGTTCGCCGAAGCGGCCCCAGTAGACGACCTCTTTGACGGGCTTGCGCTTGACGGGGCCCTGCTTATCGGTGGGGTAGCCGATGGGGAGGAGGCAGTAGACCTGGTTGTTTTCGGGGATGGCGAACATCTCGTAGAACTCCTCGGGGTGGCCGAGGGGGAGGTTGAAGATTGAGCTGCCGAGGCCGAGGGCACGGGCGGCGAGCTGGAGGTTCTGGACGGCGGGGAAGACGCTGCCGCCGGGCGTGGAGTGGCGCCCTTTGAGGCCCATGACGACGATGATCGCGGGGACGGTCGCGAGATGGTGTGAAAGGTGTTCGACACTGCGGAGGGAGAGCCGCTGGGAGCGCGGGAGGGCGTCGATGGCGGCGGAATCGCCGAAGCGGGACTGGTAACGGGCCCAGCCTTCGAGCGACCATTCCTGGAGCTTCGCCTTCGCCGCCGTGTCGGTGATGACGAGGAAGCGCCAGTCCTGGGCGTTCTGGCCGGAGGAAGCGCGGATGGCGGCGTCGAGCAGCTGGAAGAGCACCTCATCGGGGATGGAGTCTGGCTTGAAGCGGCGGAGGGCGCGGGTGGTGTAGAGGGTGGGGAAGAGGCCGGGGGCGTCGGTGGTCATGGTGCGTCATTATTCCGCCGCGGCGCTCGGAAGGCCATCGCGGGGTGGTTATACTGGAAGGACCACGCCGAGGAGTGCGCAGATGACGGCCCCGACGATACCCCGCGTGACACCGGAAGACCTGCTGGTGATGGAGGACGGCCATCGCTGTGAACTGATCGATGGCGAACTGGTGGAACGCGAAATGAGTTACGAATCAAGCTCGGTAGGAGCTCGCTTCATCGTGGAGTTCGGTATCTGGGATAGGACTTCGCATCGAGCGAACCTGGCCGGTGCGGACGCAGGGTTGCAGATCTACCCTTGGGCACCCTCCCAGGTGCGGTTCGCCGACGCTTCGCTCACATTCTTTGATCGCTTGCCTGGCGGGCGGCCGGGGGACGGCCACTCCGCGGTTGCGCCCGATGTCGTGGTAGAGGTCGTTTCGCCGAACGATGGCGCCGACGACGTTGAGCGGAAGGTGCAGGAGTACCTGCGCGCGGGCGTGCGGCTTGTGTGGGTCGCTTACCCGGAGACGCGGACGGTCCACGTCTTCCGTCCGAACGGGAACGATTCGACGATTCGGGAGGGCGAGAGCCTGACGGGTGAGGAGATCCTGCCCGGGTTCAGCGTTCCGCTTGCCGATCTCTTCGGCGACGTACAATCCGCCGAGTGACGCGCCTTCGCCCGAAGCCGAACTCGACGCCGGACGACCTTGCGTTCGGAATCAACCCGTGCTCCGTCGCGCTCGAGGTGGGTGCGGTGAAGTCGCTCCACTTCCTGCGGGAAACGCGGAACGAACGGGTGTTGGCGCTGGTCGACGAGGCGGAGCGACTGAACGTGGCGGTCAACCCCGTGGACCTGGGCCGGCTGGATGAGCTGACGGCCCAGGGGGTGCACCAGGGGGT
>CAZQCR010000399.1:0-2549 GCA_964591745.1 uncultured Anaerolineaceae bacterium
GACGGCAGAGGCGGACGTGGCGGGCGAGCTGGCGTAGGTAGGTCGTAGGCGGCCGCTGGCATGTCCGACGCCACCAACCGTCCCGCTATGCGAGCAGTGCAGGATCGAGCGGACGCCTTGCAGCTACAACCGCGACAAGTGAGACGAATTGATCAGCGGCCCGGTAGATGACCCGATGCGAACCCACAATGAGTTCTCGGTACGGGCCGTGGGGATCCTCTGGGATGGTCCTGCCGCTGAGCGGAAACACCGCGAGCCGGTCGATCGCGTCAGAAATGCGGTTCACGGTGGCGGCAGCAGCTGCAGGAGAGTCGCGCGCGATGAACCTATAGATAGCCTCCAGGTCTTCGGCCGCTCGCTCGGACCACCTTATGCCCGCCAACTGGCGATCCGGTCCTTCATAGCTTCGTGCGTAAGTACGCGGCCGGCCGCCAGATCCTCTTCAGCCCGCGCGAGCTTCTCTTTCAGGTAAATTCGGTGGATCAGCTCTTCCGCTTCGATGGCGTCGGGCAGTGACTGCACCATATCGACCAGCTCTTGCCTGGTAAGCGGCATGCCTCGCACCTCCGTCCTTGTCGCAAAAGGTACCACGTTCCGGGCTCGCTCAGCGACGGACCCGGCGGGCGAGCTGGCGTAGGCCGGGGCCATACCGGCTCCTCGCCGCAGCGCGGCCGTTCACACGGCACGTGCTACCATCCGGCGAACTTCCCTGGGATGACGCGCCGTGACTGCTCCCGCGACTTCACCGACCACCGTTCGCAATGCTGGGCCTGAACGGCCCAGAGGGCAGGGGCTCGACGCCAACCAGGAGGAGTCGGGCAATCTGGCGATCCTCAAGCTGCTGACGAGCAGTGAGGGGAAGCTGTGGACGGACTTCGTGGCGACGATGCGGACAGACACGGAGGGCGAGACCTCGTACGAAGCCTGGGCGCGGCGCGGGATGGTGCGCTGGGCGCGGACGTACGCGGAGGAGGGCGGCTACGACTACAACGTGGTCGAGGTCATCGGCGAGAACCCGCTGGAGAAGCAGGACCCGTTTGCCCTTGCGACCGTGGCGGACGAGCTGGAGGCGGCGGGCAATCCCGCGGATATCCAGGCGGCGTACGTCCCGCACGAGCGGATCAGCTACCCGTACGCTTACGAGCGCATCTCACAGCTCTTCGATAGCCCGAATGCGCCCGACCTGGTGGTGAACTCGGAGAGCTACGCCTTCGGCCTGCAACCGGGGCAGCACGGCAACCTCGACGTGGTGCAGTCGCGTTCGCCGCTGATCTTCAGTGGCCCGGGGGCGAAGACCGGAACCCGGGTAGTGGCGGAGGCCCGCCAGATCGATATCGCCCCGACGATCGCCTACATCATGGGCTTCCCGTTCATCGATGGTCGGGACATCACCGGCCGGACGGGCAGCGAGCAGGGCCTTGAGCCAGGCGTCTACTTCCGTCGCCAGGATGGGCACGTCATCGACTCGGTGGTAGATGAAAGCGGCGTTGCGCCGGAGCGGGTCTACATCCTCCTCCTCGATGGGCAGTCCCACAGCGAGCTGGTCCACCGCCTGGAGACGGAGCCCCGCTCGATCCCCAACCTGCGGCGGCTGATCGAACGGGGCTGCATGCTCGAACACGGGAGCATCACGAACTTCCCGAGCATCACCTGGCCGAGCCACAACGCGATCGGGACGGGCTGCTGGAGCGGCCACCACGACATCGTGAACCCGAGCTACTACCTGCGCGAGCGGCGCGAAGTGGTTTCGCCGCAGGGGCAGCAGTTCGACACGGCGAAGTTCCTGAACGAGGGCGTGGAGACGCTCTTCGAGGCCTTCCACCGCGTCTACGGGCCGTGGGACGGCGCCTTTCGCGGCGCGCTGACGGCCTCGATCATCGAGCCCTGCACGCGCGGCGCGGACCATGCGACCCTCGAACGGCGGCTGATCGGGGCGAAGGAACGGTTGATCGAGCTGACGCACGAGACCCAGCACGAGATCAACCCGCGCTGGAAGGACGAGCTGCAGGAGATGGGCCACCGGATGATGGGCGAGATCGACAACCGGGCGCTGGCCCAGGCGCGGATGCTCTTCATCGACGAGAGCCACGCACCGCCGAAGCTGGTCTACCAGGAGTTCAGCCAGCCTGACGCGGCGGCCCACGACTACGGCCCCCACCACGAGGGCGCCCGCGCGGCGCTCGACGAGACGGACACGCGCATCGGCCACATCCTGCGGACGCTGGACGAACGCGGGCTCTTTGAGGAGACGCTCTTCGTGATCACGACGGACCACGGGATGGCGACGCAGGACGTCTCGCTGAAGGCGAACCCGGCGCGCATCCCGGAGCGGGACGGGATGGCGGCGGTGACCACGGAGCCGTTCGTTTATCTGCGCGACCTCGCTGTCGAGGTCGAAGTGGCCCACGACGGGCGAACGGCGCGCGTCTGGGTGAACGACAACGACGCCGATACGAGCGGCGAACGGCCGCCGGTGCGTGGCGCCCAGATCCTGGTGACGGACCGGCGGGACGGGCGCGTGGCCAGCGCCCACAGCGACGGCGAAGGGG
>CAZQCR010000400.1:0-2545 GCA_964591745.1 uncultured Anaerolineaceae bacterium
CTCGTGGGTGAAGATGGGACCGGAGGGTGCGCGGGCCTGCCTCCAGGCGGGGTGCAACGACCTCGGCGGCACGCTGATGAACGAAAGCATCACGCGGGCGGCGGGCACCCAGCACGGGCAGGAGCTGCCGCCCGAGCGGATGGAAGAGATCATCCGTTCGATTGGCCGGACGCCGTTGCAGCGGAGCACGCCGTACGGGACGCCGCCGCAGGACCAGGTGGCGCGCTCGTACCACGCATCCGAGCTGGAGCCGATTATCCTCACGCCGGTGAAGAAGTACGCGCGTGAGGAGCGCAATCGCACGTCCCAGCCGGTCGGGTGATGGCGGGGTACGCGGTTCGCGAGGCGACGGCTGCGGATGTTCCGCGACTCATGGTCCACATGCAGGCGATGTTCGCGGACATGGGGGTGGGTGACCCGGCTTCCCGCGCGCGTGCTGCCGAGCTACGCGCGCCCTGGACGGAGGAGCGGATGGAGATGGGCGCGTACCGGTCGTGGCTGGTTGCGTACGAGGGCCGAACCGTGGCCGGGGCGGATGTGTGGCTGAAGCCGCGCCAGGCGGGACCATCCAACCCCCAGCCTGTGGTGCCGTATGTGCTGAACGTCTACTGCGAACCGGCGCACCGCCGGCGTGGGCTGGCGCGGAGACTGATGGAGACGATCGTGGCGTGGGCGCGGGCGGAGGGCTACCTAGCGGTGGAGCTGCACGCGAGCGACGAGGGGCGGCCGCTGTACGCCGATATGGGGTTCGCGGCGACGAACGAAATGCGGATGACGCTGTAGGGGGTGGTGGAGCGATGCCCCGCCATGGAGTTCGAATGGGATACGACCAAGGCCGCGCAGAACCTCGTCAAACACGGTGTGTCCTTCCGTGAAGCTGAGACGGTGTTCGGTGACCCGTTCGAACTGACAGTTCCGGACAGGCTTCACTCCCTCGCAGAGTCGCGATGGATGAGTATCGGATACTCGATTGCCGCAAGGTTGCTCATGGTAGTCTACGTGGAACGGTCGGCAGGATTCCGGCTCGTTTCCGCCCGGCTGGCAACGCCGAAGAAAGGAGCGCCTATGAAGGACGAAGTGGAAGACGATCACGGTATGCTCGAAGAGTATGACTTCAGTGACGCCGTCCAGGGAAAACACTACAAAGAGTACTGGGCGAGCCGTGGACTAGTCCCCCTGGACGAAGATCTGAAGCCCAGGTTCCCTGACGCTGAAGCTGTGAATCGAGCCCTTCGGGTCTACCTGGCGTTACGCGAGGAGTTCGCCAGGTCCGCTTAGGTCGAGATCGAGCCTCCGCGTCCTGCTGGCCGCGCTCCGGCGGCGGCTCGCCGGGGTGGCATAGCAGATCGGAGCCGGAGCGGCGGATACACGAAAGGGGCGCCGATGGCGCCCCTTCGCTGCTTCGACGGGTTCTTGGCTTACGTCTGATCGGCGGATGTGGTCTCTTCGGGCGCGCCCTTGTGCTTGTTCGGGCAGTCGTTGTCGTTCGCGTCAGCGTTGGCGTCAGTTACGGGCGACTGGTGGAAGCTGTGGTGCCCGGCCTGGCGGAACTGGTACTGGCTGGTGGAGGCGGAGACGCCAGCGCTGCCGCCGCCAGAATCCGCGGCGAAAGCGATAGCACCGCCAACCATGGCCAGGGCGGCGGGGACACCCACCGCAAGAGCGAGGCGAGTCTTCAAGCCGGTCATGCGCGTTCTCCTGTCCGAGTGGCGCAACGATAGCACGAAAAGGGAAACGTTTGGTTCGCCTTTACCGTGGGGCCCAGCTCACGAGGCCGAGCGGTTGCGGTTCCCAGGAGAGGGCGTAGCGGCCGTCGCGCTCGGTCAACCGCTCCTTCGCCAGGTTGGCGAGCAGGGCGCCCTTTTCTGAATCCGGTGAGATGAAGAGCTGCTGGTAGAGCCAGGTGAGCGGGTCACGGGCGTCGCTGTAGGTGACCGGGGGACGATCGAACAGGCGGACCTCGCAGAGTCGGCCGCGGGCGATGAGGAGGGCAATGAACTCGGCGAGACCGGGGAGGCGAGCACGCGGTTCGCCGTGGATTGGCGGCCAGAAGGGCTCGGCGAGATAGGGTGGGGAACCCGCGACGAGGACGGCAACACAGAGGCGGCGGGTGGCCGCTTCCATGGCGTCGAGGAAGGGTCCGATCTCTTCGATGTCGTAGCCGATGTGGGAGATAAGGCTGACATCTGCCTCGGGGCCATCCGCCATCGGCCAGGTGGACTGGAGGACCTGGACGTTCGGGATGGCGTGCTCGGCCATGCCTTCGCGAAGGACGGCGAGCATGCCTTCGGAGGGTTCGACAGCGATGACCTGCCGCGACTGGAGGGCGAGGGGGAGGGCGAGGCGGCCGCCACCTGCACCGATATCGAGCACGGTCTCGTTTGGCAGGATGAGGGACTTGAGGGCGTTGAGGGCGGGCTCGTCCGTCCGATGCGGATCCGCCTTGAACATGGCGGAGATGGGCGCGTAGAAGTCGCGGGGTGGTTCGCCCTCGCGGACGCGTTCGGCCTGGGCGCGGTTGGCGTGGACGCGGGCGGCCCAAGCG
>CAZQCR010000401.1:0-2541 GCA_964591745.1 uncultured Anaerolineaceae bacterium
GCACGCTCACCGAGGGCCGCCCGCAGGTGATGGAGATCGTCCCGATCGGTGGGCTCGGGCGCGAAGAGATCCTCCGGATCGCGGCCAGCGCGGAGTCTGGCAGCGATCATCCACTGAGCCGCGCCGTGGTGGACCAGGCCGTTGACGAGCGCGTCTCGTACCCCGAGCCCGTCGCATTCCAATCATTGACGGGCCGGGGGGTGGTCGCCAGCGTCGGTGAGCATCTCGTCCTTGCCGGGAACCGCCGGTTGATGGAGGAACGGTCGGTCACCTTTGACGATGCCGCGGCGGCCGCGTTCGCCCGGATCGAGGCGGGGGGCCGAACGGTCGTGGCTCTCGCCGTTGACGGGCAGCTGGAGGGCTTCATCGCCATCGCCGACGATGTGAAGCAGAACGCAGGCCGGGCCGTCACCACGCTCCGTGGCCTCGGTCTGCGTGTCGTCATGCTTACCGGCGACAACGAATCCGCCGCGGCCGCAATCGCGGCAAGGGCCGGGGTCGCTGAGTACCGGGCGAACGTGAAGCCGGAGGACAAGCTGGCGTTCGTGCGTGAACTGCAGGCCTCGGGGCTCTCTGTCGCCATGGTCGGGGATGGGGTGAACGACGCCCCGGCGCTCGCCCAGGCGGATATCGGGATCGCGATGAGCACGGGCGCCGATGTGGCGATCGAAGCCTCGGACATCACCCTGCTTCATGGCGACGTGGCGAAGATCGCGGAAGCGCTGCTCCTCGGCCGCTCGACGCTGAGCACCATCCGCCAGAACCTCGCCTGGGCCTTCGGGTACAACGTGCTGGCCATTCCGATAGCCGCGCTCGGGCTACTCAACCCGGTCATTGCCGGCGCCGCGATGGCCTTCAGTTCGGTCAGCGTGATGGGCAACAGCCTCCGTCTGCGAACGAAGGCGGCCGGCATCGCCAGGGCAAGTGGGAATAGCTATGGCGGCCCTGGGCGGGCGGCCCGCGCCGCGATGCTCCGCCCGGCGATGGCCCTGGCTGCCGCTGTGGTGGTCCTCATCGTTCCGTTGGCTGTGTTTACCGGTATCGACCGCGGCTGGTTTGGCTCAGATGGCGACGGCGGCCGGCCGGTCGAAGAGCACCAGCAGCATTGAAGCTATCGCCGTTCGGCGATATTCTTTGCGCCGAGCCCGTCTGGGGCGGGCGATGGTGACGGGATGACTGCGGTACTACCCGATCGCGACGGCGAGGCGCTCCTCGTCGGGCGCGCGCGAGACGGCGACCGGGCGGCGATCGAAAGCCTCTATCTGCGTTATGCCGACCCGCTCCATGACTTCCTCGCTCGCACCCTGCGGGATCCCGAAGAGGCGGCGGATGCGACTCACGATGTCTTCCTGAAGGCGCTCGCCGGGCTGACCCACCTGGAGAACAGCGGGAGTTTTCGGCCCTGGCTCTTTACGATTGCCCGGCACGATGCCCTGAATCGCCTTCGCCGTTCCGGCCGGAACGTTCGCGGCGTTTCCACATGCGGCGAAACCGACCTGGATGTTGTGGATGCGGACCGCCTCTCCGATCCCGCGATGCGGGCCGAATCGGAAGCTACGTCGGCGCTCGTATGGGAAGCGGCGGCGGGCCTCGAAAGCAGTTCCTACACCATCCTCGATCTCCATCTGCGCCAGGGGCTCGAATCCCCGGAGATAGCCGAAGTCCTGGGCGTAAGCCGGAATCACGCAGCCGTAAAGCTCAACCGGATGAAGGAGGCGATGCGGCGTTCCTACGGCGCGTTGGTGGTGATGCGGGAAGCGCGCCGGAGCTGCCCTACCCTGGACGCCGAGCTGATCGCGGCGAACGTTGAGGAGTATTCACGGGCGACCCGCAAACTTGTGGAGCGTCATGTCGAGGGGTGTGAGGACTGCTCCCGAGCCGCGGCCATGCTTACTTCGCCCGAAGCGGTGTTCGGCAGCCTCGCTATGGTTCCGCTGGCCGCGGCAACGTCGGTGATCCTCCTCAAGCTCTTCGGCGGCCTCGGCCTGGCGGCTGGTGCCGCGGGAGGCGCCGCTGTCGGCGGTGGGGCAGCCGTTGGAGGGGGAGCGGCCGCGGGAGGCGCCGCGGGCGGAAGTTCAACGGCGACCGTCGTGTCGGTTGCGGCCGCGGCCATCGCGGCGCTGGTGGTCGGGGCACTGGCTTTCGCCATCCTCGGTGGTGGCGACGATGAGCCGCCTCCAGCCGGCGCCGTCTCCGTCGGCACCGCTACGCCGACCCCGACGGACGTGCCGGCGCCGGCGGCCACACGGACTCCTACACCCACGCCGACATCGACGCCGACGGCCACACCATCACCAACCCCGACCCCCGTGCCGCAGGCCGCTCGCCAGCCGATAGTCGAAGCGATCCAGGCATCGCAACCGCTGCCAACCGCCACGCCGACGCCGACCCGGACCGCGACACCCTCCCCGACCCCGACCCGGACGCCGACACCGACGCCGACACGCGTTAAGGTGGCGGATGCCGGTGCTTCTCCGCAGCCGCCAGTTCGCCAGATAGCCACGCCAACCCCCACGCCAACCCCCACGCGAACCCCCACGC
>CAZQCR010000402.1:0-2535 GCA_964591745.1 uncultured Anaerolineaceae bacterium
GATAGCACCCTCAGGCCCGTGCGCTGTCGAGCTGTGTGCCATGGTTCCGCTCCTCCGCAAGAGTCGGCTCGGCGAAGGGACCGGCGCAGGCGCGGTCAGCGTCGGCGTTCGCCTGAAGACGGGAGAAGTGCTCTTTATCCAGGACGCTGACCCGTCTCGGGGAGCTGCTGTCGTCATCCTTGACAAGATCGGAGGGAAGTGAGGTGCGCCAGGTGGCTCGCGTTGCAACCGGCCTTCATCAGTTCGCGCTCCCACGGGCGGTTGGGAGACTCGATTCCGGCCGCTTGTCCCGAGTCGAACTCCTGCCGGGAGCGTCCCGCCAGTGCTATCCTTGCCCCATGGGTGTCTTCGCCGTTGAGATCGAGCTTTCGAACGAAGCCGACGAAATCATGGTCCGCCGCGGCCACGGGCAGGCGGCAGACGTGCGACGTGAGCTCGTTCAGGCCGTGGTGGACTCTGGGGCCACGATGCTGGTCATCCCATCGGAGCTAAGCGCCCGGCTCCGGCTCGACGCCCTCGATCGGAAGCTCATCGGAATCGCCGACGGCACCGTCCTCGAGTGTGACGTCGTTGGCCCGCTGAAGGTTCGCCTCGGCGACCGGACGTGTATCGGTTCCGCCATCGCGATGCCCGGCCGGGCAAGCGTCCTCCTCGGCGCTCTCCAGATGGAGGAGATGGACCTCGTGGTGGACCCGCTGGCCGGGCGGCTGATGCCGAATCCGCGCAGCCCCGACCGCGCGATGGCCTTCGCTGTTGGCGTCGTCGTTCATGGCCCGCCACCCGCGTGACCTTCAGCTTCGTCCTCACGTCTACTCCCGAATCGCCTGTGGCGCCGCGCACGGGGCTGCTGACCACTGCCCGCGGGACAGTCCGGACGCCGGCCTTTATGCCCGTCGGAACGCTCGCCACCGTGAAGGCGCTCCTCCCCGAGGAGGTAGCGGCCTGCGGCGCCGAGATCCTCCTCGTCAACGCCTATCACCTCTTCCTTCGGCCCGGCCACGAGCTGGTCCGCGACCTGGGGGGCGTCCACCGCTTCATGGGATGGGACGGGCCGATCCTCTCGGACAGCGGCGGCTTCCAGGTCTTCAGCCTCGCCCGGCTGGGCAAGGTGAGCGAGGAGGGGGTCCGCTTCCGCTCCCATATCGATGGCTCAGAGCACGCCTACAGCGCCGAACGGGCGATGGAGGTGCAGCGGGTGCTCGGGGTGGATATCGCGATGCCCTTCGACCATGTGGTGCCGGGTGACGCGATCGAGGCGGTGGCCCGGGACGCGGCGGAACGGACGCTGCGCTGGTACGAACGGTCACGCAAGGCGGCGGATGAGCTGACGACGTTCGCGATCGTCCAGGGCGCGGTCTACCCGGAGCTGCGGCGGTGGCACGCGAGGGAGCTGGCGGCGTTGGCGGCGCCGGGCTACAGCATCGGCGGCCTCTCGGTAGGCGAATCGAAGGCGGATATGTGGGCGATGACCGAAGTGGTGACGGCCGAGCTGCCGGTGGACCGCCCGCGCTACCTGATGGGGGTGGGAAGCCCGGAGGACCTCGTCAACGGGGTGATGCGCGGCGTGGACATGTTCGATTGCGTGTTGCCTACGCGCCTGGGACGGAACGGTTCGCTTTTCACGGATGACGGGCGGGCGAACATTCGCAACGCGCGATACGCGGCCGAGCGCGGCCCGGTGGACGCGGACTGTGACTGCATGGCCTGCACGGGCTTCAACGCGGCGTACCTTCACCACCTCTTCCGGAACGATGAGCTGCTCGGCTTCCGGCTGGCCAGCATCCACAACATTCGCTACCTCGTGCGGCTAACCGAACGGATGCGGGCGGCGATCGGGGCGGGAACGTTCGAAGCGTTCGCGGTGGAGTTCCTGGGGCGGTATCAGCCGGCGGACGAAGGCGTGCGCGCGGAGCAGAAGGCGAAGTGGGTTGCGCAATCGGGGTATGAAGGTGCGGAGCTGCCGAGCGGAGCCTGACCTGAGTGGTTGCGCCGAAGGGGGATGGGGGGCACAGTGAGTGAAGTACGAGAGAACGAACGTTCCGCGGCCTGAGGGCCGCCCGCCGTAAATGGCTGGAATCGAGCGGTTCGAACCCAAAAAGCGTTGACAACGCTCAGTGGGCGGGATAGTCTTCTCGTTCGGGCCTTCGCGGGCCGGCGCACTTTAACAACTGGATAGCGGACGAAAGAGAACGTCTGGGAACCCGTTAAGGGAACAAGATCGATTTTTCGAAATCGAAGGGTTTCTTTTTTTCGGAGAGTTTGATCCTGGCTCAGGACAAACGCTGGCGGCGTGTATTAGGCATGCAAGTCGCACGAGCCTTCGGGCTAGTGGCGGACGGGTGAGTAACACGTGGGTAACCTGCCTCGCAGTGGGGAATAACTCGCCGAAAGGCGAGCTAATACCGCATACCACTCCCGGTGAGAAACCGGGTAGTAAAAGTAGCAATGCGCTGTGAGAGGGGCCCGCGGCCGATTAGCTTGTTGGTGGGGTAATGGCCTACCAAGGCGACGATCGGTAGCTGGTCTGAGAGGATG
>CAZQCR010000403.1:0-2499 GCA_964591745.1 uncultured Anaerolineaceae bacterium
TCGCGCTGGTTGGTGATGCCGATGGCGGCGATGTCGCGGGCGGCGAGGGCGGCGGCGCGGAGGGCATCGGCGATGGCGGCTGAGGTGGAGGACCAGATCTCTTCGGGATCGTGCTCGACCTGGCCGGGGGCGGGGAAATGCTGGGTGAAGGGGCGCTGTCCGGTGCTGAGGACGTCGCCGGAGGGATCGACGATGAGGGCGCGGGAGCTGGTTGTGCCCTGGTCGATGGCGAGGATGTAGCGGCCCATGGGGACGAGTATAGGCGAGGCTGTGGAGCGGGCGATTCATGGCGGGTTAGTCGCGTGGCGCTTGGCCTACGGCGCTTGGCCTACGAGGGAGACCTTCCACCAAGCAAAAGTGATGGAGCCCTTAGTGGGCGGTGCGGCGTGGGTCGAGCTGCCGGGCGGGACCCCGCCCGTGTGGTCGGGGTACTGTCCCGAACCGGGGCGCGCGATCCCACGCCGAATTGTCTAACCAAGTACCGGTGGGCGGTGCGGAGTGGGTCAAGCTGCCTGGCGGGACCGCTTCCGTGTGGTTGCGGTACTGTGCCGTGACCGGGAGCCTACTCCCGGGGGTCGGGGACGTTGACGACGATCTGGTCCTGGCTGTTGCGGGCGAGGAGGAGTTCCGCTTCGCTGTCGGCGTCGAGGTTCTCTTCCATGTGGACTTCGAACGGTGGGACGAAGACGAAATCGCCTGGGGCGGCATCGACGACGTGCTCGAGGCGTTCGCCCCAGCGGAAGCGGACACGCCCGCGGAGGATGTAGATGCCACTTTCGTTGGCGCCGTGATGATGGACGCCGGATTTCTGGCCGGGGTCGTTGACGGCGGTGCCCATCCAGAGGCCCTGGGAGCCGGTGAGGGTGGCGGAGATGCCGGCTTCGCGGCGCATGCCGGGCGTTTGGGCGGTGCCGGTGTCGCGTTCGTTGGGACGGATGATCTTGACCATGGGCGGCATTGTAGCCGGTTGGTTGCTCCCGGCGGGTAGGAGCGGGCTGCGACGGCGCGGTTCCATGGTGAGGCGGCTAGAATCCGGGGATGGACCGGCTCGAACGCTACCGGGAGATGCGCGACTTTTCGAAGACGGCGGAGCCTTCGGGCGATAGCGTGCCGGAACCGTCCGAGAAGCTGCGGTTCGTTGTCCAGGAGCACCACGCGACAGCACTGCACTGGGACTTCCGGCTGGAGCGTGACGGGGTACTGCCATCCTGGGCGGTGCCGAAGGGGATGCCGGCGGACCCGAAGGTGAACCACCTCGCGGTGCAAACGGAGGACCACCCGCTCTCTTACATCGACTTCGAGGGGGAGATCACGGAGGGCGAGTACGGCGGCGGCAAGGTGATCCCCTGGGACCGGGGGACGTACGAGCTGGTGAAGTGGTGGGAGAACGAAGTCCAGGTGGTGCTTCATGGCAACCGCGTGAAGGGCAAGTACGTGCTCTTCCGGACGGACGGGAAGAACTGGATGATCCACCGGATGGACCCGCCGCAGGACCCCGAGCGCGAAGCGATGCCGAAGGTGATGGAGCCGATGCTGGCGAAGCCGGCGAACGAGTTGCCGCGGGCGGGGGATGAGTATGCCTACGAGACGAAGTGGGACGGCGTGCGCGCGCTGGCGTTCATCGATGGCGGGCGCATCCGCCTGCAAAGCCGCAGCCTGCTGGACCTGACGAAGCAGTTCCCGGAGCTGCACGAACTTGGCGCTTCGCTGGGGTCGCGAGAGGTGATCCTGGATGGCGAAATCGTGGCGTTCAACGAGCAGGGGCTGCCCAGCTTCGAGCGGCTGCAGAATCGCCTGAACCTGGCACGGCCGGGCGATGTGCGGCGGCGGATGGCGGAGACGCCGATCGTCTACATGGTGTTCGACCTGCTCTACCTTGAGGGACGATCGACGATAGCACTGCCCTACCGGGAGCGACGCCAGCTGCTGGAGGAGCTGGACCTGAACGGCGCGTTGTGGCGGACGCCGCCGTTTTACACCGGGGACCCGGCGACGATCCTCGGAGCGATCAAGGCAAGCGGCCTTGAAGGGATCGTGGCGAAGCGGTTGGAGAGCGCTTACGAGCCCGGACGCCGTTCGGGAGCGTGGACGAAGCATAAGAACACGCTGAGCCAGGAGTTCGTCATCGGGGGGTGGACGCCGGGGGCGGGGAACCGCGACCAAACGCTCGGCGCGCTGCTCCTAGGTTACTACGATCGGACGCGGGCGGAGGCAGCGGAAGCGGCGGTGGAGCAACGGTTCCACTTCGCGGGGAAGGTGGGCACGGGGTTTAACGATCGGCTGCTGGCGCATCTGCTGCCGCAGCTCGAGGAGCGCCGGCGGGCGGAGAGCCCGTTCAATGTTGGCGTCCCGGAGGAGGGCGCACTGTTCGTGGAACCGGAACTGGTCGCGGAGGTGGACTTCCTGGAGTGGACGGAGGCTGGGACGCTGCGCCACCCATCGTTTAAGGGGCTGCGCAGCGACAAGCCAGCCTACGACGTGGTGCTGGAGAGCACGGGG
>CAZQCR010000404.1:0-2470 GCA_964591745.1 uncultured Anaerolineaceae bacterium
TGGGGGATGTGGCCAAGACGTACAAGGGCGAATCGAAGCTGCCGTTTATCGTGCAGAACTTGCATCGCTTTTTCATGTACGTCGCGCTCCTGTTCATCCCGATCCTCTGGTACGGCGCGATCCACGGCTTCTACGATACGGAAGAGGGCATTGGCATCGGCGTGGGCTCGATCCTGCTCGTCTTCAACGCCTTCCTTCTGATGATGTACACGTTCTCCTGCCACTCACTGCGGCACTTCGTAGGCGGCGGTCTCAACTGCTTTAGCTGCACGAAGTGGACACGAGGGCGCAAGAAGATCTGGGACTACGTCTCCCTCTGGAACGCGAATCACCGGGCGTGGGCCTGGTCCAGCCTGATCGTCATCGTGGCGACGGACATCTACATCCGCCTGGTGGCGAACGAAGTGATAACGGACCTGAACACCTGGAGCCACTTTTAATGGCTGAATACGAACAGCAGGACTACGACGTCGTGGTGATTGGCGCCGGTGGCGCCGGCCTCCGCGCCGCCATCGAAGCCTCGGCGAAGGGCGCGAAGACCGCGCTCGTCTGCAAGTCGCTCCTCGGCAAGGCACACACCGTCATGGCAGAGGGTGGCATCGCGGCCGCCATGGGCAACGTCTACCCCGAGGACAACTGGCAGGTGCACTTCCGCGACACCATGCGCGGCGGCAAGATGCTCAACAACTGGCGAATGGCCCAGCTCCACGCCCAGGAAGCGCCGGACCGCGTCCACGAACTCGAAAGTTGGGGCGCGCTGTTCGACCGCACGGCGGACGGCCGCATCCTCCAGCGCGACTTCGGCGGCCACCGCTACGCCCGCCTCGCCCATGTCGGCGACCGCACGGGCCTGGAGATGATCCGCACGCTCCAGCAACACGCCGTCCACGACGGCATTGATGTCTTCATGGAGTGCACCATCTCCCGGCTTCTGAAGGACGGCGACCGCGTCTCTGGCGCTGTGGGCTACTGGCGCGAGAGTGGCAAGGTCATCGTCTTCAACGCGAAGGCCGTGGTCCTGGCCACCGGCGGCGTGGGCAAGGCTTTTAAGATCACGTCGAACTCCTGGGAGTACACCGGCGACGGCCACTCCCTTGCCTACTGGGCCGGGGCGGACCTGATCGACATGGAGTGCGTCCAGTTTCACCCCACCGGCATGGTCTGGCCGCCTAGTGTGCGCGGCATCCTCGTGACAGAGGGGGTGCGCGGCGACGGCGGCACGCTCGTGAACTCCGAGGGCGAGCAGTTCATGTTCAACTACATCACGCCGTATTTCGCGGCGGAAACGGCCGACACCATCGAAGAGGCCGAGCGCTGGTACGAAGACAAGCGAGCGAACCGGCGAACGCCGAACCTCCTCCCTCGCGACGAAGTGGCGCGGGCGATCAACAGCGAAGTCAAGGCCGGCCGCGGCAGCCCGCACGGCGGTGTCTTCCTCGATATCGCCAGCAGGCGTTCAGCCGAGTACATCCGGCGCCGACTGCCCAGCATGTACCACCAGTTCAAGCAGCTCGCCGATGTCGACATCACGGCAATGCCGATGGAAGTGGGCCCGACCATGCACTACATCATGGGCGGCGTCCGTGTTGACGCTGATACCGCCCAGAGCACGGTGCCGGGCCTCTTCGCCGCCGGCGAATGCGCGGGAGGCATGCACGGGGCCAACCGCCTTGGCGGCAACTCGCTCTCCGATCTCCTGGTCTTCGGCCGCCGGGCCGGCATGGGCGCGGCCGACTACGCCGCGAGCCTCACGGCGAAGCCGAAGCTCGACGAGGAAGCGCTTGAGGGCATGGTCAAGGAGATGTTCTCACCGTTCGACCACGGGAGCACGGCGGAGAACCCGTACACGATTCAACACGAACTCCAGGACACGATGCACAACCTTGTCGGCATCATCCGCAACAAGTCGGAGCTCGACGAGGCGATGGTCCAGGTGCGCGGCTACCAGGAACGCGCCGAACACGCCGGGGTCGAAGGACATCGCCAGTACAACCCGGGCTGGCACCTGAGCATCGACCTGAAGTCTATGCTCACCGTCTCAGAAGCGATCGCCCGTGCTGCCGAGACGCGCCAAGAGAGCCGCGGCGGCCACACGCGCGACGACTATCCAGACCCGAGCCCTGAGTGGGCGAAGGTCAACGTCGTGGTCCGCCAGGGCGACGACGGCGAAATGAAGATCAGCACCGAGCCGCTGCCGCAAATGCCCGCGGAGCTGCAGGCGCTCTTCGAGGAGGCACACTAAATGGTCCGAACGATCATGCGCGTCTTCCGCGGCGACACCTCTGGCGGAATGTACGAGGATTACCCGGTCGAGGTCAGCGAAGGACAGGTCGTCCTCGATGTCATCCACACGGTCCAGGCGGAGCAGGCCCTCGACCTGGCGGTTCGCTGGAACTGCAAGGCAGGCAAGTGCGGCTCCTGCAGCGCCGAAGTGAACGGCAAGCCGCGGCTGATGTGCATGACACGCATG
>CAZQCR010000405.1:0-2453 GCA_964591745.1 uncultured Anaerolineaceae bacterium
GCCGTACGGCTCCAGCATCTTGACCAGGCCATCGATCTTGTCTTCGTCCCCGACCACCTGGAGGATGAGCGAGTTGGATGCGATGTCGATGATGTCGGCGCGGAAGACGTTGGCGATGTCGAGCAGTTCGTGGCGATTGACGTTGTTGGCGCGGACCTTAATCAGGGCGAGTTCGCGGGCCACCATGTCCTCGTGCGAAAGGTCGCTCACCTTGATGACGTCGATCAGCTTGTAGAGTTGCTTCTCCACCTGCTCGATGGGGGCGCTTTCGCCATCGACGACGATCGTCATCCGGCTCAGGCCCTTCTCTTCGCTGCGGCCAACGGTGAGGGAATCGATGTTGAAGCCGCGCCGCCGAAAGAGGCTGGAGACGCGCATCAGGACGCCTGGCTTGTCTTCGACGATCGCAACGACGGTGTGGTTGTTCGGCTTGGGGCGGTACCCGTTCGCTTCGGTGGCGCTCATCGCGCCAGCTCCGCGGCTGGGGCTTCGATCGTCTCGGAAAGGGCGGCGCCGGCGGGCACCATCGGCCAGACGTTCTCTTCCTGGTCGATCTGGAAGTCGAGGAGAATCGGGCCTTTGTGGGCGCGGGCCTCGCGGATAGCGCCCTCGACTTCGCTCTTGTGTTCGACGCGGATGCCACGAATGCCGTACGCGTCAGCCAGCTTCACGAAGTCTGGCTGCGAGATCCCGGAGCTGCTGTAGTTGCGGTCGTAAAACAGCTCCTGCCACTGGCGGATCATGCCGAGGTAGCCGTTGTTGAAGATCGCCAGCTTTACGGGAAGCTGTTCATCGACGAGGACGGCCATCTCCTGGAGCGTCATCTGGAAGCTGCCGTCGCCGCAGATCGCCCACGTCTCCTGCTCGGGACAGGCGATCTGGGCGCCGATGGCCGCCGGCAGTTCGAAGCCCATCGTGCCGAGCCCACCCGAGGTGATCAGCTGGCGAGGCCGCTTGTAGAAGTAGTGCTGCCCGGCCCACATCTGGTGCTGGCCGACGCCGGTGACGATGTTGGCGTTGCCCTGGGTTTCGTCGTAGAGCGTGCGAACGACGTATTGGGGCAACATGCGGCGGGACTCGCGAATGTGCAGGCTCGGGTGCTCTTCGCGCACCTGGTCGATCCAGCGGATCCAGTTGATCCGGGACTGCGGCTTCACCTCGGCGGTGATCTTCGGGAGTACGCGCTTCACATCGCCGACAATCGGCACCGCGGTCTTGAAGTTCTTGCCGATTTCCGCCGGGTCGATATCGATGTGGATGATCTTCACGCCCGGGTTGAAGTCTTTGAAGCGGCCCATGGCCCGGTCGTCGAAGCGCATGCCGACGCCGATCACGAGGTCCGCCTCTTCGGCGGCCATGTTGGCGTAGAACATGCCGTGCATGCCCAGCCAGCCGTAGCTCAGCACGTGCTCTTCCGGGAAGCCGCCGATGCCGAGGAAGGTGGTAAGAACGGGGATGCCCGCTTTCTCCGCCAGTTCGACCAGCTCCCGCTGGGCGTCGCCCCAGATGATGCCGTGGCCGGAGATGATGATCGGGCGCTTCGCCTCGTCGATCAGTTCGGCGGCGCGGCGAATCATGCCAGCGTGGCCATCGAGCACGGGCTTGTATCCGCGCAGGCTCACGCTCTCGGGCCATTCGAACTCGGCGCTCTCCTGGAAGACGTCCTTGGGGATATCGACGAGGACCGGGCCGGGGCGGCCGGTGGTGCAGATGTGGGCGGCTTCGCGAATGGTCAGCGCTATCTCGCTGGCGTTCATGACCAGGTAGTTGTGCTTGGTGATCGAGTGCGTGATCCCGGTGATATCCGCTTCCTGGAAGCCGTCCTTGCCGAGGAGCGTGCGAGCGACGTTGCCGGTGAGGGCGAAGACGGGCGTCGAGTCCATCCAGGAGGTGCAGATGCCGGTCACCAGGTTCGTCGCGCCCGGGCCGCTGGTGCCGAGGCAGACACCCATGCGGCCGCTGGCCCGGGCGTAGCCATCAGCCATGTGCGCGGCGGACTGTTCATGGCGGACCAGGACGTGGCGAATGCCCGGGAACTGGGGCAGCGTGTCGTAAAGGGGGAGCACCACGCCGCCGGGATAGCCGAAAATGGTGTCCATGCCCTCCCGCTGGAGCGACTCCAACGTGATCTGGGCGCCGGTCATTTTGGACATGCGAGGAGGACCTTTCGCGAACCTTCGCTGCTAACCCGCCGGACCCCGGTAGGGGTGGCTGGCCGCCTGCCACGCCGATACGGTCGTGGCCACCCGGGCGCCCGCCGTGGGCGGGAGGACGGGCTGGGGGCGATAGAGGGTGGGCCGGTAAGCCTGATTCCCCTCCGCGAAGCCGCAGGACTTGAGTGTATCGGTTTCCGGAGTGTTACGGAAAGCTGCGGGCTTGGACGCAGAGGCGCTGAGACGTGAAGAAGTTCGAACAGGTGTCGATCACTCTCTGTCATGGAGAAGGGGGTGGCA
>CAZQCR010000406.1:0-2447 GCA_964591745.1 uncultured Anaerolineaceae bacterium
GGAACGAGCCGTAGCGGCTGGCAACCGCCAGGAGGTTCGCCGAGCGCTGGCGCTGGAGCCAGAGCGGCGAACGGACGCCGGGCCGCCGCCTGGGGAGCAGGAGGGCGCGGCCCGCGTTCTCGCGAAAGTGCGCGGCGAACAAAGGCGTATCGGCCAGCCGTTGCACAACCAGCTCTTCGACTTCATCCGGGGACGGGAAGAACAGCTCTTCGGAGGGAGGGTCTTCGCCGCCTGAGAAACGAATGGCGATGCCGTCGTCGCTCCAGAGCGTCTGGACATCGAAGCCGCTGCGGTCGGCGAGGGTGGCTTCGATCGCCTGTGCCCAGGGGGCGTGTACGCGTCCGCCGAAGGGCGTGAGGATGACCACACGCCAATCCCCGAGTTCGTCCCGGAAGCGTTCGACGACGATCGTGCGGTCGGTTGGCAGGACGCCGGTCGCATCCTTCTCGTCACCGAGGTAGGCCAGCAGGTTGCGGGCGGCCATCTCGTCCAGGTCGTGGCGGGTGGTGAGCCGCTCGATCGCTTCGTCTTCATCGCGCATGCCATCGAGTTCACGGGTGAAGGCGCCGATGGCCCGGCCGAACTCGAGCGGCCGGCCGACGCCATCGCCACGCCAGAAGGGCATCTTCCCCGGTTCTCCGGGCGCGGGTGAAACGATCACCTGGTCGCGCGAGATCTGTTCTATCCGCCAGGTAGTGGCGCCGAGCATAAACGTCTCGCCCGCGCGGCTTTCGTAGACCATCTCTTCGTCCAGTTCGCCGACACGGGGGCCGCCTACTCCGAGGAACACGCCGTACATCCCGCGGTCCGGGATAGTGCCAGCATTGACGACGGCGATCGTTTTCGCGTCCCGCCGGGAGGAGAGAAGGTTGGCGTCGCGGTCCCAGATGATGCGAGGCTTCAGGTCCGCGAACTCGTCCGAAGGGTACTGGCCGGAGAGCATGCCGAGGACGCTTTCGAACGCCTCCCGAGAGAGCCCGGCGAAGTTGTAGGAGCGTTTCACGAGCTTCTCGAGGTCGTCCACGGTCCAGTCGTCGGCGGCGCAGGTGGCGACGATCTGCTGGGCCAGGACGTCAAGCGGGTTCTTCGGTATCTCCGTACGCTCGATCAGGCCGTCGCGCATCCGGCGGGTGACGACCGCGCACTCCAGGAGGTCGCCGCGGAACTTGGGAAAGATGCGGCCCGTGCTCGGAGCGCCGACCTGGTGGCCGGACCGGCCGATGCGTTGAAGGCCCCGCGCGACGGACTTGGGGGATTCGACCTGGACCACGAGATCGACGGCGCCCATATCGATGCCCAGTTCCAGCGAGCTGGTGCAAACGAGGCCCGGGAGCAGCCCGCCCTTCAGCCGCTCCTCGATCTCGAGGCGCTGTTCGCGCGCCACTGAGCCGTGGTGGGCGCGCAGGAGTTCCTCGCCCGCGATCTCGTTGATGCGCAACGCGATCCGTTCGGCCAGGCGGCGGTTGTTGACGAAGATCAGCGTCGAGCGATGTTCGCGGACGAGCTTGAGCAGTTCGACGTAGATCGACGGCCAGAGGGAAGGCCCGCCTTCGTAGCCGGTGCCGTTGATGTGCTGGGCCGCCTGGTGGACCCCGGAAAGATCGGGGCGGGTCATATCCTCCACAGGGACGATGACCTTGAGGTCGAGCTCCTTGGTGGCGCCCGCATCGGCGATCGTGACGGGTCTATCCCCGCCCAGATACTTCGCGATCTCGTCCAGCGGTCGCTGGGTCGCGGAAAGGCCAATGCGCTGGAACGGCCGCCCGGTCAGCGCTTCCAGGCGCTCCAGGCTGAGCGAGAGGTGGGCGCCGCGCTTCGTCCCGGCCATCGTGTGGATCTCATCGATGATGACCGTGTCGATCGTCCGCAGCATCTCCCGGGAGCGGGAGGTGAGGAGGAGGTAGAGCGATTCGGGGGTAGTGATGAGGATGTCGGGCGGGTCACGGCGGAGGCTCTCGCGATCGCGGGTGGGCGTATCGCCTGTGCGAGTACCGACGGTGATGTCCGGCAGGGGCAGGCCCTGGCGGGCCGCGGCGATGCGCAGCCCGGCGAGCGGCGCACGAAGGTTGCGTTCGACGTCGTAGGAGAGCGCCTTGAGGGGCGAGACATAGAGGACCCGGGTGCCGACGCGCTTTCTCCGTCCCCGGCGGTCGAGGATCGTTCGGTCTCCGATCGCTTCGCCGGAAAGGCGGTCCAGGCACCAGAGGAAGGCCGCCAGCGTTTTGCCCGAGCCCGTCGGCGCGAGGAGCAGGGTGTGGGCGCCCGTGGCGATCGAGGCCCAGCCGAGTTCCTGCGCGGGCGTCGGCGTGGCGAAGACATCGCCGAACCACGAGCGGGCGATCGGGCTGAAGCGTTCGAGCGTAGAGGCGGCGGCCTGGGGCATGGTGGGTATTGTGGCAGATCCGCGAAGAGCGAACGAATGTTCTTAGGCCGCAGCGACCGTCGCG
>CAZQCR010000407.1:0-2436 GCA_964591745.1 uncultured Anaerolineaceae bacterium
AGGCAGAGCTCTGCAAAAGCTCCACCGCCGGTTCGAATCCGACTGGCGCCTCCAACTCCCCTTCCTCCGTTCTCGGGCGTGTCCTGGCGGTTTTGACGCAGAGGCGCAGAGGGCGGGAGCGGGCTTGTTCGATGAGCCCTCGCGATGCAGCACCGTCGTGCCTGTCAGCAGCTCGACGGTCACGGAGGGCATGCGTCCGCCGTCCCATCCCTCAGGCATGCTTCGGCAGGCGATCCACCACCCTTCACACGGGCATCCCCGTCCGCGCCATCAGCCCGCCGTCCGCCACCACCGTCGTGCCGTTGATGAACGACGCCTCGTCGCTCGCCAGGAAGACGGCCAGCGAGGCGATATCGCCCGGCCGCCCGAGCCGCCCCATCGGCGTCACCCGCTCCATCGCCGCCCGCGTCTCATCCGAGAACATCTTGAGCACGGCCGGCGTGCCGATGGCGCCCGGGCAGATGCAGTTCGTCCGGATCCCTTTCGGCCCGAAATCGATCGCCATCGAACGCGAGAGGTTCACGACCGCCGCCTTGGCCGCGTTGTAGGCCGCCATCCGTGCATCGCCGGCGATCCCGTCTATCGAGCCCATGTTCACAATGGCCCCGGAACCGCGCTCCAACATGTGGGGCAACACCGCCCGCGAGACCAAGAAAGTGCCCTTCAGGTTTGTGTCGAGCACGAAGTCCCAGTCCTCAAAGCTGACGCTCAGCACGTCGCCCGGGCGCGTCGTGCCGGCGTTGTTGAAGAGCGCGTCGATCCGCCCAAATCGCGCCACGATGGCGGCGATAGCCTGCTCGACCTGGTCACGGTCGCGCACATCGCAGGGGAAGGCCTCGGCGGTCCCGCCGGCCTCCCGCACCAGCCCGGCCGTCTGCTCCGCCCTATCCGCCCGAACATCGAGGACAGCGACGGAAGCGCCCTCTCTCGCGAAGGCCTGGCACGAATCGCGCCCAATGCCCGCCGCTCCGCCAGTAATCACGGCTACCCGTCCGTCGAACCTGTCCATAGCCCACCTCCCGCGCTCTCTGGCGGATCTTAAGGGGGAGGCGGGCCCGTTGACTCGGCGACGCGCTTCCCACGTTGCCTCAACCATTGGTGGTGGTGCGTGGCCCTATGGTGAAGTGGAACCTCAAAGGGTGGGTGATAACGTGAAAACGAGAACGTTGACGATGGCGATCACAGCAGCGCTGGCGCTGGCCGCGGCAGCGCTGCCGGGTGCTGCCCTGGCCAAGGACGCCGTGACCCTGGACACTGGAGTGACGGACGCGAACGGTGGCGCCGTCGTGGTGTACCAGGACAGTGGGCCCGATAAGCCGAAGGGCGATACGTCGAGCGAGCATTGCGGCCTCCTCGCCGAAGCCGCGCAGCTCGAGTGGGACGCTGCCCTGGAATCGTGGGAGACTGGCGACATCGACCGGATGTGGGTGAACATCGCGCTGGCGGAATCGTATGAGGAGAGGGCTGAGGAGGCAGGCTGTAAGGCCGAATAATCGGGCGCGCCGCGGCGCGTTGGACTCCGCAGGATGTGCGGACCTGCAAGGCCCTCTTCTGTCCTCCTCGGCGATGTAGAGCGATCCGCCCTCAGTCGCTGCTGAAGGGTAGCTCCACGCCTTCGACCCGCCGGCCGGCCTTGCTGTGGATCTCGGCGACCTTCTCCGGCGACCGCCCGCGCGGGTTAGCCCGTCGTGCCAGCGCCGCGCGTGCGTCGTCTATGACCGCTTCCACGAGTTCCGGGTCGGCCAGGCGCCCGCGAAGCGCGTCTTCAACGGTCGCCAGCGCCTGTTCACGGAAATAGCGCGCCTCGTCCTGCAGGAGGCCCGTCGCGACGTACCGCCTGATGAGCGCCTCGGACGACACTTCGAAGTACTGGGCCATCGTCGTGATCGCGGCGGCGGCGGCCTGGGGCGCTCGGAACGCAATCTCGACGGTCTCCTCCGGCTCGGCGCTCCATGACGGTTCAGCGTTCTTCGTAGAGCCGCCGTTCGTCCCGCGTTGGCGGGCGCGCGGAGATGATGCGGGTGTAGTCATCGCGTTCAGTATGCACCACCAGGAGCAGGTTGAGAGAGAGATTCATGCCGATCACGGCCCGCCGCTCCTCGGCATCGATCTCCGCGGGCTCCAAGAACCGCTGGAACTTGTCGAAGAAGACTTCCATGGCGTCATAGAACGTGACGCCGTGCTTCTCAACGTTGGAGTCCTCTTTGAGAGAATCCCCTTCGAAGTCGGTTCCATGGAGATGGGCCGTGATCCGCATCGCCTCAGTCGCTGCTGAACGGCAGCTCCACGCCTTCGACCCGCCGGCCGGCCTTGCTGTGGATCTCCGCCACCTTCTCGGTCTCCCGTTCGTGGACCGTCGTCGTCTTCGTCCCGCGGACCATAGCGACGCGGCCCGTGCGGGCAAGCTCGCGGATGCCGTACGGCTCCAGCATCTTG
>CAZQCR010000408.1:0-2433 GCA_964591745.1 uncultured Anaerolineaceae bacterium
CGGCGTTCCACACTCCACCTGAAGGCGGCTTCCCCGTGCCAGAACCAACCGTTCACCGTGACCGTCGCCCCGCATTCGCCTACGTCGTCGTGGCTGGTGGCCCCCGGCGAGGCGCGATCTTCCAGCTTCGAGCGGGGGGCCAGACCGTTGGCCGCTCCAGCCTCAGGCGGGTAGCCTGGTGACGAACCGCTCGGCTATGAAGCGGACGGCGTAACGCCCGGGGCTATCGAACGAGGAGATGCCCGGCTGGACCTCCGGTGCCCCGGCGCGGTAGCGCGAAAAGCCGATGGCGAACCGGGTGACGTCGACATCGTTGTTGCTCAGCTCCACGCGTCCGTAGACGGTGGTCGAGCGCTGACGGTCGGCGGAGACGATGACGAACATCGCGCGCGAGTCGCGCAGCATGGCGTAGGTCTTGCCGCGGCCCTTCGTCGTCGTCGTCCAGATTTCACCATCGAGGATGGCGAAGCCGACGTAGGCGGAGGCGACGCCGCCGTCCTTCGTCGGCCAGGCGATCGCACCACCGTAGGCATGGACGATCTCGTGCGGCTCGTTGATGATCGCCCAGGCGTCCTCCGGGTCCTTGCTCACGCGCATCGGTGGTGCGGGCCGGGTGGAGGGCTCGGCTTGCTTTTGGGCAACCCACCGTTCGATCTCGTCTTCGTTTACCAGGTGGTCGTCGCTGATCACGCGCGTCTCGCTATCCACGGAAGATCTTCTTGTGGGTGAAGGTGACGAATCGCTCCGGGTTGAGGCGGACGACGTATTCGCGACCCGGGCGGGCGGCTCTGAGACGCTCGGCGAGTTGGTCCTCGGTCAAGCCATCGCGCCTTCCGACGGCCAACAGGACGCGGACGAGCGAAGGGAGATCGTCGACGAAGTGCACGGTGCCGCGGACGGTGACGGCTCCTACGCCGTCGCCGCCATCGAAGACGACCGATACGCGCGGATCGCGACGGAGGGCCGGGATAGCGTCGTCGCCGTCGAGCAGGAGCAGGTACGCCGCGCCGCTGAGCACGGCGTGCTTCGCGTAGGTGCCTCCCGGCGCCCCGTCTTCGGCCACCCAGGAGAGGGTGCAGCCTTTCCCTGCGGTGATGAGCTCCCAGGTCTCGGCTTCGTCGAGTTGATAGGCCGCCAGGTCCTCGACGGTGAAGACCTTCTCACCGCTGGCGACTCGCTCGCGTTTGCGTTGAACCCAGTACTCGACCTCTTCTTCGGTCGCTTCTTTCCGGCGCTCCGGCGTTGCTGACGTCACTCTCCAACCTCCGTACTAAGGATCGAACCCCGGAAGACATGGCGCCGGCGTTAGCGCGAGCCGCGGCGGGCACTGGCTGGCGCCTCGACGCCCAGGTAGCTCATCCCGAGGTTGCGGTAGTGGCGGTAGGTGATCAGCCCGTGAGCGGCGGCCTGGTGGGCATCCCTGAGCCTGCGCTCCAGTGGGCTGTCCATGCGGTTGCCCGTGGTGCCTGAGAGGTTGTGGATGTTGTCGACCACCACGCGCGCGGTCTGGGCGGCATGAACGGTCGCGAGGCGGGCCTTGCGGAGGGCCTCCCAGGAGGGGAGGGCGTTGCCTTCAGGGGGAAGGGGGCCGAGGTCCGCCGCGAGCTCTTCCTGGGTCTGCAAGAGCCAGGCGCGGGCGGATTGGAGGGTCGCCTCCGCCTCGCCGAGGCGGTACTGGACCTCGGGAATATCGCGGAGGAGTGTGCCGCCCGATTGCCATGGCGCCTTCTGCCCGGAGAGCTCAATGAAGGCGTCGATCGTCCCGCGGGCAACGCCCAGGGCGACGGCCGCCTTGTTGTAGTCCACCTGCGTGGCGTTCCGGAAGGTAGGGTTCTTGTAGGGTGGGAGCGGAGCGAGGTAGCTGCCGACGAGCCTGTCGGGGACGAAGACATCCGTGGTGCGAATGTCGTGGCTGCCGCTGCCGCGCATGCCCGCGGTGTTCCAGGTATCGAGGATCTCGAACTCGCCCTTCGGCACGAGGAAGTTGGTCGTGTCGGCGAGCGTCGGCGCGATACCGGCGGCGGCCTCCTTCGAGCGGTCGTTCGGTGGCGTAACCCACGTCCAGGTCGCGTTGTGCGAGCCGCTGCCGAAGCAGGCCTGGTGCGAGACCGTCCAGCCGCCTTCGACCTGGCGGGCGTTGTAGTACGAACCGGGGCCGGGCGCGGCGGCGCAGCAGATGACGATGCCCCAGTCGTCGTAGACCACCTGGGCGTTCGCCGGATCGAGGGTGCGGGCCACGAGGGTCACGGCCTCGGCCAGAGGGAGCGGGCCGCGCTCGTCGAGGAGGTCCTGGAAGGTGCGGCCCTCGACCTCGTCCATGACGATGAACGGTCGGCCGCCCTCGTCCTCGTCCACGTCGTGGATGCGGGCGAAGCGCGGGTCGTCGAGGCGGGCCAGGAGCTGCCCCTCGCGGTGGAAGCGCTCGACCTCGGA
>CAZQCR010000409.1:0-2426 GCA_964591745.1 uncultured Anaerolineaceae bacterium
CTACGAGATCACCGGTCTCTCCGCGGGCCAGAGCATCTTCGTCTCCGTCACGTCATACCTTCGGGCTGTCAGCCATTCTACCGGCCAGCCTATTGCAAGCACGGGCTTTTCGCGACTTCGCCCACTTCTTGCGCCACCTCCCCCTTCCAGCTCCGCTGCCGGCCCGGCCACGCTCCCTGCCATAACCTCCCAAGGAGCCGAACCGATGACCGTGCCCACGCCTTTCACCCGCCGCGCCCCGCGCGGTGTTCCCGCACCACCGCTGCCCGCGGAGCTCCGCCGGATGGACGAAGACCGTCTGCGCCGCTACCGGGAGAACCTCGACTTCTACCAGGGGCGGCAGTGGCAGGGCCGGGCCCGCAGGGGCGAACGGCGGCTGACCCTGAACTACGCCCGGGCCTTCGCGGAGAAGGTGACCGGCTACCTGCTGAACGGCCAGACCGTACAGATCGAGGCGCGCGACGGCGCGTCGGCCGAAGCACGGGAGCGGGCGCGGACGGCCGAGCGCGCCCTCCGCGAGGCGGAATCGGCCAACGCCCTCGCCCAGCTCGATTTCGAGACGGAGCTGGACTGCGCTGTCCTTGGCGACGCGGCGTACAAGGTCACCTGGGACGGCGAGACGGCCCGCGTGACGGCGCCGGATGTCCAGGGCATCTTCGCCTGGCGCGAACCGGGCGACCCTTTGCGCCTCACGGCGCTGGCCAGCCAGTACACGCTCAGCGCGCCTGGTCTCGGCACATCGAACTCGGGTAGGCCGGCGACGACGGTGACGGAGTACTGGACGCCGGCGTTCTTCGAACTCTGGCGAGGTGATGAGCTGGCGGAGCGAATCGCCAACCCCTACGGCTTCATCCCGTTCGTTGTCTTCCCGAACCTGCGGGAGCCGAAGGAGCCCTGGGGGGCGAGCGACATCCCGCCGCTGGTGGAGCCGAACCGGGAGCTGAACCGGGCCTTCAGCCAGCTCAGCCAGATCCTCGAACTCTCGGGCAACCCGATCGCCGTCCTCGAAGGGGTGACCGGCTCGCAGGATATCGCGGTCGAGCCGGGGGCCGTCTGGGAGGTCCCGGAGAAGGCCCGGGCCTACCTGCTCGACCTTCTCCAGGGGGGCGGCGTGGCCCTGCACACGAACTACATCGACCTCGTCTACCGCGCCCTCCACGACCTCGGCGAATCGCCCCGCACTGCCTTCGGACACAACCCCCAGGGCCTCAGCGGCGTCGCGCTCAATACGGAGCTGGATCCGGTGGCGAAGAAGGTCGCGCGCAAGCAGCGCATCCGCACCGCCGTCTACGAACGCCGGGCGATGATGATCCTGCGGCTCCTGAACCAGTACGCGGGCCTGGAGATAGAGGGGCTGCGCCCGGTGATGCACTGGGGCCCCGTCCTCCCGATCGACCGTTCGCGCGAAGTGGCCGACGAGCGGCTGCTGGTGGAGGCGGGCATCCACAGCCGCCGGACGGCCGCGGCCATCCTCGGCGCGGATGATCCGGAGGCGGAGTGGGAGCGGGTGAAGGAGGAGCGGTGAGGGGGGCGGAAGACTGGCGGGTGTAGCGCTGCAGAGCTTTTAGATACGCTAGAATTGGAGGGTGACAACCCGAGAAGCTCTGGATGACGTTCTCGATCCGCTTCCCGACGCGCAGCCAGGCGTGATGGTCAAGCGGTTAACCCGCGCGCGAGGACGAGCATCGACTGACATGGCGGCCGTCCTGGCGCTCGTCCAGGAGTGGACGGCGGAGGAGTGCAGTGACGACGAACTCGTCCTGCAGGAGCTGGCCGCTTCCAACGCACCTGGCCTCTCGCTCCGCGACCCCGGCACGTGATCAGAGTCTATCTGGACACCGGGCCCTTGGGCTTTGCTGTCCATCCGCGCCCCGTCGCGGGATTTCCGGAGTGGCTGGCGCTCTTGAGCGACAACGGTGCGACTGTGGTCATCCCCGAGATCGCCGACTACGAGCTGCGCCGAGAGCTGCTTCGGCTCAACCGTTCCCAGAGTATCGATCGTCTCGATCGGCTGGTGGCTGTTACCGAATACGTTCCAATCACAACGTCGATCATGCTGACGGCCGCTGGCCTCTGGGCCCAGGTTCGCCAGCTCGGGCGCTCGACTGCTGACAGGCATGCGTTAGATGGCGATGTCATCCTCGCCGCAAGCGCCCTTGCGGGCAGAAGCGCAGAGCGAGTGGTCGTAGCTACTACGAACCCCGGGCATATCGGCCGATTCGTGGAGGCCGCCCTATGGGAAGACATCAGTCCATTGCGCTGATTGGGTTTGGAAAGCCGGACGCTGAGGTACCCGCTACATGTCTTCCGGGCGCACCTGGTGGGTTGGTGCTGGCTCGCTTCCCTGTACTACTCCGGCGCTTCGTCCTCCGGCCGTAGCGCGTCGCGCGAGCCCAGCTCGGCGCCGAGGCGGCGGAATTCGCGGC
>CAZQCR010000410.1:0-2421 GCA_964591745.1 uncultured Anaerolineaceae bacterium
CGATGGTGACGGCGCGGTACACGCTGGACCAGATCAACGAGTCGACGAACGACCTGCAGAGCGGGAAGATCTTCGGCCGGGCGATCATGGAGTTCTAGGCGGTAGAGCGGTAGTCAGTTCACGGTAGTCAGTTCGCTTGGTCGCGGGGCCGCCAGAGTTCTCTGGCGGCCCCGCACTATTTAGGCGGCCAACTCGTGCTCGCTGCGCGTTGTACTGACGTTGGAGCGTGACGGTGGAGACGGAGCCGTTCGCGATGTTTTCGTAAGCTCGGAGGCGCGGTTGGCGACCCGCCTGTGATGTCGCGGTCTGTACGGTGGTAGTGCTCAGCGCAGAGCATCAACCACCAAAGGAGACCTGAAATGACTCAGCCCAATCCAAGGACCGACGTCCCGCAGGACCCGAATCGCCAGCCACAGCCCGGCCAGCCAAATCAGCAGCCCGGGCAGCGCCCGGCACAGCCGGGTACGGGCCAGCCGGGAGAGCAGGGCGAACCGACGAACCCGAACCAGGGCACGTTCACGGGCGGGCGAGCCGCTGGCGACCGCGCCGATGAAACGCGGCGCACTGAGGAGCGGCCCGGCGACGCCCAGCCGCAGCGGCCGGCTGACAAGCCTCAGCCGGAGAAGTACACCGGCGCCTAGGCGAGACGGTGTCCCGCGGGAGCCGCCTGCGAATGGCGGCTCCCGGCTACTCGGCCGCGCCCATTGGGGGCGGCCGCCACGCGACAACGGCCAGGAAAAGGAGAGTATTCATGTATATCGGCGGAGGACTCGTAGGATTGGTGGTCCTGATTGTCATCCTGGTGCTGATCTTCTGATCGCACCGATCTACCCGGCGGCGGGGGCCGATCTACGGTTAGGGCGCAGGGAGGCGGGCCTGGCATGCGCGAACCGTCAGTGACGACGACGGAGCGCACGGCTCCGGTGGCGGCCGCGCCCGTGGACGTTCGGCCCTGTCTCTTCTCGCTCATTCCGCATCTCTCCGTGGCCCGGTACGATCGGGGGCATGAAGAACCTCCGCATCCTTGCCGCTTACGGCCATCCCGACGACGAAGGCCAGGTCACCGGGACGATGGCCCGCTTTATCGCCCATGGGGCACAGGTCACGCTCGTCTGTGCGACGCGTGGGGAGGTGGGCGAGATCTCCGACCCGTTGCTGGCGACGCCGGAGACGCTGGGCTACGTCCGCGAACTGGAGCTGCGTGCTTCGATGGCCCAGATCGGCCTCTCGGATGTCCGCTTCCTGCCGTTCCGGGATAGCGGGATGGCGGGGACGGCGGAGAACGAGGATCCGCGGTCACTCCATCAGCAGCCGGCGGAGGTGGTGGTCGGGCATATGGTCTCGATCATCCGGGAGACGCGGCCGCACCTGGTGTTTACGTGGGACCCGACGGGCGGCTACGGCCACCCGGACCACATCGCCGTGCACAAACACACGGTCTCGGCGTTCGATATCGCGCACGACCCGGCGGCGTTCCCGGAGGCGGGCGCGCCGTGGACGCCTTCGCGGCTCTACTGGGGGACGTTCCGGATGAAGCGGTTCGCGACGGTGTTCCTGGAGCTGGAACGGCGGGGGCTGTTGCCGGAGCCGATCCCGGAGGACCGGCGGAAGCGGTTCGACGAGGCGATGTTGGAGCCGGACCCGGTGGTCAGCCTTGTCCACGACACGGTGGACGTGATCGCGCAGAAGCGGGCGGCGGCGCGAATGCACCGGAGCCAGTTCGGGGAGAACAGCATCTTCGCGCGGGTGCCGGAGGATTTCCACACGCACCTCTACGGCGAGGAGCGCTTCTACCAGGCGCGGCCCGCCTGGGACGACGGCGCGGAGCCCCACAGCCTGGACGATCTGGTCCGCGTGGTGGACGAGTAGCCAAACCACCAAGACACGAAGAACACCAAGTCGATTTCTCAAGGGCCTTTGCGCCCTTGGGGTCTTGTTGGTTCGATGCGGCGTGCGACCGCTCGCCGAGGACTACCCGATCGCGCTGACCTTGGTCTGGTCCGCGTGGTGGACGAGTAGCCAAACCACCAAGACACGAAGAGCACGAAGAGCCATTTTCAACGAGCCTTCGTGTGCTTCGTGCCTTCGTGGTTCAGGCGCATCTCCGAAAACCCGGGACAAGGTCAGCTGATGGCGCTGACCTTTGTCTTCTGGACTTCGCGGTTGTGTTCGTGTGCGGCCTTCTGGGCGGCGAGCTTCCCGGGATCGGCGTCCGTTTTCCAGAAATCGGCCTTCCAGGTGTGGTCTTCGCTCCAGCTGAAGGGCGTGGCGACGGTGGTGCGGGGGAAAGCGGCGGTTTCGAGCAGGCCCAGGGCGATTTCGAGGATGGCGCGCTGGGACGCCGGGTCGTTGGGGCGGCCGCAGGAATTGCCGAGGGGGAAGTCGCTCCAGGTGAAGCGGGGGACGCCGCACTGCTCGACG
>CAZQCR010000411.1:0-2400 GCA_964591745.1 uncultured Anaerolineaceae bacterium
CGGCCAGTGCGCGCTCGAGCGCCACCACGGAGTCGAGGTGGCCGAACGTTGTGGCCACGCCGGGGTCGGTGTAGTCGTCGGCGGGCACATAGATGGCCTGGAAGGATGTGATCGACCCCTTTTTGGTAGAGGTGATGCGCTCTTCGAGGTCCCCCATCTCCGTCGCCAAGGTCGGCTGGTAGCCTACGGCCGATGGCATCCGGCCGAGGAGGGCGGAGACTTCCATTCCCGCCAGGGTGTAGCGATAGATGTTATCGACGAAGAAGAGGACGTCGCGGCCCTCTTCATCGCGGAAGTACTCAGCCATGGTGAGGCCGGAGAGAGCGACGCGAAGGCGCACGCCGGGCGGCTCGTTCATCTGGCCGAAGACCATGGCCATCTTGGGGAGCACGCCGGAGTCCTTCATTTCGTGCCAGAGGTCGTTGCCTTCTCGGGAGCGCTCACCGACGCCGGCGAAGACGGAGTAACCGCCGTGCTCGCGGGCGATGTTGGAGATGAGCTCCTGGATGACGACGGTCTTGCCGACGCCAGCACCACCGTAGAGGCCGACCTTACCGCCGCGGACGAGGGGGGCGATGAGGTCGATGACCTTGATCCCGGTCTCGAGGACGGAGGGGGCGGTCTCCTGATCCGCAAAGGGCGGCGGGTTGCGGTGGATGGACCAGCGGGGGGCTTCCGTTGGCGCCGGGAGGTTGTCGATAGGGATGCCGAGGACGTTAAACATCCGGCCAAGCGCCATCTCGCCGACGGGGACGTCGATCGGGGCGCCGGTATCGACGGCACGGGTGTCGCGGCGGAGGCCGTCGGTAGTATCCATCGCAAGGCAGCGCACCCAGTTGTTGCCAAGGTGCTGCTGAACTTCGGTCACGAGGTCTGTGCCATCATCGCGGATGATGTTCACCGCGTTGTTAATGGCGGGCAGGTGCTCGGGCGGGAACTCGATGTCGATAACCGTCCCGATGATCTGGACGACGCGACCTTCAAATGCGGTTGCGGTAGCCATGAGTGACCTCCAACGAAGCTTTCAGGATTTGGCGCCGAACGACTTGAGCCGTTCGGCCATATCGGGCCCGGCGCCCGGGCTGGTCTTTCGTTCGAATTCGAGGGCGTCGGCAACGGTGTACCGCTGGCCTTCGTTCACGAGACGTTTATCGGCACGCAGGGTGTGCCAGGAGTTCGCGAGGATCGTTGCGGTCAGCGAGGCGAGGGTCGCATCGAGTTCCGCGTCGGGAACACAGAGATTGGCAAGGCCGATTTCGACCGCGCGGGCGGCGCTGATCGGGGCGCCGGTGTACATCAGCATCTTCGCCTGGACGGGCCCGATGCGCCGCGGCAGCCGCTGGCTCATGCCCCAGGTTGGGGTCATCGCCCATTTGCCGTGGGTGTCGGCGAACCGGGCGCTCTCGGCGGCGACGAGAAGGTCGCAGGCGAGCACGAGTTCGAGCGCGCCGGTGTAACAGAAGCCGTGAACAGCGGCGATCACGAGCTGGGGGAGGGCCTCGATGGCGTCCAGCGTTTGGGCCTGGAAGTGGGCCGATGGGGCGCGTTCGCCGGCCTGGATCGCCTTGATGTCGTTGCCCGCGGAGAACGAACGTCCCTGGCCGCGCAGGACAACGCAGCCGATCGTCTCGGTCTCCGTAGCCAGCTGATCGAGGTGGGCGCGGAGTTCGACAAAGAGGTTCGGGCTGAGGGCGTTGAGCGCCTCGGGCCGGTTGAGCGTCAGGGTCGCGACGCCGTTGCTATCTGAGCGGAGGACGAGGTCGGTCATGCTGCCACCTGTACCAGTTCGGCGATGTCGATGTCGCGGAGGTCTTCGAAGACGGCGTGGGGATTGCCGAGGTCGAGTCCGCGAGTGTACTCCGTACGGACGGCCCAGCAGGTCATGCCTGCGCGGAGGGCGGATTCGATGCCGGCCGGGGCGTCTTCGATGGCGAGACATTCTCGCGGGTCGACGGCGAGTCCACGTGCGGCCGCCAGATAGATCTCGGGGTCCGGCTTGCCGTTGGTGACATCGTTGCCGGTCACGAGGACGTCGAAAGCATTGTCGAGGCCGATGCGAGCCAGGCAGGCTTCGACCCAAGGGCGGGAGGAGGAGGAGGCGAGGGCGACGGGAACGCGTTTCGCGGCGAGGCCAAGAACGAGGCAGGTGGCGCCATCGATCGGCTCGGCGTGCGCGCGGTACTGTTCGAGGATGAGTTTGTTGTAGCGCGGGGCGTAGTGGTCGCGGCTGTGGGCGAGGCCGAGGTCACGGATGATATCGGTCCAGCCGGCCTTGGTACCCATGTAGGGCTTGTAGGCTTCGAGGGAGATGGCGCGGCCCTCGGCAGCGAGGACCTGGTTGACCGCGCGGCAGTGCAGCGGCTCGCCAAGGGGACGCTGCACGCGTATGCGGGCGGTGAA
>CAZQCR010000412.1:0-2398 GCA_964591745.1 uncultured Anaerolineaceae bacterium
GCCTTCCCGCCAGTAGGCGTGCGTCATGATGTGGTGCCGTCCCACTTCGCCCCCCGCGCGCAGCTCATCGCCCGGCGGGACGGCCCAGTGGAAGAGGGCGTTGTAGCGCGTCACACGCTCGCCGGCCGAAGTCTCCTTCACATGTTCGAGGAAGGTGCTGAAGCGGCCGATCACGCCCCGTCGATTCAGCTCGCTCGCCGTGGCCACGAACGTCTCCAGGCTCACGCCGGCTTCACGCGCCCGCTCCTCCCAGGGATTCGGGGCGATCTCGGCGACCGTGAACTCACGCTTCAACGCGGTCAGCACACGCCATTCCAGCTCCGAAAGCGAAACGATTCCGGTTGTCGTCGGGTCCGCCGGGATAGCGGCGCGGCTCCCGGGCTCCATGCCCCGCCGGCGAGTGTGGCCGACGCCGAGCACGAACAGGCACCGCGCGGGCATCAGGCGAAAGCCCTTGGCGCCGACGCGCTCGGCGAGCCAGCTGGCGTGGCGTTCGATGGAGAAGCCTTCCGGCACCTTCAGCGTTGTCCAGAGGCGGTACTGTTCGCCCGCCGTTCCCGGGTCCGCTGAACGGATGACGATGTGGCCGGAGAACGGGTCTTCGTCCGCCATGAACCGGAACGCATCGTCGAGCCGGTCGGCGGGCACTTCCCAGGCCGCCAACGCGCCATGGGCGAGGTTCGTGGCAAGCAGCGTCTGCCGGATGCGTCGAATCGTCCCCGCCTCGAGCATCGCCCGCAACCGGTCGAGGACGACCGGGAGGGCAAGGCCGGCCCGTTCGGCGATCTCGGAAAACGGCTCGGGCTGGAAGCCCTCCAGCCGGTCCTCCGCGACCGCGAGAATTGCGGCGTTCACCGGGTCGTCGGTGCGGACGGGGATCGCCACAGCGGTCATCGGACGCCGGTCGTTTCGCGCACGGCCGGGGCCTCGCTCGCTGACCGTTCCTCAATGTCTTCGTCGCCGAGGAAAAGTTCCACGATCCGATCGCGCAGGGCGCTGTCTTCCAGCCCGCGCAGACGTTCAGCCGGCAGATGGAAGATCTGGTTCACCAGCGAGCGTGTGATCGCGTCCACTTTCTCAGGCGGGATCTCCGGGTGAAGGCGGCGAATCCGCGCCGATTCGCGATGGCGCACGCGCTCAACCTCACGCCGCAGCAGGCCGACGGCTGAGCCGGAATCCCGCGCCATCATCTCCAGGCGGCGGTCCAGCAGGCGCGCCAGCTCCGTCGAAAGCGCCGTTCGCCGGGCCGATTCTACGAGGTCCATCCCGCGCATCAGCATCGCGAGCGTGATGATCGCCCGGTGGGAAGCCGGGTCGAAGTTCCGTGGCGTGCCGAGGTCGAGCAAGAGGTCCGCGGCCGGCAGGCTGCCCTGGGCATCGACCTCCGGAGCTCCCGCCCCCAGGCAGCCGGCGATCACCTGGACGGCACCCAGGGATTCGACGTCCGCCAGCGGCACGTAGCGGGTGCCCGCCGGGGCGGTCAGCGGTTCAGTGCGGGCCGCGATGAGGACATCGTCGAAGCCAAGTTCGAGTCCGCGGGCGGCGACCAATCGGCCCATGTGGCCGGCGCCAAGTACAAGCAGGCGTCCGCCTGATGGGCGCTCCGCAGCCGCCAGTCCACGGTCCAGGAGGTGCCCGGAGTGCATCGTGAAGCTCTCGCGGCGGCGCAGTTCCCGGGCAGCGGCGAGCGCGACATCGGCGTAGCGGCGGAGCGAGGCCGGGGCGTGGGCGAGTCCCGTCCGCACCTGGCCGAGGACCTGTGGTTCGCCCAGCACGACGGAATGGAGTCCGGCAGCGACTTCCGCAAGGTGCCCAACCGCCTCCCGGCCCCGGAGATGCACCGGGGCCGACCCGGGGCAGTCGCAGGCGCCGAAACTGAGCACTTCGATGCGTTGACAGGTAGTCACGGTAGCCGAGACATCCGTGTCGCCAGCCATGCTGGCGCGGATCTCCTCAACCTCGTGCCGGGCCAGCGAGGCCGTCGGCCAGGCACAGAGCCGAATATCTTCCAAACCTATCAAACCGTGATTCTTCATAGCGAGCTTGGTAAGATAGTAAGAGGCCCGCCAAGGACTCGCAACATCAAACCCGGCTTCCTGACGGCATCCCAACGATCACCCGATTCTCCACCCGGTCTCAACCACCCGCCCACCTATCGCGCCGCCCTGGTCGCTCTCGCCCGCCCGATAGTCACGCGGGGAACTCGGGGCGCGGGGGCGCGCCAAGACCGTCGCAGCCCAGGGCCGCCGGTGAACCGCGCGATCGTTATGTTTTCTCGTTGCTACCCGATCTGGCGGAGGATCGTCGGTACGTCGGCCTTTGCGCAAGTGAACATCGGCGTGTCGCGGAGAGTGTAGAGGCTCGCCTCCGTGTACCGCAGTCGCCCCACCAGGTCCAC
>CAZQCR010000413.1:0-2394 GCA_964591745.1 uncultured Anaerolineaceae bacterium
GATGGGACGATCGGCCTCGGCGGCCGGCGCCCGAACAACACGAGTGGCGGGCACCTCTGCGAGGGGTACACGCACGGCATGAACATGGTCATCGAGAACGTCCGCCAGCTGCGCGGTGACGTCGATGACTACTGCCCGGTGGTCGATGGCAAGCGCCAGCACACCTTCGATTACACGCCCGGCGGCCATTGCCGCCAGGTGAAGGACGTGAACATCACGGCCAACCTGGGCTGGGCGAACCCGGCAACGGGGTCGGCCCTGGTGATGCGCCGGGGATAGCCGCGCGCCCGGCGTCTTCGTCAACCACACCATTCGGAGGAACCACGATGGCAGAAGCTCCCGCACTCATCGGCACGTATCTCGGGATGAACGTCTCGGTCAGCGATATCGACCTGGAGAACCTGGAGTACTTCAAGCACTGCGGCCAGCACGACTACCGGCTGCAGCAGTGCGTGGACTGCGACCTGCTGCGCTACCCGCCGACGACGGCCTGTCCCTGGTGTACGCAGCCCGAGTCACGCTGGGTGCCGGTCGAGGCGAAGGGCGTGGTGTATTCGTACAGCGAGGTGTGGCACGCGATCATGCCCCAGTTCCGCGACCACCTGCCCTACCACCTCTTGCTCGTGGAGCTGGATACGCAGCG
Organism: uncultured Anaerolineaceae bacterium; assembly: GCA_964591745.1. Taxonomy (GTDB): domain Bacteria; phylum Chloroflexota; class Dehalococcoidia; order Tepidiformales; family Tepidiformaceae; genus JANMTH01. The sequence continues at coordinate 644 of CAZQCR010000413.1, forward strand.
CGCCGTCCCGACGGAGCACGAGGCGATCCGCATCTGGGCGAACCTGGTGGAGGCGGACGGTACGCTGGCGAAGCCGGAGACGGTGAGGGCGGCGGGCGTAGGCACGCGGGTGCGGATTGTCTACGTCGATGTAGGTGAGGGGTTCGCTATTCCGCAGTTCTGCGTGGACGAGTCGGCGCTGCAGCCGGCGGCGCCGTGGCGGTACGCGCAGGAGTAGGGGGAGGCAGCAGGATCTGGTTCAGCTCCAAGTGCTATGATTCTGACATGGGCGAGTTGGAGGCCGAGATCGCGACGCTCTTCGAGCATCTGCGTCCGCTCGAGCAGGAACTGGCTGTCCTCCAGTCCGTAGGTGCCGATTTCCCGCGCATGTCGCTGTTGACCGGGCGACAAGAGCAGGCTCTGCGTCGATCGTGGGAACACCTGGGGGCGAAGGTCCATGAGGCTGACTCGTCTGAGATCCGCCAGCTTCTCGACGAACCCGGGAGTCCATCGCCCGAGCTGGCCGCCAGATTCCTCGACGCGCTGACTGCGTTGAATGTGGACGGCGACTCCTTGGCGGCTTGGCTCGTCACCGGCCTGAGGCAGTCTCAGCGATTGAAAGACCGCTCACAAGACCTGCGCAGGCTCATTGCTCTCTTCGGCCTGTCGGGTGAGGAGGCGGCCACGCTCTTCGAGATCGACGAGGTGGTCTTGGGGAAATGGCTGGAGGGCACCCCGTTGCCGATGGTCCAAGGGGTCCGGCTCGACCGCGCGTTGGCTGCGGCCGAAAGGCTCTGTGCTATGTTCAAACCGGAAGCGCTGCCAGATGTAGTCCGCCGAGAAGCACCGGTCTTCCAAGGAAGGCGTGCACTCGACCTGATCCTCGATTGCAGGGCAGATGCGGTGGCGGCGGCGTACGATCGGCTGCTCAGCTACTCCGCGTGAGAGGCGTTCCAACCGTCCCCCACGACCATGTACCGCTCTATCGGGTCGCGCGGGCAGGCTGGGCGGATCCACTTGAGACGGACCACAGCCGGCTTGCCTCGAACCGTTGGAACTCGCGCGGCGGACATCGCGTGCTTTATACCGCCTGCTCCTTGGCAGTCGCCCGATGCATCGTGACGGACGTGTTCGCGCTCGGCGCGGTCGGCGTCGAGGATTTGCAACCCGAGTACTTCCCCGTGCTAGCGGAGGTCAACTGGGCGGGAGAAGTGGTGGACTTGGCCTCTCCGGCGGGACTGGTCGAGGCGGGGTTCCCGTTGGACTACCCACATCGCATGGAGCACGCTCATACCCAGCCCTTCGCAGCCGCCTGGCACACCCTGGGGGCCGAGGGTGTGCTTTGTAGAAGCGCCTCCGTGTTTCGAATCGACCATCGCGGCTGGGTTGGCCCCCACGAGAACTGGGCTGAACTGGCGATCTTCGTGGAAAACGCCGGTCAGACGCCGAAATTGCTAAGGGTCCGTCCGCACGACGAGTGGCTGACCGCCGGCGCCTGATAGCGCCGTCCCTCGAACTCGCGGCGGTTCTGAGCTACAGTCCGTTGCCATCACCCCAAGTGGAGGCCCCATGAAGGTCATCGTCGATCTCGACAAGTGCATCAAGGCCGGCGAGTGCTATTACAACCACCCGACGCTCTTCAAGGTCCAGAAGGACGGGTTCCCGGTCGTGCTCGTGGAGGAGCTGACTACGGACGAGCTGAAGGCGGAGGCGCAGGCCGCCGTTGACGTGTGCCCGGCGCAGGCGATCAGTATCGAAGGCTAAGCCGGCCC
>CAZQCR010000414.1:0-2384 GCA_964591745.1 uncultured Anaerolineaceae bacterium
GGGCGAGACCTGGGCGCCGATCGATTCGCTGAACCGTCACCCGTACCGCGAGTTCTGGGGCGCTACCGGCTCCGTCGGGGAATCGAGCCTGCACTCGATCCAGATCGACCCGCGTGACGCCAACCGCATTTACTGCGCTATTAGCTCCGGGGGCACCTACCTCACGGAAGACGGCGGCAAGACCTGGGAGCTGCGTTCCCACGGCATCGTGGCGACAACCGCGGCGGCCAGGGCGATGATTGCGATGGTGGAGGAGATGTTCCCACAGCCCGAGCTGCCGCCCGGCGTCGACCCGGCCGCGCTCGATGAGTTCCACAAGCTCCGGCTGGACCCGAAGAACCCGGACAGGCTCTGGGGCCAGGCGCACGTTGGCGTCTTCCGTTCCGATGCGGGTGGGAAGGGCGGCTGGCAGGATGTCACGGAGGGCTTGCCCTCGTTCCATGGCTTCCCCCTGGCCGTCACACGCCATGATCCCGACTTCGTCTTCGTGGTGCCGTTGGCATTCGAGGCGGACAACTTCCGCGTCTGCCCCGGCCAGTTCGCCGTGTACCGGAGCGGCGATGGCGGAGCCAGTTGGGAGGCGCTCACCAACGGTCTGCCCGGCCCCCACGACTACCAGAGCGCCTATCGTGAGGCGATGGATACCGACGGACTCACGCCTGAAGGTGTCTACGTGGGCACATCGAACGGCGAGGTCTACGCCAGCGCCGACCTCGGTGACCACTGGCAACGGCTGCCCGGCACGCTCCCGCCGATCGTCTCCGTGACGGCCGGGGCCTGGTGAGGGCTGGGAGTGCTGAGGACGAAGTGCTGAGTTCTGGGTGCTGAAGTCGGCGGCTGTCAAGCGAGGTCTGCGATGCCAAAAGTCTCTCCGTTTCTCTGGTTCGATAGCGAGGCCATCGAGGCTGCGAAGTTCTACGTGTCGCTCTTTCCGAACTCCCGAATCACGAGCGGCGACGGCAGCGCGCAGGTGACTTTCGAACTCGACGGCATGGAGGTGATGGCCTTCAATGCAGGTCCGGCGTTCAGGTTCACAGAGGCCGTCTCCTTCTTCGTGAAGTGCGAGACCCAGGACGAAGTCGACCGTTACTGGGATGCGTTGATCGCGAACGGCGGCGAGGCGAGCCAGTGCGGGTGGCTGAAGGACCGCTGGGGCCTCTCTTGGCAGATCATCCCCAACGCCCTCGGCGCCTATCTCGGTGACCCTGACCGGGAGAAGGCAGGGCGCGCCTTGCAGGCTATGCTCCAGATGCGCAAGATCATCGTCGCCGACCTTGAGCGGGCGATGACCGGCGCGTGAGCCAGCCGGGCTCGCGAGGTTCGGCTTTCGCACGGCCCGTTGCCTCCGCAGCGCACGTCCACTAGCCTCAGCAGCATGGCGAAGCCGCGTGTCTCGGCCGGCGGGGGACTCCCCGCGATGTGGTACGTGGTGAAGAAAGGCCGCGAATCCGGCAACCCCTGGCAGCTCTATCGGCGCCTGCGTTCCCGCAACACCTGCAAGACGTGTGCCCTCGGCATGGGTGGGCAGCACGGCGGAATGGTGAACGAGGCCCGCCACTTCCCGGAGATCTGCAAGAAGTCGGTGCAGGCGCAGGCCGGGGATATGGGCCGCTTCCTGACGGAGGCGTACTTCCGGAAGACGCCGATCAGCGAGATGGAGTCCCTGAGTTCTCGCGAGCTGGAGAAGCTCGGACGGCTCATCTTCCCGATCGTTCTGCGTGAGGGGGAGACGCACGCTCAGCGTATCTCCTGGGAAGAGGCGCTCAGCCTCGCCGGCCAGGCGTTCGCCCAGGCAGCGCCGGAAGAGGTCTTCTTCTACGCCTCCGGGCGTTCGAGCAACGAAGCGGCCTTCCTCCTCCAGCTCGTCGGCCGGGCCCTTGGCACCGCGAACATCCACAACTGCTCGTTCTACTGCCACCAGGCCTCCGGCGTCGCCCTCACGGACCTCTACGGCTCCAGCACGGCGTCAGTCACCCTCGACGACCTCCCCAAGGCCGACCTCGCCGTCATCGCCGGCGCCAACCCGGCCAGCAACCATCCCCGGCTCCTCACGCAGCTCGTCCTCCTCAAGCGGCGCGGCGGCAAGGTCCTGATCATCAACCCGATCAAGGAGATGGGGCTCGTGCGTTTCCGCGTCCCCTCCGATTGGCGGAGCATGCTCTTCGGCTCAGATGTCGCGGACCTCTACCTCCAGCCGCACGCCGGCGGGGATGCGGCCCTCTATCTCGCGCTGCTCAAGGGCCTCATCGAAATGGACGCGGTTGACCAGCGCTTCATCGCCGCCCACACGGCTGGCTGGACGGAGACGGCGGCCGCCGCCGAAGCCACAACCTGGGTCGAGCTCACCTCGCGTAGCGGCGTCTCCCGCGCCGAGATCGATGCCG
>CAZQCR010000415.1:0-2373 GCA_964591745.1 uncultured Anaerolineaceae bacterium
GGCGGAGGATGTTGACGGCGATGGCGCGGCCTTCGCCGGTGGGGGTGCTGCAGCGCTGGCCGATCTTGGGGAGGGTCTTGCGCATTTCTTTGTAGCCAGCTTCTTCGTAGGAGAGGCAGCAGAGGAGGCGCCCGCAGAGGCCGCTGATTTTTTGCGGATTGAGGGGGAGCTCCTGTTCCTTGGCCATTCGGATGGAGATGGAGGGGAAGCTGGTGAGCCAGTTGGAGCAGCAGAGTTCGCGTCCGCAGATGCCGTAGCCGCCGGCCTGGCGGGCACGGTCACGGGGGCCCATCTGGCGCATATCGACCCTGGCGCCGAAGCGGTCTCCAGCACGCCTGAGGAAGGCGCCGTAATCCAGGCGGTCTTCGCTGGTGAAGGAGAAGGTCAGCCGGCGTCCGTCGAGGGTGAATTCGGCGCCATCGATGTGGGCGGGAAACCCGGCATCGCCGGCCATCTGGCGCGCCTCCGGCAGCAGCTCGACGGCGCGGGTACGGAGGCTGTCCATCTGGCGGATATCGTCGTCAGTGGCGAGCCGGAGAATCGGCTTCAGCTCTTCTCGCCCCATCTCGTTGACCACGACCTGGTCCGGGGCGATGACGACTTTCGCGAGTTCCGGGCCGCGGACGGTTTCGACAACGACGTACTCGCCCGCTTCGAGCCGCATTCCGGCGGAGTGGAAGTAAAGGATCTTCCCGGCGTTCCGAAAGCGGACGCCGACAATGTTCGATCGCTGCTCAGGCATGAGGTGGGACTTCGTCTCCCTGTTCGACGGCTAGTGTACGGGCGGGGAAGCTCAGGAGCATGAGATCGAGCGCGGGCCGGGCCTGGAGGTTCGCGAGCAGGTCCTCACGCGCGCGGGCTACGGCGCGAAGGGCGCCAACGAGTGGGCCGATCTCCTCCGGCGCGTGGGCGCCCGAGGCGGCAACGGCGCGGAGTTCGCGCTCCCAGAACGTCTCCCAGGCGTCGAGTTCCCGCGCGCCGGTGGTGCGGTCCCGCCGGAGGCGCTCGGTGAGGTCGTTGCTGTACTTGAAGCGTTCGGAGATGGGGCTGGCGGATACGGTGGCGAAGCGCTGTAGCAGCCGCTCCGTGACGTGTGCGAGGTCCGGGTCTTTGGCCATCTCGAGCGCCTTGCCGGGGCGTCCGTGGGCGGCTTCCGCCGCGACGGCGGCAACTTCGGCCGCGTATCCACGTTGGCGAAGGCTGTCCTCGATCTCCGCCTTCGCGACAGGACGGACATCGATGCGGCGGCAGCGGCTGAGGATGGTTTCGATGATTGATTCCGGAGCGGCGCTGACGAGGGCGATGACGGTGTGGCCCGGGGGCTCTTCGAGCGTCTTCAGCAAGGTGTGGGCCGCTTCCCGGCCCAGCCGGTCGGCCGGGTCGATGATGATGACGCGATAGGAGCCTTCGTAGGGGAACCGGGCGACGGCATCGATCAGGCCACGGACCTGGCAGATGCGGATGTCGCGGGAATCCGCGTGCCTTTCGTGGGACGATTCGCCGGGGCGCGGCCGGCAAAGGGTATCTCCGGGCCCGAGGACGATGACATCGGGGTGGGCGCGCTCGGTGATGAGGCGGCACTGGCGGCAGAGGCCACAGGGAAGGGGCGAGCTATCGGCGGGTTCGGCGGCGGCCAGGAGTTCACCAAAGCCGCCCTGGGGCGCCTCCTGGGCGGCCGAACCGGGGCGGCGTTCGCAATTGAGCATGCGGGCGTATTCGTGGGCAAGAAGGACGCGGCCGGTGCCTTCAGGACCAGCGAAGAGGAGGGCGTGGGGGGGCTCGGCACTGGTAGCAAGGGCGAGCAGTTCCCGGCGGATGGCGTGGTGGCCGATGAGCGCGTCCATGTCGCAGAGCTTAGCAGCCGGGCAGATGCCTACCACACCCCGGCGCCGATGTGGTAGGCTACCAGAGAAGGTTTTTCAAAGTTCCCATCTGTCCCGAAGTCACTCTGGCGCTCGAAGACCGTAGAACCGTAGAAGATCCGATCCTATCTGGAGGTCGCCGAGTGAGTTTCGTCGACAAGACCCTATCCTGCAGCGATTGTGGAAGTGCGTTCACTTTCACCGCTGGCGAACAAGAATTCCATTCATCCAAGGGATTCACCAATGAGCCTCGGCGCTGCCCGACCTGTCGGAGCGCGCGTCGCACCGACGGCGGCGGCGGCGGTGGCGGCTTCGGTGGCGGCGGATCGCGCGAGATGTTCTCGGCGACCTGCGGCTCCTGTGGCAAGGAAGCCAAGGTGCCCTTCCAGCCCCGTGGTGACCGGCCCGTCTACTGCAACGACTGCTTCCAGTCGCAGCCCCGCACTGGTGGCGGCGGCGGCGGCGGTGGTTACGGCGGCGGCGGCGGCGGAAGCCCTGGCGGCGGTGGTGG
>CAZQCR010000416.1:0-2347 GCA_964591745.1 uncultured Anaerolineaceae bacterium
GAGGGGACAGCCTTTCCCGGGCTGCGCTCATTGAGCGCGATTCCCCGAGGGGATGCACGAGCCGCGGACCGCGAAGAGCGAACACGAAGGACGAGGAGGCCGAGAAGATGACCGACACATTCAGTGTTAGCGAATCTCTGACGGGGGAGCTAAGGGAGATCCGCTTCACGCTCCAGGTGGGCGAGGAGGGGGTACCGGGCCTCTTGATCATGCCGCGAGAGGGGGACGACCTGCTTCCGCTGGTGTTGATCCAGCACCCGGCGACGAGTTCGAAGGATGACTACTTCGTGCGGGATGTGGCGCTGACGTGGGCGAAGATGGGATGGGCCTGCGCCGGGCTGGACGCGCCCTTGCATGGTGACCGGGCGGGACACGATCCGATGGCGCTGTTGCGGGACCGGGAGCGGTTTGGCGCGGTCTCGCGGCAGTTCGCGGGCGAAGTGACGGCGGTTATCGACGCGCTGGCGGCGCGGTATCGGATCGACACTTCGCGGATGGGGTACGTCGGCTATTCGATGGGGAGCATGCTGGGGATCCCGGCGGTGGCGGGGGATGGCCGATTCAAGGTGGCGGCCTTCTGTCTGATCGGCGAAGGGGGGCTGCTGGGGGTAGCGAGCGATGAGGGCTCTCCGGTGCAGCGTCTCGGAGGGGTGGCCGTGCGGATCGTGGCCAAGGAGCAGGATGAGTTCTTTCCGCGGGCGGCGAGCCAGGGGCTCCATGACGCTTTGCCGGGGGAGCGGGACATCGCGTGGCTGCCGGGCGGGCACTTCGAGATCGGGCCGGACGTGATCCAGAAGGCGTGGGAGTGGGTGAAGCCGAGGATTTGAGGTCCGAGGTGATGTACGCCGCTCGGGTATGAAGAGCAAGGTCCGGGTTGGTTCGAACTGTCCGCGCCCGCTGAGGGGCGCGACTACCCTGGGACGCCGGCCATTTCGGCGGGGAGCGGGGCGTCCATGGCATGGACCCTGGGCAGGACTTCGGTGGCGAAGAGGCGGAGGGAACGCTCGGCGGTTTCGACGGGCATTCCGCCGTAGCGGATGTTGAGGACGAGCTCTTCGGCGCCGGTCTGGCGCTGAATCTGGCGGAGCTTTTCGACGACCTGGTCGGGCGTGCCCCAGGCCTGGGGGCGGGCGGCGTGCTCCCCGAGTTCGGCGGGGGATTTCTTGTTGACGAGTTCGCCGAACTTGGCGTACTGCTCGTACCCCTTCGTGGCCTTGAGGCGTTCGACGTCGCCCCAGAGGTAGTGCTTCTGGACGCTGACCTGAGCTTCGGTGGTGTGCCGGGCGATGGTGTCCCAGGCTTCAGCTTCGGTATCGAAACAGGCGACGGAAACGACGACGGTCGGCTGGACGGGCTTCCAACCCTTCTCCGCCCGGATGGCGTTGAAGCCGCGGACGTCTTCGCCGTACTCTTCCCAGCTCTTCTGGTTGGTCATGAGCATGCCGAGGCCGGCGTTGGCGGTGATGGGGAGGGTTTCCGTGCTCGTCCAGGCGACGCGCATGCGGTCGAGGAGGGCCTGGGCGTTGCGAGGCCGGGGGCGGATGGTCGTCTCGGGGATCTGGTAGAAGGTTCCGTCGTGGGAGAACCATTCCTGGGAGATCGCCTTTTTTAGGACGACGAGAGCTTCAGCGAAGCGGTCGCGGGATTCACCCATGGGCACGCGGTAGGCGTCGAACTCGCGCTTGGCGGCGCCGCGGCCGAGGCCGAGCGTCAGCTGGCGGCCCTGGAGGAGGTTATCGAGCACGCAGATCTGTTCGGCGACGACGACGGGGTCGTACCAGGGGAGGACGACGACCATCGTGCCGAAGTCGATGCGGCTGGTCTTGCCGGCCATGTAGGTGAGCTGCTGGATGGCGCCGCCCGTCATGATGTAGGGCGAAAAGTGATGGTCGATGGCCCAGTAGGAATCGAAGCCGAGGGGCTCGACGAGGCCGGCGAGGTGAAGCTCTTCTTCGTAAACACGCTGGTCGGAGGCGGCCGGGGCGGCGGCGCTGTGGGATTCGAAGCGTTCCCAATCGGTGTAGTTCTGGAAGTTGCAGTGGACGCCGACGCGCATGGTGTTCCTCCGGGTGGTTCCCGTCTGTTCACGGGGCGTGAAGCATCCTATCACGCGGTTGGACGGGTGTGGCGTGCTGGGGGAGCGACGCGTGCCCTCGCTGACGCGCGGGCTACGGATGGGGGCGGTGCGATCCAACGCGCGGCGGGACGGGTGTGGCGTGCTGGGGGAGCGGCGCGTGCCCTCGCTGACGCGCGGGCCACGGATGGGGGCGGTGCGATCTAACGCGCGGCGGGACGGGTGTGGCGTGCGGGGGAGCGCGTGGCCTCACTGACGCGCGGGCTACGGGTG
>CAZQCR010000417.1:0-2345 GCA_964591745.1 uncultured Anaerolineaceae bacterium
CGTCTGGCGGCGTGCGGGTCGCGGCCGCCGCTTGCTGTCGCGCGCGGTACTGACACGAGATTGTCAGGCGGGACTCGGGACTCGGGACTCGGGACTGGCGTACACTACTCCCAGCCTTCGCCGGAGCTTCCGCCATGGACGATCAGACACCGTATTGGGACGCCGACCACCTCGAAGATGTGGTCAGCCAGCGTGCCCGCATCCTCGGCCCGACGGTCTGGGCGGCGGCCGCGCCGGATGCCCGTCCCGTCATCTCCTTCGCCGGGGGCCTGCCGGACATCCCGTCGCTGCCGGGTGAGCTGCTGGTCCGCGCGGCCCGCTGGGTGATCGACAACGACGAGAAGGAGGCGCTGGAGTACAACGGCACCTTCGGCCCCCGTCCCCTGCGCGCCGCCCTAGCCGAGCGATCCTCGCGACTCGAGGGCATCCCCGTGAGCTTGGACCAGGTGATGGTCGTCTCGGGTTCTGCACATGGCATCGGGATTATGTGCGAAACGCTGCTCGACCCGGGTGACACCGTGCTGGTTGAGAGCCCGAACTTCCCCGGCAGCATGCGCACCATCCGCTCGTTTGGGGCGGAACAGATCGCGGTACCGATGGACGACCTCGGCCTGCGGGTCGACCGCCTGGAAGAGGAGCTGAAGAAGCTGGCGGACGCGGGCAAGCGGGCGAAGTTCCTCTACTGCATCCCGACACACCAGAACCCGGCGGGTTGCACGCTGCCGCTTGGTAGGCGCGAACGGGTGATCGAGCTCGCCCGCCAGTACAACACGCTCATCCTGGAAGACGACGCGTACGGCGAACTCTGGTTCGACAACCCGCCGCCGCCGTCGCTGTTCGCGCTCAGCGGCAGCGACCACGCGGTGAAGATCAGCAGCTTCTCGAAGGTACTGGCAACGGGGCTGCGGATGGGCTGGACGATGGGCCCGGCCGCGCTGGTCAGCCGGATGGCGGCCGTGCGTTTCGACATGGGCAGCAGTTCGTTCCTCGGGCGCGTGATCGGGCAGGCCATTCGGAGCGGCGAAATGGACGCCCACATCGAAGACCTTCGCCGCGTCTACAAGCGCAAGCTGGACCGCGTCGAGGACGCCCTGAACCGTTACTGCGCCACCTACTGCACGTGGACGCGGCCGGACGGCGGCTTCTTCCTCTGGCTTGAATTGAAGCCGGGCATGGCCTCACGCGATGTCGCCCAGGTAGCGAACGATAAGGGCGTGATCATCGGCCAGGGGCCACAGTTCTTCGCCGATGGCCGGGCCACGAACCATGTCCGCCTCGCCTTCAGTTATGTCGCGATGGAGGAGATCGAAGAGGGCATCCACCGGCTCGGCGAAGCGATGGGCGAGGTCGCCAACAGCTCGCCCTCGAAGTGACCGCGCCGGACGGCGACGAAGCGGCCCCGGAGGGTGCGCCCAGCGTGCACTCGCGCGTCCTCGGCGCGGTGATGGGGGCGGCGATCGGCGATGCGATGGGCTTCCCGACGGAGTTCCTTTCGGCGGCCGAGATCCGGCGGCGGTACGGGCCGACTGGAGTCCACGGCTTCACCTTCCGCTGGAACCGGGACGATCGCTGGTTCGCGCCCTATACGGACGACACGCAGATGGCGGAGATCGTCCTTCGCTGCCTCTACCGGGCGGTGGCCGAGGAACGGTCGCTGGATGAGACGATGCGCTCGATCGCGGAAGGGTTCGTCGCCTGGGCGAACGAACCACAGGGCGGGCATCGCGCGCCGGGGAACGCCTGCCTGGCCGGGGCGCGGGCACTGGAAGAGGGCGTGCACTGGTCCGAAGCGGGCGCGGCGGACGCCGGTGGCTGCGGCTCGGTGATGCGGGCCTACCCCTTTGGCCTGGTCTTCGCGAAGGACCCCGGGGAGGCAGAACGCTGGGCGGTCGCGCATTCACGGCTCACTCATGGCGACCCGATCGCCCTCGCGGCCTGTGCGGCGATGGCGGCCGGGATGGCCTGCACGGTACAGGGCGTGGCCCTCGATGGCGTGGTCCGGCGGATGGTGGCGTCGGCGGCGCGTCATTCACCGGCGACGGCGGCGATGATCGCGGACGCCGCCGGGGCGGCGGCCGAAGCGGAGCCGCCGGAGCTCATCCTCGACCGCCTGCGGGGCTGGGCCGCCCACGAGGCGATCGCGGCGGCCGTGTACATCCACGTGCGCCACCCAGAATCGCCCCGCAAGGCGATCCTGGAAGGGGCGAACGCGCCCGGCGACAGCGACTCGATCGCGACGCTGGCGGGGGCGCTGAGCGGCGCCCGGACGGGCTTCCACGCCATCTCGCGAGAGTGGGTGAACGATGTCGAGCGCTCGGATGAGCTGCGGACGCTGGGGCACGCGG
>CAZQCR010000418.1:0-2335 GCA_964591745.1 uncultured Anaerolineaceae bacterium
CGAGTTTGGCGGGCTGCCAGTGCCGCCCTGGACGTTGAGCGGCGCGCCGGTGAACAGACATTCGTACACCCGGTCGGCCGCGCAGTCGGCCGCAAGGCCACTCAATTGGAACATTTCGCCGATCGCCATCCCGAAGCGGCCGATGATCCAGTGGTGGAGGAAGCCATCGGGGTCGAGGAAGTTTGGCGGCGGCCACGCTTCGAGTGCCGGGTTGTCTCCGCAGAGCGCGGCCGGGTGATGGTTGAAAATGTATTCGGCCATCTCCTCTGAACACTGGAGGCCCGGCGTCTTCAGGTTCGCGGTTACCGCCAGCGCCTGCCGAACCTGCGCTGACTGTTCTTCGTACCAGCTGATCCAGCCCGTATGAAGCAGCCAGACATCGCCATCCTGGAAGGTAACGCCCTGCGCCAGCCGTGTACCTTCGAGGTCCGCCACGCTGATATCGACACGTTCGCCACAGTTCAGTGGCCGTCCCTGGGAGGCGAGGTAACGGGCGACGTCCAGCACCACGGCCCTCCCTGCGATTCCGCGTTTCGCCCAATGGTCGATACCGAGTCGCGTCTTGTCTCCGCTTTCGCGCAGGTACTGGTTTGTGACACCGCCCCAGAAGCCGTGTTCAAAGTCGCCGACGTGGGTCAGGCCATCCCACTGGCTCGATGCCTGGGTATAGAAGTTGTCGAGGACATCGTCGCCGTGGTTGCCGATCGGGATCTCGCGGAAGACGGTGTGGCGAAACTTCCCGCGGCCGTAGAGCGGCGGATTGGGCTTCTCCTGCTCCCAGTTCATGGCGAAGACAGCGCCCTTTTTGACCAGCCGTGCGGCCGCCACGATCCGTTCCGCCGTTTGGAGGTTGAACATGCCGACGTTGTCATCGGGGCCGAAGAGGCCCCACGCCGTCTTCGGCGGGTTGCCGGCGATGGCCGGGAGCTGTTTGTACGTGGGAAGCTCGTTTGGTACGTCGGCCATGGATCTCCTCCGCGGCCCTCTGCGGGGCGTGCGGAGTGTGGCGAGAGATGGCCCTGGCTGTCAACGGCGGCTCATGGCTCGTTTCGTGAAGCCGGGTACAATCGGCCCCGAACTTTCACCGAAAAGGGACGGCCGCAGGCATGTCGAACATCGACGCCGTGAACGCGCTTATCACCGCCATCAACTTCGATCGGTTCGCCGAAATCGAAGCGCGCCACGCGCCGGACGTGAACTTCCAGTCGTTCCGAGGCCCGAACGTCCGGAGCAGCGTGGCCCTCGGCGATTGGCATCGCCTCTTCCTCAAGGACTACGCCGACTGCAACTACACCTCCCTCGAGTACATCGAGGAGGGTGATGTCGTCGCCGTTCGCGCCACCATCGAAGCGAAGGGCTACGACTGGCGCCCCTTCACCCAGCGCGTCCTCGAGGTCTACCGGCTTCTCGGCGGTGAGGTGATCGAGCGACGCCTGTACGCCATGTTCCGTGATATCGAGTTCGATAAACCGGTAAACGCAGCCATGGACGACGCCCTGGGGTACCGCGGCGGTTCGCCCTCGGCTTCGCGGCGCGCCATCGAAGAGTTGCTCGCGGCGCGAGCGGCCGGGGATGGCGAAAAGACCACGAACTGCTTCCACGACAAGCCGGTCATGGTGGATGGCGTGTACGGCATGGCCGTCGGCGCCGATGCGATCGGCGTGCTGGAGGGTGCTCGCTCTCGGCCGGCCTTCGGCGTGGAGCGGCCGACCTTGATCGTCGCCGGCGAGCACGATGTCGTTGTGGAGTCGGGTCTGGACCCGACACGCGCCCGCAAGGCGGAGTGGTACCGGCTCGTCGATGGGAAGGTTCGCGTGGCTGAGGTCTACTGGATGTTCCGAGAGATCGGTATCCGTCCCGAAGAGAACTACGCAAACGACCGCCACCAGCGGCAGGTCATCCTGCCGATCTAACCTGGCGGCGGGTGCGCCGCAGCTTCGTCCCGGCCGCCGCCGGAGTTTCCCGGCCGTGGATTGTGTACCTGCCATCGTGTCCACCGCCGTCTTGCCGCCCCAGGTGACTGGCCGCCCGCCAGCTCTCCCGCCACAAAACGAGAGGATCCAGATGCCAAGCTTCACCTCCAGCGTCTTCCAGACTATGCCGCTCCCCCTGGCCGATCAGGAGGAGTCCATCGTGAAGGGCGGAAGGCACCTCTTCGGCGATCTTGCCCGGGCGTTCGAAGGTGTCCGCCAGATCGGCGTTATCGGCTGGTCGTCGCAGGGTCCCGCGCAGGCACAGAACCTTCGGGACTCGCTGGAGGGAACGGGCATCAAGGTCGCGGTCGGGCTTCGTGAGGGGTCTGCCTCTGCCGCCGCTGCGGAGAAGGCCGGCTTCA
>CAZQCR010000419.1:0-2335 GCA_964591745.1 uncultured Anaerolineaceae bacterium
CAGGTGCGGCGCGCCATCCTCCTTGGTGTGCTCGCGCCCGGTGACCAGTTGCCAACCGTCAAGGAGGTCGTCGCCCGGCTCGTGATCAACCCGAATACCGTCCTCAAGGCCTACCGCGAACTGGAACACCTCGGCCTCGCGGCGGGGCGCCCCGGCGTCGGCACGTTCGTCGTCGGCTCAGCCGTTGTCCTCCGCCGCGAACAACGCCAGCTGCACGCCGAACTCCTCGCCTGGGCCGCCCGTGCCCGCGCCGCCGGGCTCAGCGACGAGACCATGGGCGCGATGTTCCAGGATGCCCTCCAGTCCGGCGTGGAGGCGTCCGCTTGAGCGCCGCACTCGAAGGGTCCGGACTCGGAATGCGATTCGGCCGCCGGTGGGCGCTGCGAGACTGCTCGTTCACGGTCCCGGCTGGCCGCGTCGTCGCCGTTGTCGGTGCGAACGGCGCCGGCAAATCGACCCTGCTGAACATCGCAGCGGGCCTCGTCAAGTCAACCACAGGCACACTCATGCTCCTCGACACGGACGTTTCCGACCGCGCGGAGCTCCTGAACCGCGTCGGCTTTGTTGCCCAGGATGTCCCGCTCTACCGTGGCTTCAGCGTCGCCGATACGCTTGAACTCGGCCGCCGGCTGAACCGCCGTTGGGATGCGCCGTTCGCCGCTGCCAGGCTTCGCGAACTCAGCATCGAGCCAGGTCAGAAGGTCGGCGCCCTCTCCGGCGGCCAACGGGCCCAGGTTGCCCTCGTCATGGCACTGGCCAGGCGGCCAGACCTCCTTCTCCTTGATGAGCCGGTGGCCGCCCTGGATCCGCTCGCCCGGCGCGCATTCCTCTCGCTCCTGATGCAGGAGGTCGCCTCCCGTCCTCTCACGATCGTCCTCTCGTCTCACCTGATCGCCGACCTGGAACGGACCTGCGACTACCTCGTCGTGCTTGGCGAGGGCGAGGTCCGCGTCCTGGGGGGCATCGATGAACTGCTCGACTCGCACTGGCTGCTGAGCGGTCCGGCGGGCCGCGAGCTGCCGCCAGGCGCCTGCCTCGTACAGCGTGAGGAGCACGGGAGCGAGCTCACCGCGCTCGTACGAACCCGCGGCGAGGCGCCACCACCGGGCTGGCAGGCGTCCCACCTCGATCTTGAAGAACTGGTCCTCGCCTACATGGCGAAGCCATCAGCGCGGGCCTTCCCCGGCCCCGCGCGCGCCGCCGTGGAGGTGTAGCAATGCTCTGGCTTACCTGGCGTCAACATCGCCTCCAGGCCGCTATCACCCTTGCACTGGTCCTCCTCGTGGGCGGTTACTTCCTCTGGACCGGCCTCCGTGCGCAGTCGCTTGCGGACGAACTGGGCCTTGCCTCGTGTACGAAGGGGCAGGGGCCGGAGGCGTGTAACCGCGCCCTTGGCCGCTTCTCCGAGGAGTTCTTCAGCCTCACCACCGCCGCTCCGTTCGCCAACTTCCTCCTCGTTCTCGTCGCCGTCTTCTGGGGCGCGCCCCTTGTTGCCCGCGAAATCGAGACCGGTACGAGCCGTCTCGTCTGGACGCAGAGCATCAGCCGTCTCCGTTGGCTCTCGACCAAGCTGGTCACCATCCTCGCCGGGGCGGCGGCCATCGGCGCCATCCAGGGCGCTCTCTTCTGGTGGTGGTACGGCACGATGGAACCGGTCGTCGAGTCCCGTTTCCTTCCAGAGGTGTTCGATCTGCAGGGCATCGTGCCGATCGGGTATGCGCTCTTCGCGGCGGCGGGTGGTGTCGCCATTGGGGCCTTCCTTCCTCGGACCCTGGGAGCGATGGTGCTCGCCGCCGTGGGGTACGTTGGCGTCCGCCTGGCCGTCTCCCGCTTCGCCCGCCCTCACTTCAGTGACCCGGTAGAAGCGGCCTCCGAACCGTTTTCGGGAGAACGCCCCCCGGAAACTGATGGCGCCTGGGGGCTCGAAGGCTACTTCGTCACTGCGGATGGCCACCGGCTCAGCTTCGATGAACTCAGCGGCGCCTGTCCCGACGGCGGGGATGTTCGCGCCTGTTTCGCAGAGGCCGGGATCCAGCACATCGATGTGTATCACCCCGCCGACCGCTTCTGGAGCTTCCAGGCGATCGAGCTCGGGATCTTCCTCGCCCTGACGGCGGCCTGCGTGGGCCTCGCCATGTGGCGCATCCGCTCCGTGCGCTGACCGTCCTTCGTCGCTTCCGCTAAGCTCGAAGCATGACGATCGCTCTCGTCCTCGCGGGCCTCCTCGTTGCCTGCGTCGTCCTGCTCCTCGCCTGCCTCGCTGTTCTCAGGATGACCGGGCGCGGCCGCCAGTTCCTCGCCCTGCGCACGCGCGAAAAGGCCCGCTTCGCGAAGG
>CAZQCR010000420.1:0-2328 GCA_964591745.1 uncultured Anaerolineaceae bacterium
GGTCCGCGGCGCGGAAGCTGGCGCTGACCGCGGACATCGTCCTCGAAGACTACCCGGTGGGGTACCTGGCATCGGCCGGGCTGGGTTACGAGGCGCTGGCAGCGGAACGGCCCCAGCTGGTCTACACCTCCGTGACGGGCTTCGGCCAGACCGGCCCGCACGCTCACTGGGCCTACACGGATATCGTGGGGCAGGCGACAGGCGGGCTGATGACCCTCGCTGGGGAAGCGGCTGACCCGCCGAACATGATCTACGGCAACCAGGCGGATGTCTCGGCGAGCATCCACGCCGCCCAGGGCACGCTCCTCGCACTCCTTCATGCGGAAGCGACCGGCGTGGGCCAACGGGTCGATGTCTCCGCCCAGGAGTCCGTTTCGATGTCGCAGGAGACGGCGATGATGACCTGGGACCTGCAGAAGCGAAACCGGACGCGGACCGGGGCGCTCGGCATGCTCCCGATCCAGCTCCCGGGCTCCGGTGTCTACCGGGCGAAGGACGGCTGGGTCTCGCTCTTCGTGATCGCGCCGGGCGGAGCCGACTTCCCGGAGCTCATCGACTGGATGCGCGAAGCGGGGATGGCGGGCGACCTCGACGAAGAGCCGTACCGCTCGCTTTGCGCGGAGGTGAACATGGCGATGCTCACCCGCGTTGTGGGTGACCCCGAGACGGCGGCCGCCATCCTCCCGCAGTTCGCGCATATCAACTCCGCGGTAGCTGCCTTCATCGCGACCCAGAACGCGCGCGAGTGTTACGAAGAGGGCCAGCGGCGGCGCCTGCTCGTCGGCATCGTCTCGACGCCGAAAGACCTGGCGGAGAACACGCAACTGCGCGCCCGCGAGTGGTACCACCAGGTGCTGTTCGACTACCTCGGCGCTTCGGTGGAGTTCATGGGACCGCCCTACCGGCTGAGCGAAACGCCAACGATCATCCGCCGCCCGCCGGCCCTGGGCGAACACACCAGCGCCATCCTCGGCGCGCTCTAACCTGGAGGACGACGCATGACCAACCGACCGCTCGAAGGGCTCCGCGTGGCGGACTTCTCCTGGTTCGGCGCGGGGCCGATCGCCGGCAACACGCTGGCCTGCTTCGGCGCGGAGGTCGTCCGCGTCGAATCGCTCGCCAAGGTCGATAGCCTCCGCGTTGGCCACCCGTTCGCGATGAACGTCGATGGCACGTTCAAGTCCGGCTACAACGTCTCGGGCTACTTCAACAACTTCAACGCGGGCAAGCTTTCGCTTCAGCTCAACATGAACACAGAGAAGGGCCAGGAGATCGGCTACCGTCTGATCGAGAAGAGCGACATCTTCCTCAGCAACTTCACGCCACGCGTCATCGACAAGTGGAACCTGCGCTACGAACAGATCGCGGCGGTGAAGCCGGACATCATCGCCGCCTACGCCCCAATGCAGGGCCTCTGGGGGCCGCACAAGGACTTCCTGGGCTTCGGGGCGGTCCTCACGCCGGTCGTCGGGATCAGCGAGATGTCCGGGTTCCCGAACCGGCCGCCGTTCGGCGTCGGCACGAACTACCCGGACTACGTACTCAACCCGGGCCACACGATCACGGCCATCCTCGCCGCCCTTCGCCATCGCCGCCGGACGGGGAAGGGTCAGCGGATCGAACTCGCACAACTGGAGTCGATCGTGAACACCCTCGGGACGGCCGTGCCCGACTACCTCGCGAACGGCCGCATCCAGTCCCGAACCGGCAATCGCAGCCCGATCATGTCGCCCCACGGCGCCTTTCGCTGCGCCGATGACGCGACGTCGGTGGGATCGACGGACCGGTGGGTGGCGTTTGGCGTGCGGACGCTCTGGCCGGAGTTGTGCGAGGTCCTCGGTCATCCCGAAGCGGCCACCGATCCGCGCTTCGCGACCTTCGAAGCGCGCAAGGCGAACGAGGACGGCCTCGAAGCGCTCGTCAACGGCTGGACAGCCTCCTGGCGGGCCGAGGACCTCGCCGAGGCCCTCCAGGCGCGGGGCATCCCCGCCGGCGTCGTCCAGAACGCCCAGGACCTCCTCGACAAGGACGCGCACATCCGCGAGCGCGGCTACTACGAGTATCTCGACCACCCCGAGACGGGGCGCTCAGCCTACGACGGGCCCGCAGCCCGGCTGAGCCGCACGCCGGGCCACCACGCTGCGCCCGCGCCGCTCTTCGGCGAGGATACCTTCGAGGTTTGCGAGCGGATCCTCGGCCTCACCCCCGACGAGATCGGCGACCTCATGGCGGAGGAAGTCCTGGTCTAGCGGCTGGTGGTTGCACGGCTGCCGCGTAGCTCGCTACAGTGCGCGGAAGACCCCAAGTACTTCACGTGAGGTGAATCAT
>CAZQCR010000421.1:0-2320 GCA_964591745.1 uncultured Anaerolineaceae bacterium
TCCCCGCCAGCAGCGAAGGGAACATCCAGCTCAACCCGTTCGAGTTCTTCCGCCGGGACCCCACGCTCATCTACTCGGCGGTAGGGACGGTCCAGGACATGCGCGAGCTGGTGGACATGGCCGCTGCCGGCCGGGTGAAGAGCCACGTTGGCCGCACGGCGACGCTCTCCGAGCTGGAGGACGTGTTCTCCGACCTCGAGGCCGGGAAGTACGTTGGCCGCGCCGTGTTGACGGACCTCAGCAGGTAGCTGCGCAGCGAGAGGATCGCGGTCGCACAGCAGAACCCTGGCCCCGGCCGTGAGGCCGGACATCTCTACCTGCATCAGCGGCCCCGTCACTCCGACACTCCGACACTCCGCTACCCCGACACTCCGATACACTCCCCCCATGCCCAATCGCCTGGCCAACGAAACCTCGCCCTACCTCCTCCAACACAAGGACAACCCGGTGGACTGGTACCCATGGGGCGAAGAGGCGATCGCGAAGGCCCGCGCGGAGGACAAGCCGATCCTCCTCAGCGTCGGCTACAGCGCCTGCCACTGGTGCCACGTTATGGCCCACGAATCGTTCGAGGACGAGGCCACGGCCCGCCTGATGAACGACTGGTTCGTGAACGTGAAGGTGGACCGCGAAGAGCGCCCGGATGTCGATGGCGTCTACATGACCGCCCTCCAGTCGCTCACCGGCTCCGGTGGCTGGCCGATGACCGTCTTCATGGACGCCGACGGCCGCCCCTTCTACGCGGGCACCTACTTTCCGCCCGCTGATGGCCATGGCAGGCCCGGCTTTCCTCGCGTCCTTGAGGCGCTGCACGAAACGTGGACGAACGACCGGGCGAAGGTCATGGCCTCCGCCGAGGGCATCACTGACCATCTCCGTGCCGCCGCCCGCCGGTCGGGCCTGGCCGCCGGCACCGTCACGCCCGACCTCCCCGCGCGCGCCGTCCAGGCGTTTCGGGACACGCTCGACGCCGAATGGGGCGGTTTCGGCAGCGCCCCGAAGTTCCCGAGCCCGGCGAACCTCGAATTCCTCCTCGCCTACCACGCCCGCCGCGGCGATGCGGACACAGGCGACCGCTCGGCCCTCGATATGGTCCTCCTCACCCTCATCCGCATGGCCCAGGGCGGTATGTACGACCACCTCGGCGGCGGCTTCGCCCGCTACAGCGTCGACGAACGCTGGCTGGTGCCCCATTTCGAGAAGATGCTCTACGACAACGCCCAGCTTGTCCGCGTCTATCTCCACGCCTTCCAGGTCACCGGCGACCCGTTCTACGAACGCATCGTCCGCGAGACGCTCACCTACCTTGAGCGCGAAATGCTGGATCGCGAGGGCGGCTTCTACAGCGCCCAGGATGCCGACAGCGAGGGCATCGAAGGCAAGTTCTTTGTGTGGACACCGGAGGAGGTGCGGGCCGTCCTCGGTGACCACGCGGACCTCTTCTGCGCCTGGTATGGCGTTAAGCCGGCGGGCAACTTCCGCGACCCGCATCACCCCGAATTCGGCACTCGCAGCGTGCTTTCCACCTGGAACGACCCCGCGGAAGTCGCGGCCCGCTTTGGGCTCACACAGGAAGCGATGTTCGCGGTCCTCGATGAACTGCGCGCGCGGATGCTGGCCGAGCGCGAACGGCGGGTGAAGCCGGGGCTGGACGACAAGGTACTCACCTCATGGAACGGGCTTGCCCTGGGCGCGTTCGCGGAGGCGGCTCGTGTCCTCGGCGACGACCGGTACCGCGCCATCGCCGAACGGAACGCGGCCTCCACCCGGGAGAAGCTCTGGGTAAACGGCCGCCTGCTGCACACCTACAAGGCCGGCCTCGCCCGCATCGATGGGATGCTTGAGGACTACGCCTACTACGCGCTCGGGCTGGTCGAGCTCTTCCGCCTGACCGGCGAAATCGAGCACCCGGAGTGGGCCCGCGAGATGTTCGAGACGCTCCTGCGTGACTTCCGAGACCCCGCCGATGGGGTCTTCTTCGAGACAGGCGTCGGCGCGGAAGAGCTCCTTATCCGCCAGAAGTCGTTCTTCGACGGGGCGACTCCCAGCGGCAACGGGGCCACCGCCGTGTTGGCTCACTGGCTTGGCCGCTACTTCGGCCGCGCCGATTGGGAGTCGGTGGCCGACGGCATCATCGCCCACAACGCCGGCATGCTCCTGCAAGCGCCTACCGGCTTCGGCGCGACCTGGCAGGCCCTCGAACTTCGCCTGGCGCCGCGCCAGGAGCTGGTTATCGTCGGCGAGCCCACGGCCCGGCGCCCGCTTGAGCGCGTACCGGCCATGCGGTTCCTCCCGTGGCTCGTCCTCGCCCCCGGGGATG
>CAZQCR010000422.1:0-2311 GCA_964591745.1 uncultured Anaerolineaceae bacterium
GCGCTACCCGATGCCGCCTGATTCAGATACCCATCTCTGCGGCGCGGTACTTAGCCCTTCGAGCAGGCCAGCACCGGATCGTAGTCGGGCATATCGGTGATCTTCTCGACGGGCTGGATCCAGGCGATGTTGCCATCCTTGCCAACAACCACGACCACGCGGTTGGCGACGCCCGCTGGCGCGATAAAGACGCCATAGTCCGTCGCGACCTTGCCCTGGGGCACGTCGTCCGCCAGCACGTCGTAGCTCAGGCCGAGCTGCTCCTTCCAGGCCTTCAACGACCAGGCATGGTCGGTGGAGATGGCGACCGGGATGGCGCCCTGAGCCGCGAAATCCTTCGCCTTCTGCTCGATAAGGGGCAGCTGGGCGCTGCAGGCGGGCGAAAACGCGGCCGGTACGAAGTTGATGACCACGGCGTTCTTGCCCTTGTGGTCGCTCAGCTTGAACTTCTCGCGCGTCATCGGGTCTCGCGTCAATTCGAAATCCGGGGCGGCATCGCCCACCTTCAACGTGGCTGTTTCGGCCATGGATCACCTCAATCGATCTAGAGTTGCCCGATCGTATCGGGCGGCCCGCAGAAAGGGAACCCGCACCCCTGGCCGGGCTACGGGTGGGACTTTGGGAACTGCCCAGGCTTGCGGCCCGCGCCGGGCGGACCGGCGAACGTCTGCGCGTAGAGCATCCACTCCACGGCCGCTGGTCCTTCGACGACCAGGGCCGTGTCGGCCACGTGCCGGCGCTGCGTCACGACCTGGCAAAAGTCGACTGCGGGTCCGCTGACCCGGTTCTCAGCGCCCGACTCCCCGAAGACCCACACCTCGCCGGAGGGCGCCCGCAACTCGACCCGGACAGGCTCGGCGTTCGGCTCGAGCCCGCGTGTGACGTAGGAATAGTTCCGGGTTCGTACTCCCAGGAAGGCGACGTGGCGAAGCCGGTCGGTGGGCTGCCGCTCCGCCCCAACCACATCGACCACATCCAGTCCGTGCGACCAGCACTCCATCAGCCGCGCGGTCACGAACGATGTGCCGCTCATCGGCGGACCATACCAGGGCATTCGCCGCGAGGCATCGAGGCTGCGCGCCGCGCTCACGAGGGCGCGGCTGGATTCCTCCCACCACGCCAGGATCTCCGCGGGTGGCCGCCTTCGTGCCTCTACCAGGTAGGCCGGCTCTCCCGCCTCCGAAGCCCCCATCGCCGACCGCCCTGCCATGAACCGCTCCGGGTCCACAATGGCGTTGGTCGCCGCCCCATCGAAGAACGCCAGGTGCGTGACCTGGTCCCGGATGCCCCATCCCGTAGCGTGCGTCGCCCGCTCCCATTCCACGAATGGTATCGCCCTGAGCACCGCGGCGAGCGCTTCCTGTTCTAACGCCAGGTCATCGACTACCTGCTGGAACGACTCAGTCATCGAACCCTCTCTCCGAAACGGACTGTACCAGAATCCCGTGGCCGGACTGAACCGGAGACAACCCTATCGGCCGCTGGTAGTATGCCGGCGTCATGCGCCCGCCCCTCATTCGAGCGGTTGTTCTTACGTCCTGCCTGGTAGCGGCCTGTGTCGTCGGGCGAGGACTGCACTCGGTCTTGGCCTTGCAACTGCTCGTGAACGGCGACTTCGCAACGTGGGAGGGCGGGCAACCCGCCGGCTGGGTCGCCGGTGGAACGGTGACGGCCGTAGCCGGCGAATCCGGGTTGGCCGCGTCGTTGACGGCCCCGGCGGAGCTTCGACAGACCATCGGCGTCTCCCCGGGCGCCGAGTACGCGGCGGCCGTCTTCGCGGCGAGCCCGGCAAGTGGCCCTCGCGCCCGGCTTACCCTCCGATTTCTGGATTCGGGTTTTGGCGTCGTCGGCGCTTCCGTAGCTGAAGGGTCCGCGTCCGCGGGCGCGGCCGCGCTCAGCCTGCTCGCCGTGGCGCCGCCGGGAGCAGCCAGTCTCATGGTTATCATCGAAGCCGTTCCGGGGACCGCGCCCGGTGCGATCATCTTCGACGCCGCTATCCTGGAGGAGTCCAAACCGCCGCCCCCACCCTCACCCACTCCCACTCCGCCGACGCCGACGCCAGCTCCGCCCGGCCCGCCTCCACCCCCGCCCGGTCCTCCCCCTCCCCCGGCCGGAGGGCTTCCTCCGCCTCCACCACCGGCGCCCGCGCCCGCCCCGGCTCCGCCTCCCGCCCCGGAAAGCGGATTCGGCGTCCTCCTCACGAACGGCGACTTCGAGTCCGTCTCCGGTGGCCAGCCGCGGCACTGGGCGAAGTTCGGCGGGGACTTCGAGGCCTCCCCCGCTGCCTATCGTGGAGCCTGGGCCGGAGCCA
>CAZQCR010000423.1:0-2304 GCA_964591745.1 uncultured Anaerolineaceae bacterium
GGCCGATGCACCCCCGGCTTCAGGCCGGGGCGAGCGCGGTAAGGGGCGCCCAGACGGTGAGGTCGTCGGTCTTGGCGTAGGCGTAGGGCAGGAAGTCCTCGGCGCGCACTGTGGTCACCACTTCGGCCGTCGTGTGCGTCTCGCTTTCGCTGTAGGCCGCGCCTTCGACCATGAGGACGGGGATATCGATGACGGGGTCGTGGGGCGATTCGCGGAAGGTGATCGTTCCCGTGCCACGCATCATCCGGTGAGTGCGGCCGCGGTGCGTCACCCGGATCAGCTGGGGGTCGAACGCGAGGCCGTTGCCATCGGCCGCCTGGAGATACTTGAAGTAGTAGTGGGACGACGTGCCCGCGCGGTCTACCGGCTCAAGGTCTCCTTCGAAGTCGCCGGTGAGTTCGATGTAGGTGATGCCGTGGCGAGTCACGGAGCCGTGAACGAAGCGGCCACGGCGGTCGACGCGGCATTCGGCGAGCTTTTTCGGTTCGGCGTAGAGTTCGCGGCCGAAGACGACGGCGGTATCGGTGCTCATGGGCATCGTGACGCAATAGAGGCCGTCTTCGCCGTTGTAGCGGCAGGCGAGGTTCACACTCGCGCCATCAAAAGCGCCGACACAGTTCGATTGCCCGATGCGGTAGACCGAGACGGAGACGCGGGGCTCGTCGGCCGGTTCAAGGGGCGGAGGCAGTAGTTCGCGGACCACGGCCGGGTCGGTCAGAAAGGTCATGCTCAGGGAGGTGGCCTGGAGGAATGAGGCGGCGCCGTTGATCTGCTGGAGACGAGCGACCTGGGCGGGCGTTTTGACGTAGCGGGTAAGCATGGGAAGTGCCTCACAACGGTGATGGCTGAATTCTATGCTTTCGGATGAACGTTGTGTGTGGCCAGGCCACCGCGTTCAGCGGCGGACATGGACGATCGGGCCTTCGCTGAAGAGGCCGTTGAGCTGGATGCCCATGCGGCTGTGAATCGTCTTGGGGAGGCCAAGGTCGGCGAGGTAGATCTCGCCGGTGTAGGCGCGGGCCTGGAGTTCGAAGAGGCCGCGCTTCGGCAGGTCCAGGGCCAGGGTGGTGCTCGCCTTGATGGCGGGCGAGTAAGGCACGCCGGTGGCGGCGCTCACGCCGGTCGGCATGTCGAGCGCGAGGATCGGCGTCCGGGATGCGACGGCCAGTTCGGTCAGGGCGGCCGCGATTCCCGTGGGTCCGCCTTCGTGGCCGTACCCGACGAGGGCATCGACGACGAGATCGGCGTGGCCAAGGTGCTCTTCGAGGGTGATCTCGCTCGTCTCTTCATCGCCAGGTTCGACAATGCCGGCGTTCCTGAGGATCTGGAGCTGCTTGCGGGCGATGACCGACATTTCGGACTCGACTTCGCCGAACACGGGTTCGGCGGCGAAACCCCAGTTCACCAGGTGGCGGACCGCACAGAGCCCGGCTGCGCCCTGGTTCCCGCCGCCGGCGAGTACGACAACCCGCTGGCCATGGCCGCGGCCACCCAGCATGTGGCGCGCCAGCTCGGCTGTCGAACGGCCAGCGTTCTCGGTGATCTGGAGGATGTCGAGTCCGTAGTCTTCCTGGGCGATGCGTTGGATCTCCAGCATCTGGGCAGGGAGCACGGAGGGGACGACGCCCACCTTACGTTCGGGGTAACCACCGGGATCGGCCTTTACTCGCATGACAACGCTTGGTCTCGGACAGAGACGCTCTTGAGCATAGGCCCGCTTGTGATTTCCGTCACGGGAACGAGGCGGTGACGCGGGCGGAGATCCCTCCGCGGGCGTTCATCTCCGCCACCACCGCAAGCCGCCGAGGCTGCACGGCGGCGACGATGTCGTCGCGAATCTGGTTCGCGAGGTCCTCATAGAAGATGCCACGGTCCCGGAACGCGAAGAGGTAGTACTTAAAGCTACGAAGCTCGATGCAGCGTGGGCCGGGGACGTAGCGGATGACGATCGACCCGAAATCCGGCAGACCGGTCATCGGGCAGACGCTTGTGAATTCGGTTGCGGTGAACTCGATCTCGTATTCGCGCCCGGGAAAACTATTCTCAAAGCTGTCGATCGTCCCATCGGTGCGGTAGCTGTTGTCGGGCATGCAGCAAGGGGACGCGGAACCGCCGCAAAACGCAAGAGGCTCCCGTAGCCAGCCGTCTTAGCGCCCCGCGCCCGTCGCCGTGCTCAGCTGGCGTTCCAGCTCCTCGGGCGACCCCGCGGGAAGCTGGCAGACCATGTCTTCGCAGAGGTAGGCGCGTGCCTCGCCGGTGTGGTCCCTTCCGGCGAAGAGCGCCAACACGCTCGTGCCATCCCCG
>CAZQCR010000424.1:0-2268 GCA_964591745.1 uncultured Anaerolineaceae bacterium
AGCTGACGGGCGTGGAGCGGTGGTGCTCGACGAAGCCGAGAGCCAGGGGGGCGGCGAAGTCGTATTCGCCCGCCAGGAAGACGCGATCCCACGGCACGAAGACGTTGTCGAAGATCGTGATCGTCTCCATCATCTTCCGCTCGGCGCTCAGGGGGGCGTCGAACTCCTCCTTGGGCGCGCCCCCGTAGGGGCTGGCGATCAGCTTGACGCCGGGTGTGTTCACGGGGATGGCGAAGGCGACCGCATAGTCGGCCTCGGCTTCGGACATCGCCTTCGTGGGGAGGACGATGATCTCGTTGGTGTTCGTCGTGCAGCTTGTGTGGATCTTCGCCCCGCGGACGACGATGCCATCCGCGCGGCGCTCGACGATGTGCGTGAAGAGGTCCGGGTCGGCCTGCGCGAGCGGCCCCTGGCTGCGGTCACCCTTGGTGTCGGTCTGGGCGACCGAGAGCGTGAGATCGTTGTCGCGGACGTACTGGTAGAACGCCTTGACGCGCTCGAGGTAGTTCGTCTCGTACTTCTGGTCGACGAGCCGGGAGACCTTGTGGAGGCCGAAGAGCGCATCGCTCCCGATCTCCTTGACGAGGACGACGAGCGTCTTACCGGCCGCCGTAGCCGCTTCGATCAGCTGCGAACGCTTGAGGATGTCATCGACGGAGGTCGGGATCTTGTAGTAGCGGCTGTAGGTGTCGCCGTTTTCGGTGACGACCGAGAGTTCGCGGGTCGCCGGGTCCTCGGCCATCTCGTAGTCGAGGCAAGCGTGGTGCACGGCCTTCTTGATGACAGGGTGAGTGGTGACGTCATCGACCTTTTCGCCGCGGTACCAGACGGCGCGGTCATCGCGGATGGATTCGATGTACTGCTGAGGTGTGCGCAGACCCATGTGTGAAAAGTCCCGAGTTCCGAGTCCCGAGTTCCGAGTTTCCGGCGCACGGGCGGTGACATGATAGGGGAGGGGCGGCTTGTGGGCGGCCAGGAGAGCGGTCCGGTGGCGCGAGAACGCGAGAGTGTCGGCGAAGAGCCCTTCCGGCCAGCCCGGACGACCGAATGTGCGACGAACGGTCCTTCTGAGCCCGGCTCGTGGCCCTTACGAGGGGAGCCAGGACGGCACAGACTGAGGAACACCCACGACGGGTTGGAGGCGACGACATGGCTAAGAAGACGTTTACTGAGGACGAGGCGCGAGCGATCGGGACGCGGCTGGGCGTCGATTTCGCGCGGGTGACTCTCGAACAGTTCCAGATGGGGCTGGCAGTCGAACTCGAACACGGCGCACGCGATCCGCAGACCAACGTGACGGGCGACGACCCGGATGCAACGGGGCGGATCGCGTGGGCCCATCTGATTGAGATCCCCGACTACTACACGCGCCTCGCGAAGATGGAGGCGGACGCCGCCTCGTGACTCGGCCCTACGTGCGTCCGAGGTAGACGAGCGCCCGCGAGCCGTGCGATCGGATCTTTCGAACGGAGGCCGTCATCCCGGCGGCCTCCAGCCGCGAGGGGAAGTCGGGCTCTTCCGAAGCGGACCATACGGCCAGGGCCCCTCCGGGGCTGAGCGCGCGATGGACCGCCGCCAGCCCGGCTGGCGTGTACAACCAGTAGTTCGCGTCGTACACCAGCGAATCGGGGCCGTTGTCAACGTCCAGGAGAATGGCGTCGAAGCGCTCCACGTTCGAGCGGATGATGTGGGCGACGTCGGCCTGGTGAACCACGACTCGCGGGTCATCGAGCGGGCGCCCCGTGAGCTCGCCGAGTTCACCACGGTTCCATTCGATCACTTCCGGGATCAGCTCAGCAACGACGACCACGGCGTCCGACGGGTAGTGATCGAGCGCGGCGCGGAGCGTGTACCCCATACCAAGGCCGCCGATCAAGACCTGGGCGCCGGGAAGCGGCGCTGGCGAGCCGAGGGCGACCATCTCCGATTCCGAACGGTGCATGGTGCTGACCATCAAGGTGAACCCGTCGATCGCGATCACGTACTCGGTATCGCGGCGCCGTAAGACGAGCGTATGGCCGTCGGGCGATGTAGCCGTGCCAAGGGTGATCGTCGGCTTCATCGGCGGGCCGGCGCCAAGGGCGAGCGCCCGGTCCGGTTCGTTGTGGCCGTGGTAGATGCGCGCACCGGATGATGGTAGCCCCAAGCTCCCTACGGTGGTGGATTCGCGTTAGACTTCGGGCCGCAGGCGTCTCGCACCGGTTGGCGGGCCGGGAGCAGGCGCGCAGAGGAGACCCCGCATGTCCACCATCGTCTTCGATGAACTCG
>CAZQCR010000425.1:0-2266 GCA_964591745.1 uncultured Anaerolineaceae bacterium
CGCACACGGGCGGCACCGTCATCCTCGCCGCCGACTAGAGCCCGACAGACCGGGCGGGCGCTCGATGCCGGGCGCGGCGCCCTCACCCCCGGCCCCTCTCCCGGTGCGCCAGGAGAGGGGAGAGAAGTCCTGGAACTCGCACCAGTTCGCACATGACAGGAGCAAGCAGATGCCAAATCGACCACAGCCATCGTTCCCCGAGCCGGACACGAAGCACTACTGGGAGGGCGTGAAGGCCGGCGAGCTGCGCTACCAGACGTGCACCGCCTGCAAAGCCGTGAACTTCACGCCGACGGCGCACTGCCAGCAGTGCGGCAGCGGGAACCTCGCCTGGAACGTCTCGAAGGGCGAGGGCACGGTCTACACCTTCTCAGTCGTGCGCCAGAACCGGATCCCGGGCTTCGTGGAGCTTGGCGCCTACGCCGTGGCCTACGTCGATCTCGACGAGGGCTTCCGGATGCTCACGAACATCGTGGGCGCGGCCGACCCGACGAAGGACATCAAGATCGGCCAGCGCGTGAAGGTCGAGTACGAGCAGCAGGACTCGGGCGAGTACCCGATCCCGGTCTTCCGGGCGGTTTAGGAGTCGCTGCGAAACCGTGCAATGGGAATCGATCGTAGAAACTGCCCATCAGCTCGTTGGCAGCGAACAGGCCAGGTGGATGTCGTCCGGCTCGCTGGCGTAGAGCGCCGGGTGCACCGGGTCCGCCAGCCTGCAGCCACGACTGAGGTAGAAGCCGACGGCGGATTCGGTTGGCGTCGCGGAAACGTACATCGACTCGGCGTGGGCCTCGACCGCATCCCTGACGGCGGCCTCCCACAGTGCCGACGCGGCGCCACGGCGTCGCGCCTCGCGACTCACGTGAAGAAACGCCAGCCACGCCAGTCCCGGCTCAAACGAGGCATCGACAACCGCCAGACCAAGAAGGCGGTCGCCTTCGAAGGCGCCGAACAACGCGGCGCCTCCCGCGACGAGCGGCGCGCAGAAGGCAACCTTCTCCGCCACGCTGTTCGGCCCCGCGCCCACCGGGTCCCACGGCGGAATGTCGGCATGCTCAAACGAGGCTGGCCGCTCGATGAGATGACCATCGAGAACAGCGTATTCGACATCGACGTGCTCCGACCGATCGATCCTGGCGATCAGGCCGATGTCGTCCAACCAGAGCCTCTGCACCTCGCACGACCGGGCCACGACACGCCCTCCCGTCAGACCAAGGATCGCGTCGGCCTCAAGTGTGCCAAAGGTTCCTCCGTTTGCAAAGAAGCAAAGCAATAGGTCGCCGGCGGTCGAGTCACCCGCGGTCTTTGGAGCCTTGGGTTCGGGTTCGAATCCTGCTCGGCAGCCACTCTTGTAGTTCTTGACTCAGCCAGGCTCGCGGGAACTAAGTGGCGGAGGGCCGCCGGGGTGACAGCGGCGGTGCCGATGTCGTCGGAGCGGCCTGCGGCGGTTAGCCGCGGTCGGCCATCGTGATCAGCGCGCCGAGATGACAGGTGTCGTTCACACGCTGGAGAACGGGGCGGCCCTGGCGGTCGATAGCGATCTCGGTGATGCCGCAGTTGGCGGTTTCGAACACTCCGCGGCGAAGCGGATCCATGCCCAGTACACCACGGCAGAAGGCGCCGACAACGCCCCCGTGGGCAACGGCCACGACGTCCTTCCCGGCTGCGACGAACTCCTGGAGCAGGGTGGCGATGCGGGCGCTGAAGACATCGCGTCCCTCTTCGCCAGGAAAGCGCGGATGCAGGCCCTTCTGCCACTGAGCGACAACATCAGGGAAGCGCTCGCGGATCTGGGGGCCGGTGAGGCCGCTGGCGGCGCCCATGTCGTACTCCATGAGCCGCGCATCGCCCTCCACTTCGAGGCCGAGGCTACCCGCGATGAGGGAGGCCGTTTCGAACGCCCGGCGCAACGGGCTGCTGACCAGCCGGTCGACCTTCGTTCCGCGGAGGTAGACGGCCGTCGCATCCGCCTGGGCGCGACCGAGCGCGGTCAGGCCGAAATCAAGGTGTCCCTGGACGACGCCGGCGGCGTTCCCTTCGGACTCGCCGTGGCGGATGAGGATGAGCTTCACGCACTACTCCAGGCGTTCAAGTTCGTTGGGCTGGTTGAATCGCAAAGACGCCAAGAGACTACGAGGATATTTCTTTGGCTCTTTCGAACCTTTGCGTCTCACCCAGTGGCGGTCAAGTTCGGTGGGCGGGTTTAAACGCAGAGGCGCAAAGATGCCAAGAGACTACGAGGAAAAGTCCCTTTGATCCTTTCGAA
>CAZQCR010000426.1:0-2251 GCA_964591745.1 uncultured Anaerolineaceae bacterium
AAGCGCGTGGTTCATCGAGCAGCCGTGGCGGGACGACGAGGTGCTGGACGCCCGGGTGCGCAAGCTTAGCGCCGACGGCATCCTGACGACGGTGCCAGCTTCGACCTTCGGCAAGAACAGCTGGCCGAATCAGATCGCCTTCGATGCGGGCGGGAACGCGTGGATCGGGACGGGCTTCGACACGCTGGTTCGCCTCGCGGCCGATGGCACGAAGAAGAGCTTCAAGGATGCGGGCGGGAGCTGCCTGGCGGTTGACGCGTCTGGGGCGGCCTGGAGCTACGACATGTTCGAAGGCGAACTGGTGAGGACGAAAGCGGACGGCGCGCAGACGCGCCACGCCTATGCGCCGGCGGAGGACGCGTTCTGCTGGGACCTGGCGTTCCTGCCGGACGGGGACCTGTTGTTCGCGGGCATGGACGGCACGTGGCAGGTGGACGTGCCGTGGGGCGACGAAGGGGAGCGCGCCCGGTAGAATCGCCGTCACACTCTCTCGGACGGCCGGAGCGCTAACTTTCTAGCTGAGTCGTGAGATGCCTGGCCAGGAGCTGCTCCATGGTCGCGATGTCGAGCCTTCCCGTCCGCCACGCGGCATCCGCGTCGTCGAGCGCGTGGTAGTACGGGCCCTTGTCGGCGACGATGAGGTCCGGAACGGTTCGAAGCCCGGGAAGCTGGTATCCAAGAGCCACGCAGAGCACAACATACGCAACGATTCGGGACGTGCGGCCGTTGCCGTTAGTGAATGGGTGAATCCAGTTCAACCGCCACATGACGAAGGCGCTCACATGGAGGCCATCGACGGGATCAAGATGCTCGTTCACGTAGTCGCACATGTCTTCGACGAGTTCAGGCACATCCTCCCAGGGCGGGGGGACGTGGAGGGAGTTGGTGATGTCGATGGACCCCTGCCGATAGCTCCCTGCCATTGGTTCAAGGCCTTCGATAGCAAGACGGTTCAGCTCGATAATAGTTGAGGGCCGGAGGCGGAAGGGGCCGAGCAGACCGCTCTCAACGAGTTCGATGGCCCGGTCAAACTGGCGCAGGCCGTTTTCAGCCTCACGGGCGACGATCTCCTCTTCGCTCAGGGCCGCTAACGGTCCGAGTTCGGGCGGGCGGGTTTGGCGGCTATTCCGCGGTCCCACGATTGCTCAGTCGATCCGCAGCGTCATCGACGCTTTGCCGAGTGATTTGGTCATTTTCGATCTTCGTGTTGCCGTAAACAAAGCTTCGGCGTTGAGCCTCACGCTCCTCCGGCGTCATTTTGACTGAGGCTGCACTCTTCAGGAGTTCCTTCAGCTTGCTGTCCAAAGGGCCGTACCTCTCGATGGGGTGGCCCTGAGTGTAGAACATATGTTCTTACATGGCCATACTACGGCCATGGTACACCCCGGACCGCCGTCTCAGTTAGTGGGGCGAGCGCCGAGCCTTCCGGCGGAAACGCCCTGCCCCACCTGCAGCTCGGACCCGGTAGAATCGCGCCACATCTCTCAGGGAGCATTCTCGATGAAGCTTGGCATTTCGATTGGCTACTCGGGCGCGGAGCTGCACCTGCCTATGGAGCGCATCCTCCTCGCCGAACGGCTGGGGTACGACTCGATCTGGACGGCGGAGGCCTATGGCTCGGACGCGGTGACGCCGCTGGCGTTCATCGCCGCGCAGACGAAGCGGATTCGGCTGGGGACGGGGATTATGCAGCTGGCGGCGCGGACGCCAGCGATGTGTGCGATGCAGTCGGCGACCGTGGACGCGCTGGCGGGGGGTAACCGTTTCATCGCGGGGATCGGCGTCTCGGGGCCGCAGATCGTGGAGGGCTGGTACGGCCAGCCGTGGGGCAAGCCGAACACGCGCATCCGGGACTATGTCGCGATCATGCGCAAGATCTTCGCGCGGGAAGAGCCGGTGAGCCATGCGGGCAAGGAGATCGCGCTTCCGTATACGGGCGAGGGGTCGATGGGGATCGGCAAGCCGCTGAAGTCGATCCTGCATATGAACCCGAACCTGCCTATCTGGCTGGGGACGGGCACTGAGGCGAACACGAAGATGACCGCGGAGATCGCCGATGGCTGGCTGCCCCTCGGCTTCGTGCCGGGGAGCATGAAGACGTACCGGCCGTGGCTGGACGAGGGCTTCCGGCGGGCGGGGAAGTCGGGACGGGACTTTGAGATCCAGGCGGGCTGTGCGGTGCGGATCACGGACAACGTGGCGGACGCGTTGCGGCGGATGAAGCCGAACATCGCGCTCTACGTGGGTGGTA
>CAZQCR010000427.1:0-2250 GCA_964591745.1 uncultured Anaerolineaceae bacterium
CGAGTCCCGAGTCCCCGAGGGGGGTAGTCGCGGGCCCCCGCGCCCGCGGGCTGCTTACCATGCCCGGCGCTGCTTGCAGGCGGTCCTTCGTCCTTCGTCCGTAGCCGCGGCCCACCGGGGCCGCCTACTCCCGAACCACGCCCGGCCCGCCTTCGCCGTAGTCGCGGCCCACGGCGGCCGCGGGTCGCTTACCATGCCCGGCGGTGTCCACGGCGGTCAGGCAATGGAGCCGCGGCCCTCCGTGGCCGCTGACGTTCGAACCATGCCCGGTCGGACTAAAGACCAGTTCGGCCCGCTGCCTAGCCGCCTTCCGACGGCACGCACGCCACTCCGGGCGACAGTTCGGCGAGCGGGCCATTGCCACGAGTGAGTGTAGACGAAACGGAGCGGCCGATTGGCGCTGGGGTCTGGCTCCGGGCGCACCTCGAACGCGGTATGACGCCGCCGAGCCAACCGTGACAGAATGCGCGTAATGGAGCCGATGCCACTGGCCCGATTCCTGCGCCACATCGGACAGAACATCCGAACGCAGAAGGTGGCGTTCTTTCTCGGAGCGGGCTGCTCAATCAGTTCCGGCGTTCCCGCGGCCGGCGCCCTTGTCAGGCAATGGCTCGAAGACGAGTGGCTTCGGCAACAGGAACCCCGGCCGGCGATGGACGACTGGGCCAGAAAGCAGTTCCCTGGATACGACGCGGAATCGCCCGGACTTGCCTATGCCGAAGTCATGCGCGAGCTCTTCGGCACGGCACAAGTTCGCCAGGCTGAGATCGAGCTGGTCACACACACGGCCGACCCCGGGTTCGGGTACGGCGTGCTGGCGATGCTGCTGGCGGAACATGCCGACCGTGCCAACTGCAACGTGATCCTGACGACCAACTTCGACGACCTCGTCGCAGACGCCCTCTACCTCTACTCGCGCGTGCGTCCCCTGGTCATTCCCCACGAGGCGCTTGTCGGCTTCGCTACGACGAGCGTCACGCGGCCGCTGATCGTCAAGCTGCACGGCGATGCCCTGCTGGAACCCCGAAACATCGAGACCGAGACCTTCAAACTGCCGGACGATGTCAAGGACGCGCTCAAGGGGCTACTCCATCACCGGGAGCTGGTCTTTTTCGGCTACAGCGGTTGGGACCAGGGGCTCGCCGATGCGCTCTCCGCCCTTCCGGCAGACTGGGTGCCGAACATCTACTGGGTGAACCCTGCGGAACCCGGAACGCCGCTTGCGGCGTGGCTCTCCGGTCGCGCCGGGGTGTTCCATGTCCCCCACCTGGACTTCGACGAGTTGATGGCCGGTCTGCGGAACGAGCTCGACCTGCCGCATCCCGACTGGGAGAGGCTGAGAGGAATCGAAGACGGTTACAACGCGGCGCTCGCCAAGCTCGCTACCACCACAGAAAGCAGCGGCTCGCCCGAAGTTACCGCAGGCGTACAGGCGGCGGTGGCCGACCTCCCCGACCGCTGGCGGGTGCTGATCGAGGCGCAAGATCTCGAACGTTCCGACCCGGACGCGTCCGACCTTGCCTACAAGCAAGGCGTCGAACTGTTTCCCGAATGGGCGCCTCTTCTGGGGACGTATGCCGTGTTCCTGGCGACCGAGCGGAAAGAGATCGATGAGGCGGAGAGGTACTTCAAGCTCGCCCTGAAGAGGGACCCGAAGCACGCGAAGATCCTCGGGAACTACGCCACGTTTCTTGCGGCCGAGCGGAAGGAGATGGATGAGGCGGGGCGTTACTACAAGCTCGCACTGGAGGCAGACCCGAACAACGCGGGCGCCCTCGGGAACTACGCCTGGTTCTTGGAGACCGTGCGGACGCCGACGGGGGAGGTGGAGCGGCACTACAAGACTGCCCTCAAGGCGGACCCGAAGAACGCTGGCGCCCTCGGCAACTACGCGCGGTTCCTGTGGACCAAGCGGAAGGAGACCGAGGAGGCGCAACGCTACTACAAGTTCGCCCTGGAGGCGGATCCGAATCACGCGAACGTCCTCGGGAGCTACGCCTCGTTCCTGCAGACCGAGCGGAAGGAGATGGATGAGGCGGAGAGGTACTACAAGCTCGCCCTGGAGGTAGATCCGAAGAATGCGAACACCCTCCGGAGCTACGCCTGGTTCCTGGCGAACGTGCGCAAGGAGATGGATGAGGGGGCGAGGTACTACAAGCTCGCCCTGGCGGCAGACCCGAAGAATGCGAACACGCTCGGGAGCTACGCCTCGTTCCTGGCGACCGTGCGCAAGGAGACGGATGAGGCGGA
>CAZQCR010000428.1:0-2246 GCA_964591745.1 uncultured Anaerolineaceae bacterium
CCGAGCCGCTTGTGGCGCCAGATGGCGTTACCCACAGCGATCTTCATCGCGACTTCCAGCTCCTCATTGGAGATGATCATCCCGTTCGGCCCTACCGGCTTGCCGCGTCGGTAAACAGTTTCCATACGCGTTCATCATACACCTGGATCCCGGCCCCTGCATCGGCCGCGATCGTGTGGCGGTCGGTGGAGTTGTCGTAAACCTTCCACTGGTCCGCCAGCGGCAGGTAAAGTTCGAAGAAGTTCGCGATACTCCGGCCCCAGCGCCGCCGGACGATCTCGTCCGGGACATGGTGCCCGCCAGCGGCGACGCGCTTCGCCACACGCTTGATCGAAACCTCCGCGTCCTCGACGAACACATAGTGCAGGTGGAACTCGTAGCCCTCCGCCTTCCGCCCTTCGAGCCAGTGGGCGAAGGTGCGCGAGGCAAGTGTCGTCTCGAAAGCAAAGTCGACACCAGCGGCGGCGAGTTCGTTCAGGTGTTCGAGCATTAGCCGCCCGGCCGCGAAGGCGGCGTCCTCGGGCGCGTACTCGGAGAGGCCGCGAGCGATCGTGTCGGCGTTCACGAACTCGGCGATGCCGTAGCCCTGCCAGACAATCGCCTCCGCGAGGGTCGTTTTCCCGGCCCCGTTCGGCCCACCGATGATCACAACGATCGGCATGGCGGCGAATCGTAGCGGATCTGCGGGCCTCGGCGCGTACGGGGAGCCCACCCTACACTCGAACGGTCCCGCATGAACGTCGCAGCACTGCCCTACACCCTGCTCCTCATCCTCGTGGAACTCGCCGTCGGGAGCCTGTGGATCACGCTCGCCAGCGACCTTCGCGGCGGGGTGACACGGGGCTTCGTGATGACAATGGCCTTCTGCGTGGCCGTCACGGCGGGCCTCGCGTACTGGACGGCGCTCGGCATCGATATCGGCACGGAAGTCGATGGCTACCGCCTGGACACTGGCCCCTTCGAGGCGGCCCAGCGGTTCATCCTGATCGTGGTCATCGCCAGCGGCGTCTACACCTTCTCCGTGTTTATGGGCTGGGATCCCATCGGCCGCTTCGCGGGCATCGCGGGGGCTCTCGCTGGTATGCTCGCCATCGGGGCGCTGGCCGCCGTGCTCGCTCCGCCAACCTGGGGATTCCCGGGCGCGTTCGTCGCCCTCATCGGCGGGACGATGGCCATGGGCGCGGTCTCCGTCTCGATGGTTTGGGGACACTGGTACCTGACCGAGGGCTCCCTCCCCGCCTGGCCCCTGCGTGACCTCGCCTGGATCCTGATCGGCTCGCTCGCCTTCCAGGTGCTGGTCCTGGCCCTCAACCTCATCATCCCCGTGCGTGAAACACCGACTCCGGAGAACCCGGTGAGCGTTGGCATCTTTGGCAACCCGGCCCTCTACCTGCGGATCGGCGTGGGTATCGTCTTCCCGCTGATCCTTGCTGTCCTCTCCTGGCGGACCACCCAGATCCGGGCGATGCAGAGCGCGACCGGGCTCCTCTACATCTGCATGGGTGCTGTGTTCGCGGGCGAAGTGCTGGCGAAGGGCCTCATGTTCCTCACCGGCCGGCCCGTTTAGCGCCCGGCCATCGGGAGCCGTGGCGCTCCGTCGCCACTGACGGTCCGCGCTCTGGCCGACGATGCGCTGTCCACTCGCACGAACGGCTGGCCGAACCTGGCCCAGGAAGCGGCGCCAACGGACCGGCACGGTCCTATCGCAGGAGCGCGCCGGCGCGCGCGAGTTCGCCGAGCTTGGCTTCGATCTCTCCGAGGATCTCCTCGCGGGTGAGGCCGGGACGATGTGAAGTGATCTCGTCCGCCAGCATCTCCCGGTCGCGGGTGCCATCGAGCAAACCGAGGAAGACCCGCGCAACCGGGTCGCCGACGCGCATCGGCTCGTGACGCAGCGTCGTCACCTGCTCATCGCCTCGGGCCGCTTCCAGGCGAGCGAGCGCGCTGGCCACTGGCTTTTCGCTCGCGATATCGAGCACATGGCGGGAGCGCGTGTACAGCTCGACCAGGCCAACCGAGTAAGCGCCGTGGAGGATCTCCGCGAGCTTCTGGCTCGCCTTGAACCGGCTCAGATCCTCTCCGGAAGCGGAAAGCGCCGCCGCCACCAGCGTTCCAAACGGGATGGCGCGCGGAAATGCGTCGTGAAGCATGCGGAAGGCGGCCTTGCCCAGGGGATTGCTTGTCGTCACGCCGCCCCGCTCCGGGCTTGCGAAT
The DNA here is from genome assembly GCA_964591745.1 of uncultured Anaerolineaceae bacterium. Taxonomy (GTDB): domain Bacteria; phylum Chloroflexota; class Dehalococcoidia; order Tepidiformales; family Tepidiformaceae; genus JANMTH01. The sequence goes on from CAZQCR010000428.1 coordinate 2,215, forward strand.
GTCTGGTTTCCGTCCTCTTGCTCCGCTTCCGG
>CAZQCR010000429.1:0-2236 GCA_964591745.1 uncultured Anaerolineaceae bacterium
CGGTCACACTGGATGCGGGAGGGGATCGAGGTGGTGGTGGACACGAGTGGCGAGCAGATGCCGGCCTGGGGGAACGAGCACCAGCTGACCCAGGTGTTGCTAAACCTGGTATCGAATGCGGAAGCGGCGCTGGAAGGGGCGGAGAATCCGCGCATCGAGGTCGAGCTTCGGAGCGACGCCAGCGGGGCGATGATCGCGGTCCGGGACAACGGTAGAGGCATGGACGAGGCGACGCGCGATCGGATCTTCGAGCCGTTCTTCACCACGCGGCAGGGCGTGGGTACCGGCCTGGGGCTGAGCCTTTCGCATTCGATGGTGGCGGCGCATGGCGGGCGCATCGAATGCGATTCGCGGCCAGGCCGGGGAACGACGTTCCGAGTGATGTTGCCCCCGGGCCGTGGGGCCACGATCAACGCGCTCCAGGCAGCGCCGAACGCGCGAGGCCGGTTGAACGTCCTGGTGATCGACGACGAGCCGAGCCTGCGGATCGTTTGCCAACGGATGCTGGCGATACTCGGGCATGACAGCGTGACGGCGGATTCGCCGGCGGCCGGGGCAGACCTCGCCGAAGTGGGCGACTACGACCTGGTGCTGTGCGATTTCCGGCTGGGCACAGAGACGGCGGAGGCTGTCATTGAGGCGTTCGTGGCGCGGGCGCCACACCTGGTGGAACGGACGACGATCGTGACGGGGGCGCCGACGGACGAGGCCGTGGGACGACTAACAGAACGGTACGGGTTGCGCATCCTTGCCAAGCCGTATGGTGTGGAGCAGCTGCGCGGGGAGCTGGCGGTGGCTGCGGAGCGGTTGGCTAAGCGGTAACGAGGCGTTCCATCACGGCATCGGTGAAGGCGAATTCGGGGACGTTTTCCGGGCCGACCATGACGCCGAGGGTTGGCAGGCTGAGGCTGGGGTCGGCGGCGCGCAGGGCGCGAACGCGCCTGCGCCGGGCGGCGGCTTCGGGGCCGAACTCTGAATCGATGATGGAGGCGACGCGGGCGGCGAAACGGAGGCGGCGCATGCGTTCGGCGCGTTCTGCCGCGTAGTCGGCGAAGATGGCGGCGTTCCAGGCGTTCGTGGCCGCGAGGGCCTCACTGACGAGGCGGACATCGCGGAAGGTGATGGAGAGCCCCTGGCCGATGATTGGGTCGTTGTGGCCGGCGGCGTCGCCGATGAGGACGATGCCTTCGACGGCTGGCGAATCGGTCCAGGTGTCTTCGTTGGGGTAGGAGTAGCAGTGGCTGACGGGGCTGGCGTTGGCGAGCACTTCGGAGTTTCTGAGCGTGCTCAGGCGGAAGGCATCGAGGAAGCGCTGGCGGGCATCGGCCCCGGCGAGGAGCGATTTGCGATCGAAGCCGTAGCCGAGGTAGAGGCGAACACGCCCGCCGCCCTGGGGGAAGGCGAGATAGTTGACGTCGCCTTCGGTGCCCTTGGTCTGGAGGTGGTCGGGCCAGCCGTGGGCGCCTTCCACGAGCATGCCGGAGAAGAGGTGGTGACGGGGGTCGCGATGCTCTTCGATGCCGGCCTGGCCGCGGACGGTGGAGTTTCGGCCGTCGGCGCCGACGATGAGGCGGCAGGCGACGGACTGTTCGACGCCCTGGCGGGTGAAGGTGACGGAGGGACTGGCACCGCCAGTGACGGTGACGGCGGAGACGCCGCGAAGGACGGTTGCTCCGGCGGAGGAGGCGGCGGCGTTGAGCGTTTCGCAGGCGACAGTGTGCTGGAGGCAGAGCGGCCCGGGCACGCCGGGGAGGAGGGCGCTCATATCGAGCGCTTCTTTTTCGCTCTCCTCGAAACTGTCGAAATCGTCCCCCGCGGAGATGTGGTGGGTAAGGTGGTGGCCGCCAGCGACGATGAGTGTGTCGTAAAGGCCGATCTTGCGCGCTTCGATGACGCCCCAGGGGGCGAGCCATTCGCCGCGGACGACATCGCGGTAGACCTCGGACTTTTCGAGCACGAGGACATCGAGCCCGTTGCGGGCGAGAACGGTGGCAAGGGCACCGCCGGCGATACCGCCGCCAACGATGACGACGTCACGGGATGTGGACATTGGGACGCTCCGGAACCGGGTAGCAGGATGATAGCGGCGATGGCGGCGTGGGACCAAAAGGCAGCGTGCTATGCCTTGCGGTAGCGGTAGGCCCAGGCGGTGAGGCTGGTGGTGACGGCGGCCATGCCGGCGATGGCGATGAAGGCCTTGAACAGGGCGGGGCCGTCCCAGCCATTGAGGACGAGG
>CAZQCR010000430.1:0-2233 GCA_964591745.1 uncultured Anaerolineaceae bacterium
TATCCGTCGGGGCCGTCGCTGCCATCTGGGGATCATACCACCTGACCGGCCCGCTCTCACCGGTTACGGGCTCTCACGTCTTTAGTTATCCAGGCCGACGACGAAGGAGCAGCTGGTGGTGCCGGAGCCGCCGATGTTCAGGGTCGCGACCTTCTTCGCGCCGGAGACCTGGTAAGCGCCCGCTGTCTCCGTGACCTGGCGGAAGGCGTCGAGCACCTGGCGGACGCCGGTGCCGCCGACGGGGTGGCCGGCGCCGATCAGGCCGCCGCTGGGGTTGATCGGGAGTTCGCCGTCGAGGTCGATGATGCCCTCTTCGATCGCCTGCCAGGACTTGCCGGGCGGGGTGAGGCCGAAGTGGTCGATCGCCATGTACTCCGAGGTGGTGAAGCAGTCGTGCGTCTCGATCGCGTCGACACCCCAGACGTCGGCGACACCGGCGCGGTGGAAGGCGTCGAGGATCGCCTGGCGGGTGTGGGGGAGGACGTACGGGTTGTCGCGGCTCTCGGCGATCTTGTCGTCGAAGCCGAGCGGAGCGGTGTGGTGGCCCCAGCCGAGGATCTTCGGGATGCGCGCCAGGTCAAGGCCCTTTGCCTTGGCGTACTTCGTGGCGTACTCCTCGTTGGCGAGGAAGACGCAGATTGCGCCGTCGGTTACCTGGGAGCAGTCGGATATCTTGATCCGGCCACCGATGGTGCTATTGAAGCGGTCCTGGCTGTTGGCGTGGGCTTCGTTCATGTACCAGCCGCGTGTCTGGGCGAGCGGGTTCTTCTTTGCGTTGCTGTAGTTGATGGCGCTGATCCGGGCGAGGTGCTCGTCTTTGAGGCCGAAGCGGCGGTCGTACTCATCGCCGAGACGGCCGAAGAGCTTGGGGAAGGGGAAGCTGACGCCGGCCGCTTCCTTTTCGTACCAGGCGGCCGTGCCGAGGAAGTCGCCGCCGCGAGCGGAATCGACCGTCTTCATCTGTTCGAGGCCGACGACCATGGAGAGGCCGTAACGGCCAGCCTCGATCTCCGCGGACGCGGCGAGGAGGGCGATGGAGCCTGAGGCACAGGCGGCTTCGTGTCGGCCCGTGGGCAGCCCGGAGAAGGCGGGGTGAGTATCGACGAGGAAGGCGCCAAGGTGGCCCTGCATCGAGTAAAGCTCGGCCGCGAAGTTGCCGACGTGGCCGACTTCGACCTCTTCGGGGTCGATGCCGGTGGCATCGAGACCGCCGGTCACGACTTCGTTGAACATCGCGGAGATGTGCTTGTTCTCCTTCGTCCAGTTGCGGGCGAAGTCGGTCTGGTAGCCACCAAGGATGTAGACAGGTGCAGGCATCTTCGATTCTCCTGTGGACTAGCCGGCGAAGTAGCGGCCGGGGGTGACGTTCGGAAGGTTGAACAGCGGCGTCGGCAGTTCGCCCCGGATGGCGGCATCGAGGATAGCGGGCCGGGGCAGACCATAGCGGTCGAGCGCGGCGGCGGTCTCCCGCGCGCCGATCAGGTCGACGAGGCCGGAGGGCGGCGCCCAGTTGAAGCCGGCGGTCATGATCCGGTCGATGTCGGCGTATGTCGCGACCACTTCGCCAGGGCCGACGCGGTGGAGGGCGTAGCTGACGTAGCCGAGGATGACGCGGCGAGCGATATCGGCTTGGGCGCCTTCAGCGGCCATGAAGTGGGCCATCGCCTGGCGATAGCGGCCACGGCGGTTCAGGTCACCGACTTCCGCCGCGAAGGGGACGGTGAGGCCGGGGTCGGCGGGCTTGTAGGCCCCCGTCGCCGGGTCGAGGACGAGGGTGCCTTTGCCGTCCTTGCGGTAGAAGCCGCCGGTCTGCGGGGTCTTGTCGCCCAGGTGACCCTTCGCGATAAGCTCGCGCATGTAGGTGGGAAGGGCGAAGGCGCCGGGTGCTTCGTCGTGGACGTTCGCGGCGACGTTGTCGACGATCGCCTGGTGCACGTCCCAGCCGACGAGGTCGACAGTCGCGAGCGGAGACATCGCCCGGCCGGTATAAGGCCCGATGAGGGTGTCCATCAGCTGGACGCCGTGAGTCTGGGCGAGCGTCGCGACTTCGTTCAGCACTTTGAAGCCGACGCGGTTGCCGGCGAAGGCCGGGGTGTCGGCCGTTTGGACGACAGCGCGGCCGAAGCGGCCGGCGAGGAGTCCGTTCAGCTGGGTGACCACGTCCGCCGGGACGTCCGGGTGAGGGATGACCTCGACGCCGGTCATCACGTGCGGCGGGTTATAGAGGTGGATA
>CAZQCR010000431.1:0-2218 GCA_964591745.1 uncultured Anaerolineaceae bacterium
CGACGCGGTCCAGAACGACGTCACCGCCGCCCTCCGAAACGGCGACGATGACCGCTACCGGATCCAGCGCGGCATCCTCGAATCGCTCCTCGCCCGCTACGCAACACCCATCAACCCGGTCTTCGTCATCCCCGTCACGCGCCGCGAACTGCTGGCGGTCTTGTCGTGATCGTGCGAATCCTCGGCGAAGGACAGTTCCGCGTCGATAGCGATGTCGCGATCTCCCTCAACGGCATCGACCTCGTGCTCGAAGAGGATCTGCAGCAACAACACCCGCAGGAGTTCGCCATCCACCTCGCCGAAATGCAGCGTATGGTGCGCTCGCACGGCCTCTCCCTCGAAGAACATGAGCTCCTGCCTTCCGATGTCATTCTTCCCGCCGACGGCAGCACGCTCGACGAGGTGCGCGAACTCTTGACGGCTGACGGGCTCGTGCCCGGGTAGGAGGACGATGTGGTCGATGAACTCTTCGAAGTCTTTGAAGACCTCTTCGAGCGTCGCGGCAAGAAATCGCGCAAGGGGAAGGTCGAACGTGACGAAGGCGCAACGCCCGTGAACGCCGGGCGCCCTCCCGCGCCCGCCAGCCCCCCCATCTTCTGCCTCGAATGCGGTGTGAAGAACGAAGGCGCCGCCCGCTTTTGCCAGGAGTGCGGGAGCTTGCTCCCCTCACCGGGCGAGGAGATGCGCTGCCTCAAGTGCGATATCGTCGTCCCCTTGACCGCGAAGTTCTGCGCTCGCTGCGGCGCCCGCGTCGCCCCCGCCGTAAGCTGAATCATGCGTGGTCAACACCCGCGACACCGCCCCACCGGAGGGATCGTTGGACGAACCCCCACCACCAGCTCTTCAGAGCTTGATCGCCGGCCTCCTCATCAGGAGCCGTTACGCAGTCCTCCTCGCAGTCCTCGCCATGGTGGCGATCGCGATTGGCCTGTTCGCCCTCGCCACCGTCCTCGCCGCGCGAGACCTTGTGAGCGCCTTCGATGATCTCCTGCGCGACGATTTCGACGCGACCGAGGTCAAAGTCGGCTTTCTCCAGGTCGTCACCCTCGTCCTCAAGGCCGTCGTCTTCTATCTCATCGGCACCGGCCTCTTCACCCTCTTCATCGGCCCGCTTCCGCTGCCCGCCGCCGCCCGGATCGATTCCCTGACGGACCTCGAGGTAAAGATCGTTGGCGTCATCGTCGTCATCCTGGCTACCTCGTTTCTCGAGCGTTACCAGGCCAAGGGAGACGCAGGCGACAGCCTCCTTTCCGCCGCCGCTCTCACCGTCGCCGTCATCGGGCTCGGCCTCTTCCAGCTCATCATCCGTCGCGACGACGCAGCCACAAAGCTCCGGCGGTAGCGGCCATCGCCGGGCGCAACAAGCGTCGGCGGGACCGCTGTACGGCACCCACACAACCGGCTTCGGCCTTGAATAGCAGAGGACGCAATGCAAGCACCCGCCGGTTCCGCAACATCACGCCGCTTCCAACGTCTTCAGCTCTTCAACGCCGGCATGGGCACCCTTCATCTCGCCCAGGGCCTCGCCATCGTCCTGCTTTCGACCAGCTTCACCCTCCCCGTCACCGCCACCTTCATGCAAGGGCCGCCCGGTCAGGACCCGCCCCAGCTCCACCACCTCTTCGATATCCGCATCGCCTGGGGGATAGCCGCCTTCGTCTTCCTTTCGGCGGCCGCGCACTTCCTTCTTGCGGCGCCTGGCATCAACGCCTGGTACAACCGCAACCTCGCTCAAAACCGGAACTACGCACGCTGGATCGAGTACTCCCTCAGCAGCTCGATCATGATCGTCCTCATCGCCATGCTCACCGGGATCAGCGAAGTAACCGCCCTCGGCGCAATCTTCGCCGCCAACGCCGCCATGATCCTCTTCGGCCTCCTCATGGAGCACTACGAACAGCCGGGCCGCCCCAACTGGCTCTCCTACCTCTTCGGCTGCCTCGTCGGCATCGTCCCCTGGCTCCTGATCGCCATCTATCTCATCGGGCCGGGCGTCTCCGCCTCGCCGCCCGCCTTTGTCTACGGCATCTTCTTCTCGCTCTTCGTCTTCTTCAACATCTTCGCCCTGAACATGGTCCTGCAGTACCGGCGCATCGGCCCCTGGCGCGATTACCTCTTCGGCGAGACCGGCTACATCGTCCTCAGCCTCGTGGCCAAGTCCCTCCTCGCCTGGCAGGTCTTCTTCCCCACGCTGGTCTAGCTGCGGGTCAACGCGGGA
>CAZQCR010000432.1:0-2155 GCA_964591745.1 uncultured Anaerolineaceae bacterium
GAGGCGCCCCTGCCATGGTGTCGGCTGAACATCGACATAGAAGTCGTCGGTGAGGTTGTAGCCGCCGCTGACGCTCGCGAAGAGCGGTGTGCCCGGCTTCAGATACGAGCTACCGAGGTAGTAGCGCTCGTTGCTGATGGTCGTGTCGTCTGGTGTTCGCCGGAAGGGCACGATGTCGTCGTCGCCGACGATGACGACGTATTCGATCCCGGGGTTCGCCGTGAGCGCCGCATCGACGACCTTGCGGATCTCATCCGTCACGGCATTCGCCCGCTGAACATCGCAGGGCAGGGCGTCCCACGCCTGGTACGACGCCTGGACTGCCGGGATGGTCGAAAGATCGATGATCTTACCGGCGACGGCGCCGTTCGACGCGTACGCCCTCAGCTGTTGCACGACGAGCGGATCAGCGCCAAGCATCGCCGGGTCGGCGGGGCTGAGGTTCTTCATGCGGTCCAGGTTCGTGAGGATGAGCGTCTTCGGGTTCGCGGCGGCGGTCCCGAGGCTGAACGTGGCCGGGGTGGCGCTCGAAATGGCGCTCGGCGGGCAGACTCCGCCAAGGATCGCGGTGTTGCCGGCGGCGACCGCTGCGGTAACGAACGACATCGAGCCTTCGAGCTGGAGGGTGTACGGGGCGCTGCTGTACGCGCCGTTGGAACCGATCACGACTGCGTAGAGCTTCGTGCCGGGAGTGTCGAGACGGGCGGTCACGACTTCCTCGGCGGTGCCGTGGCGCGCCGAGAAGCCGACGATCTGGGCGCCCTTGGGGAGCTGGCCGAGGGCAAGTTCCGCAGCGCTGATGTCGCTGGAGCTGATCGCCGAGCTATTGAGGCCGGTAAAGGCCTGCTGGGAGATCGGGCTGAACGAGAAGCCGGTGACGGCGTAGTTGCCGAAATCAGCCGGGCTGAACGAGTAACCGCTGAAGGAGAAGCCGGAGAACGAGAAGCCGCTGAACGAATAGCCGCTGAAGGAGAACCCGGATTCGGCGTAGGCCGAACGTTCGAGGGCGCTGAAGGAGAAGCCGGCGGAATCGGAGCCGCTGAACGAGTAACCGGCGGCGAACGGGTTCACCAAGCTGGGCAGCTCGCTGAAGGAGAAGCCGCTGAAGGAGAAGCCCGAGAAGGAGAACCCGCTGAAGGAGAAGCCGGCGTTCTGGACTGGATCGGGCACGGCCACGAGGACGAGGTCGTAGTCCGCGGGCAGGCCGCGGAGGGTCGCCAGGATCTCGGCCCCGGCCGGGATCGGCTGCGTCGTCCCTGCCGTCACCCCGGGCCAGCGGACCTCGAAGACATCGCGGTCGCCAGAGGACTGGAGGAAAGAGAGGATGGCGTTATCGACGGCGACTCGCGGTGCGCCCACACCGAAGTCGTTGTTCGGCTCGTGGCGGTTGGGGTTGTTCGCAACTTCCGTCGCGGTGAACGAGTCGCTCCGAGAACCACCGTTCCCATCCGTGACTGTGAGTGCATGGGAGCCAGGCCCGAGCGGGACCTGGCCGGTCGCCCGGCCGCTGCCAAGCGCGGCGCTGTTATCCTCTTCGACGGTCGCGGCGGCGGCGCCCCAGCTGGCGGTGTGCGTGTCCAGCCAGCCACTATCGGAGAAGCGGCCGATGAGGTTCGCAGGCTGGCCCGCCAGGTATTCGATGTTGAGCGCGTTCAGCAGCGGTGGCGCGTTGAGGACGACGAGCGTGCGGGTCTTGGTCGCTGTCAGGCCGCCGCTATCGGTCACTTTCAAGACAATCGTGAACGTTCCGTTCTGGGGCGGCAGGAATACTGGCTTCTGCGAGCGCAGGTTCAGGCCGGTTCCCAGCTCTGGCCCGGTCACGATCCACTCCCAGGAGACGATGTCCTGGGGGCCGTCCGGGTCGGTCGAGATGTCATTGAACTGGACCGGTGTGCCCTCCAGCGGGCCGGAGCCGATCGCCGCGTCGAGGCGGCAGCCGACGCCGATAGCCGGGTCGGTGTTCGCATCATCTTGCGGACCACCCTGACCGACGCTCTCGACGCGCGAATAGAGGCAGCGGAAATCGGCGACGGGCGGCAGGTTCACGTTGTCCACGTACAGCCAGGTCGCCGTCGAATCGTTGTTGGTGCCGCCGGCGCCGATGGTCAACCGCACGGGCCTGGTCGTCGGGACCCCGGTGATCGTGACGGTCACC
>CAZQCR010000433.1:0-2153 GCA_964591745.1 uncultured Anaerolineaceae bacterium
TTCCCTACGCCGAAGGCCTCATCGAAGGCGAATGGAGCCGCTTCACCGATAGCCTTATCGGCATCGCCGCAATCGGTGGCTACTCCTTCATCGTCACCTTCGTCCTCCTTAAGGTTCTCGATGTCACGATGGGCATCCGTGTCAGCGAAGAGGAAGAAGATCTCGGCCTCGACGTCACCCAGCATGGCGAACGCGCCTACACTGGCGATGAGGGGAGTGGCGTGCCGATGCAGCCCGGCTCTATCCTCCCCGCACCGGCTGCCAACTACAGCGCCTCCCTGGCGCCACAGCACGGAACAAACCCGGCCACGCCGGCGGGAGGACAGTAAGTGAAGAAGATCGAAGCCATCGTCCGGCCTGAAAAGCTGAACGACGTCAAGCAGGCTCTCGACGACCTCGGCATTCACGGGATGAACTTCATCCAGGTGACTGGCCGCGGAGCGCAACGGGGCATCGTCCACCAGGGCCGCGGCGGCGAAAGCGTCACCGTCGATATGCTCCCCAAGATCAAGCTCGAAGTCGTCGTCTCCGACATCGCCGTCGAGCGCGCCATCGACGCCATCATTCGCGCCAGCCGCACGGGCAACATCGGCGACGGCAAGATCTTCGTCATCCCCGTCGAAGAAGCCGTCCGCGTCCGCACCGGCGAACGCGGAGACGTCGCCGTCTAACAGCCGGCATCCGAATCCCCGGGAAAGGGCCACATCTCGCGAGAGGTGTGGCCCTTTCCATTATCTCGCCCGAGCGCGCCTTCGCCTGCTACCGTGCGGACGGCGGCTGTGGCTCTGGCCCCGCTGACCAATCACCAAACCTCCGGAGGACGGCGCATGGCGACTGACCGAAACCACGGATTCGACCCCGCGCTCGTCGATTTCGACGCGCTCGGGCGATGGATGGATGGCGAGGGCCTTCCCCCCGGCCCGTTCGAAGGCGCCAGCCTCATCCTCGGCGGCACCCAGAACATCCTCGTCCGGTTCACGCGCGGGTGGCGTCACTACGTCCTCCGCCGCGGCCCGGCCCACCTCCGGCCCGCCAGCAACAACGTCATCAAGCGCGAGATGCGCCTCCTCGCCGCACTCGCGGGGTCCGATGTGCCCCACCCGCGCTTCATCCGCGGCTGCCAGGATGAAGCTGTCATGGGCGGCGCTGTCTTCTACCTCATGGAGCCCGTCGAAGGCTTCAACCCCAGCCTCGGTCTCCCCGCCCTTCACGCCGGCGACCCGGCAGTCCGCCGCGAGATGGGCCTCGAAGCCGTATCCGCCATCGCCGCCCTCGGCCGTGTCGACTACCTGGCCGCCGACCTCGAGGGCTACGGCAAGCCGGACGGTTTCCTTGAACGCCAGGTCCCCCGCTGGATGTCCGAACTCAAGTCCTACAGTGACCTCGCAGGCTACCCCGGCCCGCAGATTCCCGGCCTCGAAGACGTCGCGACCTGGCTGGACGGGCATCGCCCTGGCGCGTGGCAGCCCGGCATCATTCACGGTGACTATCACTTCGGGAACATCATGTTCGCCAACGACTCGGGCCGGGTCGCCGCCGTTGTCGATTGGGAGATGTCCACGATCGGCGACCCCCTCCTCGACCTCGGCTGGATCCTCGCCATGTGGCCCGGCACCCTCGACACCCCCCAGGCCGCGGAGCTGCCAAACGGCCCCTCGCTCGTAGCCGCCGGCGGGCTCCCCGGCCGCGAAGACGTCATCGCCCGCTACGCCGAGAACTCGTCGCGCGATCTCTCGAACGTCACCTGGTACGAAGTACTCGCCTGCTTCAAACAGGGCATCGTCCTCGAAGGCAGCCACGCCCGCGCCTTTGCCGGCCTCGCCACGAAGGAGATCGGCGATCGCCTCCACGCCACCACCATGGCCCTCTTCAAAAAGGCGAACCTGCTGATTCGCGAGGAATGAGGTAATCATGGCTGCACCAGTCGACCCAACACCGGCGGATACCGCCGAGCGCGCTGCCCGCCGCGAAGTCGTGGTCGCCGGCAAGCGCGTTCGTGTCGTCGATATGCACGCGCACTGTTCCGTCCCGGCGGCCGAGGCGCTGATGGGCGTCTCAGGTGTCTTTCCCGCCCTCCCGTTAGCGAACTACCACACTCGCCTCGCCGCCATGGACGCCCAGGGCATCGACATCGAAGCCCTGAGCATCAACCC
>CAZQCR010000434.1:0-2152 GCA_964591745.1 uncultured Anaerolineaceae bacterium
GCCATGACAGGCAGTATCCTACAACTACGGCTTAATTTCTATAGTTAGTACTAGTCCGAAGGGAGCGCCTCGGCCACCTCCGGATCGAGCAGAACCACGTTGGTCCCAACACGCTTCGAGGGCGCGTAACGGCCCCGAGGGACGACCGGAAGCCTGGAGAGATCGTATTCGTCGGCCAGTTCGTAGTCGTCAGAGGTCGATTCCGTCACGAGAAGAGCTTGCGCTCGACCAGTTCCCGCAGCCGTTCCTTCGCCGTCATCGTTCCAAGTATAAGCGACTACAACGTCCCCTTCGTACTGGGCACGTCTCCCCCGCGCCGCGGGTCGATGCGCGTCGCTGCGTCGAGCGCGCGTGCGAGGGCCTTGAAGCAGGCCTCCGCCTTGTGGTGGTCGTTGACGCCGGCAAGCGTGGTCACGTGGATGTTCGCCTTCAGCGAAGCCGCGAACGACTCGATGAAGTGGCCGAAGAGGTCCGGGGGCATGCCACCTACTTCGCGCCCGAGGAGCTTGAGGTCGAGCATGGTGTAGGGGCGGCCCGAAAGGTCCACGGCGGCGAAGGCGAGCGCCTCGTCCAGCGGCATGAAGGCGCTGCCTGAGCGGACGATGCCGGCCTTGTCGCCGAGGGCCTTCAGGAACGCCTCACCGAGGGCGATGCCGACGTCTTCAACCGTGTGGTGCTGGTCGACGTGCAGGTCGCCCGTCGCCCGCACATCGATGTCGAACACGCCGTGCTTACCGATGTGGCTGAGCATGTGGTCGAAGAAACCGAGTCCCGTCTCCGTGACGAACTTCCCCGTCCCATCCAGGTCCAGCGTGATCGTGATCGTCGTTTCGGCGGTCTTCCGTTCAACCGTAGCTGTGCGGCTCATGGGCTCTCCTTCGCGATGGCCTGGAGCGCGGCGACGAGGCGGTCGGTGTCCCCGGGGCGGCCAGCGCTGATGCGGATGTAGTTCTCAAGGTCGGGCCGCTGATAGTAGCGGACGAGCACGCCACGCTGGCGGAGGGCCGCGGCCACGCCGGCGGCGGAGCGCCCTTCGACGGCGAAGAGGACGAAGTTCGCCTGCGATGGCACGGCGCTGAGCCAGCCAAGCGCGGTGACCCGTTCCACCATCCGGTCCCGCTCGGCGACCAGCATCCGGACGGTTTCGAAGACCTCGGCCTGGTGCTCAATCGCCGCCCGCGCTGCCACATCGGCGGCGACGTTGACGTTGTAGGGCTGCTTCACGGCCATCAGGCATTCCGCCAGATCCGGGTGGCAGAGCGCGTAGCCGACGCGCAGGCCGGCGAGCGCCGCCCACTTGCTGAAGGTTCGAAGGAGCACCAGGTTCGGCGCGTTCTCGAGGAACGGCGTCAGGGTCCCGCCCGAGAACTCGACGTACGCTTCGTCCACCACCACGAGCGCGTCGAGGGCGAGCAGCTGCCGAAGCTGCTCGGGATGGAGGGGGTTGCCGGTCGGATTGTTGGGCGAGGTGGCGAAGATGACCGACGCACCGGCGGCAACGGCGGCCGCGTTCCCGGCCACGTCAACCTCGAATCCAGCCAGGCGGGGCACCTCGATCACGGTGGCTTTGTTGATCTTCGCGAGAAAGCGATACATACCGAAGGTGGGCGTGTTGTCCACTACCGCCCAGGGCTGCACGACGCGGAGGATGACATCGATAAGGTCGTCCGCCCCCTGGCCCGCGACTACCTGCTCGGGGCGCGTGCCCGTGTATCCGGCGATGGCCTCGCGCAGGGCCGCCTGCCCGGGGTCCGGGTAGATGTGCAGATCAGCGTCACGAATCGCCTCCATGATCGCCGGGATCGGGCCGTGCAGGTTCTCATTGGCGTCCAGCTTCACCAATTCGGAAACGGGCAGACCGATATCCGCCGCGAGGACGTCGAGCGGCTTGACCGGGTGGTACGGCTCCAGGTCGTACCAGTCGTCACGCAGGAAACGAACGATGCGGGCGTCCACGCTTAGCGGCCCTTCATGCGGCGTTCGGCGGCCGCGGCGTGGCCGCCGAGGCCCTCAGCGCGCGCGCTGATCGCGGTAGATCAGACGCATCCGGTCCTGGAGCTTCTCCTGCTCCTCGATGATTGCCAGATCGCGGTCGATGTCCTTGGTGCCGATCGCCCGGCTCCCCTTGAACATCATGTGCTCGAAGAAGTGG
>CAZQCR010000435.1:0-2148 GCA_964591745.1 uncultured Anaerolineaceae bacterium
TGAGGCCCCAGAGTACCGGCGTTACCGATCCGGCGCGGGCTACCGCCATCGCAGTTGCAACGGCCAGCGCCGCGTAGCCGATCAGCACGAGCAGCCCCTGGTAGCGCTGAAACTCGCCCAGGAGGCTGCCGATCGGGTCGACGCCGAACGCCGTGGCCAGCGCCTGGACCGCAATCAAGGCCACCAGCGCCACCACCACTGGTTCGCGGAGCACCCGGCGCGATGGCGCGAACCCGCCCCGCCAGGCCAGCGCCATCAGCGCCACCCCCGTCAGCCCCACCGTCGCGACCAGCCGCGGCATGGCGACCTGGTCGTAGAACGGCTCCACCACCACCAGCGGCACGACGGCCGCCAGCAGCCCGATCACGTGGACCGGCTGCACCCGGAGTTCGGGCCGGGCCCTCGCGGCGCGGGCGGGCCGTGTCCCGCGAGCGCTGGTCCGTCGTGCTTTCGCCACAGATGGATGCTACACGGAGCCGGCCAGCCGGCGGCCCAGTGCTCCACCAACTCCGCTCATTGGAAGCCCTCTGGTCTTGAAGAACCCCTCGCCCACCGCCGTGGGAGAGGGGCAGGGTTGAGGGAGACCCCGCCAACCAGAACTACCGGACCACACCCACCACGGCTACAATCGCCGCCAATGACCTGCACCCAGACCCGCCGCCACCTGCCGCCCGGCGCCACCGCTGCTCCGTACGCCGTCGATTCCGATGCGGCCCGGAAGCTTTGTCCATGACGGCCGGCCCAAAGGAGCTCAACGAAGCCTTCGTTCGGAGCCTTCCCGACCATGGCCCCGTGACCATGGTGAACCTCCTCCGCTTCAAGGAGCGGTCCGCCGACGGTGATGGCACGGGTTGGGACGCCTACATGCGCTACAGCGCCGCCATCCCCCCGCTGCTCAAGGGAGTTGGCGGCGCCATCCTCTGGGCCGGCAAGTCCGAGGGCCCCGCCTACGGCGACCTCAGTGCCCGGCACTGGGATTTCGTCGTGCTCGTGCGCTATCCCTCGCGCCTGGCCTTTCTCGACATGGTCACCTCGCCAGAATACGCCCGGGCCAACCTTCATCGTGAAAACGGCGTCGAAGAACACGTCATCCTCGCTTCGACCGAAACCTATTCGAAGTTTTCGCCTTCGAAGGACAACGGGCGCTGAATGTTCCCGGACGCCCGTGCCAATACGTTCGGAGAGCCGGAGGAGTTCGTCCCCGCCCTCAACCGCGTCCGCCTCGCCGTCGATACCGACCTCGCCAGGAGCGGGCCCATCCGGCCACGCCTCCTCGCCGCCTGGACGCGCGTCGCCGAACTCCGCCTGCCCGGCTCCGTCCTCACCCTCGATGCACAGGACGAAATCGACCGGCTCGTCGCCCTCTGGGATCGCCATCCTCGCCCCGGCGGCATCCAGAAGCAGGTCTACGGCATGAGCGACGAAGCCTGTGAGGCGGAAGCCGAACTCCTCCGCGAGATGCTGCGTGGGCTGGAACGAGCGGTCGAGGGGACGCCTTCGTAGGGCGGCGGCCGTGCTACTCTTTCGCCGCCACGGCAGGGGTCGAGCGGCGCCGGAGCGCGGAGGAGTGCACACATGCCAACAGTTCACGCCAACGGCATCGATATCTACTACGACCAGCGCGGCCAGGGCGCGGACCTCGTCCTCATCATGGGCCTCGGTGCCCACTCCGGCGCCTGGCTCCTCAACGCCCCCGAGTTCGCGAAGCACTACCGCGTCACCACCTTCGATAACCGCGGCGCCGGCCGCACCTCCGCCCCCGACGAGCCCTACTCCATGCACCAGATGGCCGACGACACCGCGGCCCTGATGAAGGCCCTCGGGATCGGCCGGGCGCACGTGGTCGGGGCCAGCATGGGCGGCATGGTCGCCCAGGAATTCGCCATCAACCACCCCGCCGCCGTCGACCGTCTCGTCATCGCCTGTTCGCGCGCCCGCGCCAGCGAACTACGCCGCAAGGTCGCCATGGCCCAGCGGGCGCTCTGGGAATCCGGCCTCCCCCGCGACGCCATCGCCGCGATTCAGCAGCCCTGGGGGAGCACCTCGGCGCGTCTGCAGGATGAAGGGGTGCCGCTGCAGCTGCTCGCCCTGCAAGCGCTCGAACCCTACCCGATCGAGAAGCACGCCTACCTTCGCCAGCTCGATGCC
>CAZQCR010000436.1:0-2130 GCA_964591745.1 uncultured Anaerolineaceae bacterium
GTGTCACTTCTTCGGCGCCGACCTTGCCGCGGGCGGCCAAACGCTCGGAAAGGCGGGTGAAACCGCTGATATCGACGAAGATCAGCGACCCTTCGACGGCCAGGTGGTTCCCGCCCAGTTCACGTTCCTGCCAATCTACGAGGAGGCGCGGAATGTAGGGAAGGAGCGATGCAGCGGCCTCCGCGGGCCTTCCCGTGGGTTTTTCGTGCGGCGGTGGCGCTACAATGGCGCTCATGGCGGCGAACCCGGTTTCATACGTTTACTTTCTTCTTCCCTAATGGTATTAGATCCCAACTGGGAAGGGTTGTGGCGGTGCGCGGGCTTCAGCAACATCACGCCCTCATCATACGCCCGCCTGGTGCGGGCCGGTGCAGCGTCCTCGCGGGCGCGGGCCCAAGCATCTACGATAACGCCGAACATGCCGTCTTTGTGTGAACTAATTCACAGACGGACAGCCAGCCGGGGCGCACGCTGTGCTTCGCAACACTTAGGAGAACCGCCATGCGCCCAGGACTTCGATCGCTTTCCCCCGCCCGGCTTTCACGGCCGGTCCGCCTCTTCGGCATGCTCGCGGTCCTGGTGCTGGCGGGGCTACTCGCCTTCGACGCCTCGCGCGACAGCGCCATCGCCGCCACGTTCACCGTCAACTCCACCGCCGACGCGCCTGACGCCAACCTCGGCGACGGCACCTGCGCCACCAGCAGCGGCGTCTGCACGCTCCGCGCCGCCATCATGCAGGCGAACGCAAGCGCCGACCTGACAAATACCATCAACCTCTCCGCAGGCACCTACGCCCTCACCATCGCTGGCGCCGGGGAAAACCTGGCCGCGACCGGCGACCTCGACGTTTCCGTCTCGATCGAGATCATCGGTGCTGGGGCCAGCCTCACGACGATCGACGCCGGTGAGCTCGACCGCGCCTTCCACATCCAGCCGAGCGGTCGGCTCTTTCTCAGCGGCCTCTCCGTTATCCGCGGCCGCGTCACGGGCGCGGATGGTGGCGCCGTTCTCCATGAAGGCACCGGTTTAACTGTTCAGGACGCCACGTTCAACGACAACCAGGCCAACGGCTCGACGGCCAAGGGCGGCGCCATCTTCGGCGCCGCAAGCCTGACCAACATTCACGCCAGCACTTTCACCAACAACTCGATCAACCTCTACGGTGGCGGCGCCGTCGCCACCAGCGCTTCGGGGAACCTCCGGGTTAGCGATTCCACGTTCACCGGAAACAGCGGTGGCGCTGGGGGCGGAGCGATCTACCCCAACGGGCCAATCACACTCATATCGTCGAGCTTCTTTGCCGCGAACACCGCCCCGCTTGGCGCCGGGGGCGCGATTCACAGCAACAGCGCCTCGGTCACCATCTCCAACAGCACCCTTTACAACAACACGGCCAACAACAGCGGCGCCATCGATAACCGCGTCGGGGCGATGACGGTGGTCAACAGCACCCTCGTTGCCAACACCGCCACGGTGGCCGGTACCGGCGATTCGCTCGGGAACCAGAATCAGCCCCCCGGCAGTACCCTCACGGTCAGCAACTCCATCCTCTCCGGTTCCAGCGTGAATAACTGCCGGTTTTCGATCGTGAACGGCCTCAACAACATCAATTGGCCGTCCGGCGCGAACTGCCCCGGCCTCAACGTCGATCCGCTGGTGGCTGGCCGGGCCGACAACGGCGGCCCGACGATCACCATCGCTCTCCTCCCCGGCTCGCCAGCGATCGACGCGGGCAGCAACGCCACCTGCGGCGTCGGCCCGATCAACAACCTCGACCAGCGCGGCGTCCAGCGCAACATCGATGGGAACGCCGACGGCACAGCCACCTGCGATATCGGCGCATTCGAACTCGGCTTCGTCGTCACCGATCCGGGAGATGACGGTGATACGGGCATCGGCGATGGCCGATGCGAGACCACGCCCGCCGGCGGCTGCACGCTGCGGGCCGCCATCCAGGAGGCCAACGCCCTCCCAGGCCTGGACTCCGTTGCCTTCGCAATACCGGGCTTCGGCCCGTACACGATCACGCCCGCCAGCGCCCTTCCCACTATCACGGACACCGTGATCATCGACGGCGTCTCCCAGCCCGGCGCCAGCTGCGGCCCCGTTGGGCGCAACCTCCTCGTCGAG
>CAZQCR010000437.1:0-2130 GCA_964591745.1 uncultured Anaerolineaceae bacterium
TGGGTGCCGGTCAGCCCCCCGGCCACGCAGACATCGAAGAACCCTTCGACCTTGTGGGTAACGCCGCCGACGGCCTGGATATTGCCCAGCTGGTCCACCGAGCCCGTCACCGCGATATCCTGGCGCACGGCCACGCCCGCAAGGGAGGAGAGGATCGCGTACAGCTCGGCCGAGGAGGCGCTGTCACCTTCGACTTCGTCGTAGCTCTGTTCGAAAGTGAGGCTGGCGTTGAACGCGAGTGGGAACAGCCGCCCGAACGTGCCCGAGAGATATCCAGCGAGGACGAGAACACCCTTCGAGTGGATCGCACCGCTCCGTTCGGTCTCCCGCTCGATGTCGATGATGCCGAGGCGCCCGGCGCTCGTTCTGCAGGTGATCCGGGTGGGCGCGCCGAAGGCCGAACCGCCCATGCTGAAGACGGCGAGCCCGTTGACCTGCCCCTCGACCGTTCCCTTCGTGTCGATCCGCAAGGTGCCTTCGACGATCAACTGGCGAACACGATCGGGTAGAAGGCTGAGGCGCTCTTCGCGCGCTCGCTCGGCCGCGCGGATGTCCGTCGCGCTCACGACCTCGTGCCCCGCGGCGGAGGCGAAATGGTTTGCTTCGTGGCAGAGGTCCGCTATGAGCCCGAGCTGCGTGGTGAGGCGGTCCTGCCGGCCGGCGAGCCGCGTCCCGTGTTCGAGAACCGCCGCGACGGCCTCCGGCTGAAAAACGCGGAGGCCGCACTCCTCCTGGGTTTGGCTAATGAACGCCGTGTAGGTGCCCACCGCCTCAGCGTCGGCAGGCGTGTCGGGTTCGAATTCAGCCCGGACCTTGAAGAGTTGGGCGAACTCCGGGTCCGCGTAATCCAATACGGCAAACAGCATGGGCGGGCCGATGAGGATGACCTTGAGCGAAAGCGGTATGCCTTCGGGAGCAAGATTGACGACGGAGAAGGGCATCCCCTCCGATGGGTCGTCGAAGCGCACTTCGTGGGTCATCAAGGCGTTCTTCAGCCGGGGCCATGCGCGAGGGTCGCTGAAGAGCTCCTGGGCCTGAAGGCAGAGGTAGCCGCCGTTGGCGAGGTGAATCGCGCCCGGCCGGATGTGGAGGAAATCGGTGACGAGCGTTCCCATCCGGTTCTCGAACTCGGCGCGTCCAAAGAGATTGTGGTAGGTCGGGTGCCGTTCATCGATGATCGGTGCGCCGCCACCGCCGTCATCGCCGTGCGTGACGAAGAGGTTCACGCCGTAACGGAGGAGCAGCGTCTCCCGCTCTTCCGTGAACTGCTGGACCATCTGGGGTGGTGCCTTCTCCAGGATCGGGCCCGCGAACCGCTTCAAGACATCGATGCTCTTGCCGATGTTGGCCTCTATAGCCTTCAGATGACTTTCGAGCCCGTATTCGCCGAACCGCTCTTGCGCTTCATCGAGGAGCGGGCCGATAACGAAGCGGGTAACTTCACGATCAACGGCGACGACCCGCTCTCGCGCGTCCGCGTCCATCCTTCGGAAGGCGCGAAGGGCGTCGGCGGTTGCCTCCTGCACTTTCGCGCCCCGCTCTTCCAGCGGCTCCAGTTCCTTCGGCGCCAGGGCTGCGAACTCCTCGGCCTGCATCGGGGTGCCATCGGCCTTGAGCGGCGCCGCGAGCAGTCCCATCGGCGTGGCGTTGACCGCGAATCCCAGGCCCCGGGCGAGTGCCTGGAGTCCTTCGATCGCCTGTTGCCGAGCCTGCTCAACCGGCGCCAGGACCTGGCGGAGCCGCCCTTCGTACGAGTCGCTGGCGAACGCGGCTGGCAAGGTGGTGCGACACACCTCAACCAGCGCGGCCATTGCCCGCTGAAGGTCATCGCCGACGCCGGCCGGCATGCTTATCGCCCGCGGACGCCGCGGTTCGGCGAAATTGAAGACATAGACCCAATCGGGCGCCGCATGCTGGGACGCGGCGACCGGCCTCAGCTCTTCGTGGAGCAGGCGATTCCGGCCGGATTGGGGAGCGCCGGAGACCGCGATGTTGTAGCCATCGACGCTCATGGCAAGCCCAAAAGCGATCGCCGTCCTGGCCCGTTCCTGGCCGGCGATCCCGGTGAGCGTTCGCTCGGTGATGGCGGGCACAGTGAACGCCGCCCGCAGCTGCCATGGGCTGAGTACA
>CAZQCR010000438.1:0-2125 GCA_964591745.1 uncultured Anaerolineaceae bacterium
GCTTGTAGTCGATGCGGGAGGTCACGCGGACAGGCGCGGCGGCGTCGGACGCAGGCTTCGCGCCCTCCGGGTTCGCCGGGTCGAACGGCGCCGTGAACGCCAGGCGTGTGCCATCGGGGGACCACGCGAGGTCCGCAATCGGCGACGCGTAGCGCGTCACTTCGCGCGCTTCCCCACCAGCCAGTGGGAGTACGAAGATGCCCGCCCGCTCTACCCGGTCCGAGACGAACGCCAGCTCCGTGCCATCCGGCGAGAAGCGGGGAGAGCCGTTCGCGCTGCCGCTGAACGTCAGCTGGCGGCGGCCCGTGCCATCGCGGTTGATCAACCAGAGGTGGGTGGTCGCTTTCCCCGTCTCCCGGCTGGTCACCGTGCGTGTGTAGACGACCGATGCGCCGTCGGGGCTGATCGCGGGGTCGCCGGCGGGGGTCAGGCCGTAGACCAGGGTTTCCGGGGTAAGCGGCGCGGCCATCGTCAGTGTCCTTTCGTTACAGTGCGCAGCTGGCGGCCAGGCTGCTGATGGCGACACCGCGCCGGCCCTGCATCTCGTCGTCGACGAAGCCCTGGGTGCAGTAGCCGACCGAGATGCCCGTCTCCGGGTCGCCCCAGCCGATCTGCCCGCCGGCGCCGCCGTGGCCGAAGGCCCGTGGGGAAGCCGTCCGGCCGAAGCCGCGATACACCATCGTCTCCGGCTCCCCCGCCACCACGACGCCGAGCGCGCGGTTTACCGGCTTGCCGAAGATCATGTCGATGTGGAAGTCCTTCGTGCGCGGCTTCGTTGCGAAGGCGATCGTCTCCGCGGTGAGAATGCGCTTGCCATCCGCCGCCGTCCCGCCGTTGATGAGGGGCTGGTAGAAGAGGGCGAGCCCGGCCGCCGTGCCGATCCCGCCACCGCCGGGCACCCCGACCGCCCGCGTCGCGGGCTCGTTGAAGCGGAGGATGGCGTCCGGCGTCACTTCGCCCCAGCCGCCCGGCGGCGGCGTGGGCGGCACGACATGGTAGACGTCCGCGACCCGGCTGTTGAACTCCGGGGGCAGGCCAAGGTACATCTCGCTGGCGATGCCCATCGGCTCGAGGATGCGGTCGTGGACATACTGCCGGAAGTCCTGCCCGGTCAGCCGTTCGATCAGTTCGCCCAGCACCCAGTGGAGCGAGGTCGCGTGGTATTCGAACTTCGTCCCCGGCTCCCAGTTGAGCCGCCAGTCGCTGAAGGCCTGGAGCCGGCCCTCGCGCGTCTCCCAGCGGCCCGGGCCAAGCGGGGCGAGCGGGAAGCCGCCGATGTGGAGGAAGGCTTGTTCGAGCGTCACGTTCTCCTTGCCGTTGGTCCCGAACTCCGGGATGTAGCTGGCGACGGTGCGCTCGATGTCGAGCAGGCCGTCCTCGATCAGCGTCCAGGCGGCGGCCGCGACGATCGCTTTTGTGCTGGAGAAGATCGTGTAGAGCGTCTCTGCCGTGGCTGGCCGCGAACCGTCCTTTGTGGCGCTGCCGAAGACACGGAAGCCCGCGATCCTGCCGTTACGAGCGATGGCGACGCTGGCGCTGGGCAGCACGCCATCGTCCACGTCGCGTTTCGCCCGGGCGAACAGCGCCTCCAGCTTCTCGCTGTCGACGCCGACATCTTCGGGACGGGCGGCAACCAGGTTCGGGTTCATGGGCGGACTCCTGCGGGGTGGTGCCCGCACTCTACCGCAAACCGGCGCGCCCGTGGGGTGGCCCGCACGCGCGCAGAGTCTCCCAGCTGCTTGCTCTGGCTCTCTTTTGGCGTTCTTGGCATCTTGGCGATTGAGCGCGCCAGGCGATGATTCTTGTTACAGCGCCACGTGCCCGCGCCGCACGCCTTCCATGACCGCTTCGGCGCGGCTCTGGGCGCCGAGCTTCGAAAGGACGGCCGCCACGTGGTACTTCACCGTGTTTTCGCTGATCCCCAGGACACGCGCGATCGTCTTGTTGGGCGCGCCGGTCGCCATCTCGCGCAGGACATCGCGTTCGCGTTCCGTGAGCGGCTCGCCCGTTTCCGCGAGCGGCTGGCTCCCCCGCGGAAGCCGCCCCGCGGCGTAGACGGAGAGCCCGGCGGCGACCGCGGTCAGCGCCGCGACCACCTCTTCGGCCGTCGCCTCGGCATCGAGGT
>CAZQCR010000439.1:0-2110 GCA_964591745.1 uncultured Anaerolineaceae bacterium
AGCTGATTCAGCCAGTCGCCGTAGAAGACGGGCTCCGGTTCGCCATCCGCGAAGGCGGCCGCACCGTAGGCGCCGGCGTCGTCACCAAGATCATCTCCTGATTCACGCCCCTGGGGCGTAGAGTAGAAAGACAAGAAAGGACGCAACCGATGGCGAAGGCCAAGGGCGACCGGATCATCATCCAGATGCAGAGCACCGAAGGGCCCGTGTTCCGCTATACCACCACGAAGAATCGCCGCAACGACTCCGGGCGGATTGAGTTGAAGAAGTACCACCCCGGCCTCCGTAAGCACGTGCTCTTCCGAGAGACGCGGTAGCCGAACATGCCACGATCGCCTCGCCGCCGCGTGAGCCCTGCCACCGCCGCTGGAGCGGCCGCCACTTCCGCGGCCGAGCAGCCCCGGCGTGTTCGCGAAAACCTGCCCCGGCCAGCCGGCGCCCCGGGGGCGTCCGGTCCTTCTGCGCCGGCCGGCCGTAAACGCAGGGGCAACCCACTCAGCTTCCTCGGCCGCCTGCAGCCGCGCTTCGCTGCCGATATCTTCGCCGAACTCCGCAAGGTCACCTGGCCCACGTTCGTCGAAACACGCTACCTCACCATGGTCGTCGCCATCGTTGCCGTCGCCATGGGCCTCTTCCTCGGACTGATTGACCTCGGTTTCGGCTGGGTCATAGAGAAGCTGTTCTTCTAAATCATGAGTACTCTCGATAGCACACAAGAACCACAGCCGATTACGGCTCTTTCGGGCGTGAAGCCCACGATCAAGAAACCGGTGCGCCGCCGCAAAGACGACGACATCGCCGAACAGGAACAACTGCCCGACGACGAGATCAACGCCAGCGGCCGGAAGTGGTACTTCGTCCACACCTACAGCGGGCACGAAAATAAGGTTCGCCACGCCATCAAGGCCACCGTCGAACAGATGGACGCCAAGGACAAGGTCTTCCACGTCGTCGTCCCCACCGAAGACGAGGTCGAGATCCGCGATGGCCAGCGCCGCACCGTCAAGCGCAAGCTCTACCCCGGCTACGTCCTCGTCCAGACGATCGAGCTGAAGGAAGGCGATCCCGATTCCGACGACGCCTGGCACATGATCCGGAATACCACCGGCGTCACAGGCTTCGTCAGCTCCGGTACACGCCCCGTCTCCCTCTCCGTCGACGAAGTCCAGCACATCCTCCGGGCCATGCGCATGGAACAGCCGCGGGTTCGCGTCGGCTTCGTCCCCGGCCAGAACATCCGCATCATCACCGGCCCCTTCGAAGACTTCGTCGGCACTGTCGACGACATCGACACCGAAAAGGGCAAGGTCAAAGTGCTCGTCAACATGTTCGGGCGCGAAACCCCCGTCACCCTCGACTTCCTCGAGGTCGAAAAGCTCTAAGCGGTGGGGGGGGCGAGCTGCCCGCAAGCGCTCGCCCCCGTAGTCGCGACCCACAGCGGTCGCGGGCTTGCTTACCATCGCCACCTCGCTCGACCCGCCATAGTCGCGACCCAGAGCGGTCGCGGGCTTGCTTACCACCGCCACCTCGCTCGACCCGCCGTAGTCCCGACCCACAGCGGTCGGGGTCAGCTTAGCGTTCCGCCGCCTGCCACCCTGTCTCTCCATCGCCGGCCGCCCCACGTGCCTCCGCCGCCCCCCGTATCGCCGCGGCCACCTCGCCCGCGAGCGCGAGCCCGCCCTCACCCACACCCTTCCCACGCAGCATCCCCGCATCGAAGAACCGCGCGATCGCCGCTTCCGGCGTGTACCACCGCGCGACCGCGTGTTCGTCGTTCAGCCGTACTTCCGCGCCCTCGGGGCAGAGCGCGTTGTAGATCAGCGCGTGCGCCGTCGCGCCATCGTGTTCGTACGTCATCACCGTCGCGAGCGACAGTTGCCCCGGCGCTACGGCGATTCCCGTCTCTTCGGCCAGCTCTCGGGATGCCGCTTCGGCCGGGCGCTCTCCCGGCTCCACGTGGCCTCCAGGTAGGAACCAGCCTCCGCTCGAGAACCCGATCGCCCGCTTCATGAGCAGCAGCTCTTGGCCGCGCCAGAGGGCGATGCAGGCGGTGAGTTCGTAGTAGGTTTCCATGCGCCTCCGCCTTCACGGCAGGTTGGGGCAGGGCGCC
>CAZQCR010000440.1:0-2107 GCA_964591745.1 uncultured Anaerolineaceae bacterium
CCAGGCCCTCCTCGACCAGATGAACGACCCGAACGCGCCGCCGCTCAGCTCGCTGACGCCGGAACAGGCGCGAGCGGGCTTCGCGGGCCTGGCCGCGCTCCAGGGCGCTCCGGAAGCGGTCACTTCGAGCGAAGACCGCCGGATCCCGGGCCCCGGTGGAGAGATCCCGGTGCGGATCTATCGGCCCTCCGTGGCCACGGGCCTGCCCGCGGTCGTCTACTTTCATGGCGGTGGCTGGGTGATCATGGATGTCGAGACGCACGACGGTGTCTGCCGGGCGCTGGCGAACGCGACCGGGGCCGTGGTGATCTCCGTGGACTACCGGCTGGCGCCGGAGCACAGGTACCCGGCTGCCGCGGACGACTGCTTCGCGGCGACGAAGTGGGTGGCGGGGAACGCTGCCTCGCTTGGGATCGACGCTTCGCGGATCGCGGTCGCGGGTGACAGTGCCGGCGGCAACCTCGCGGCGGTGGTCGCGCAGATGGCGCGCGACCAGGGCGGCCCGGCGCTGGTCTACCAGGTGCTCCACTGCCCGGTCACAAACCTGGACTACTCGACGCCCTCGTACACGGAGAACGCCGAGGGCTACATGCTCACCCGCGAGAGCATGGTCTGGTTCTGGAACCACTACCTGGAGCGGCCGGAGCAGGGCAAGGAGGCGAAGGCCTCGCCGCTTCTGGGCAACACGGCGAACCTGCCGCCCGCGTTGGTGCAGACGGGTGAGTTCGACCCGCTGCGGGACGAAGGGGCGGCCTACGCGAAGAAGCTGGAGGCGGCGGGCGTGCCGGTCACCTATCACCAGTACGACGGGCTGATCCACGACAGCTTCCTGTTTTTCGGCGTCGTGCCAGGAGGCCGCCAGAACATCGACGAGGCGGCGGCGCATCTGCGGAAGGCGTTCGGAAGCTGAGCCGCACATCTCCCGCTGAGTGCACGAAGAAGGGCCCCGGCGAGTTGCCGGGGCCCTTCTTGTTTGTTGCGCGTGGAGGCCGGGGGGTTAGCCCTGCTTGATCCACATGCTGGCGCGCCGCAGCGCGTAGGTGTTCTGAACGTCCGCCAGGGGGAAATCCTGGAGACGAGAGTGGTAGGCGTAGAGCGAGCTCGCCGCGTTCGGCATCAGGGCGCCCGTCAGGGCCTTGTCGAAGAGGTGCTTCTGGAGGTCCAGGAGAATCTGCTTCCGCTTGGCGACGTCCAACTCCGTCTCCTGCTTCTTCATCAGATCGAGACCGACCTGGATGTCCGCCTTGAGGTCCTTGTTCAGGTCGTCGCGGGTCTTGCCCAGGTAACCTTCCGTCGCTTCACCGTTGAAGGCGAGAGGCATATAGCCGCGGGCGTCGAACCAGATGAGGTGCGAGTCCTCGGGTACGCCCGAAGTACCGCCGCTGACGCCGGTCCCGGACTGGAGCAGCTCCCAGTCCTTATCGGGGACGTTGTTCGCCCGTTGCGCCCAGGTCTGCCCGTCGACGGTCTGGACTTCGACATCCACGCCGAGGGCCGTCTTCAGGCTCTGGGCGGCGAAGTCGGCGATCGAAACGCCGGCCTGACCGACGCTTCCCGTGAGGATGCGAAGCTTGGCAACCGGCTTGCCGGCCGCTTCCCAGAGCGCCTTCGCTTCCTTCGGGTCGTACTTGTAGTAGCCGGCGATGGTCTTCTGATCCATCCCCTGGAAGGCGGGAAGGATCGTGTTCACCGGCGCCATGTACGTGCCCTTGCCGGCAAAGATGCTGGCGATGAAGGCGTCGTAGTTGATCGCCAAGCGGATCGCCTGGCGGGCACGGGCGTCGAAGAGCTTCTTGTGGTCGAACGCGAGGATGCTGATCGCCCCGTTCGCCACTTCCTTGATCGCCAGCTCCTTCTTGCTCTTGAACTCGTCGGCCTCGAGGGAATCGATGCCGCCGAGGACGTCGAGGTCGCCAGCGAGGAAAGCGGCCTTCTGGGCCGCGCGGTCGGCGATGACCTTCGTCTCGATGCTATCGATGTAGGGGCCATCGACGACGAAGCCGTCGTCAGCGGGCTCGTGCTTGTAGTAGTCGGGGTTGCGGATGAGCTTCGTGCCGGTGGCATCGCGCTTATCCAGCAGGTAGGGGCCGCTGCCGACGCCCTTCTG
>CAZQCR010000441.1:0-2107 GCA_964591745.1 uncultured Anaerolineaceae bacterium
GGTGGATGACCGGGTGGGCGGGGAGGTGGTCGAAGACGGGGAGCGTCCGTGGTGGGGCGACGCGGTGGAGGGGCTCGAGCTGATCGAAACCTCGGCGATCTACCCGCGGGCCGAGACGGCCTGGACCTTCCGGACGCCGCGCTGCGAGCCGGCGCTCTATGTGCCCTGGCTGGAACGGCAGGTGGAGCGGCCGATCGAGTGGCGGGCGGTGACTTCGTTTGCGGAGCTGGCGGGAGACCTGGTGGTCAACTGCACCGGCCTGGGAGCGCGGGAGCTGTGTGACGACGGCGAACTGGTGGGCGTCCTGGGGCAGACGCTGATCGTGGCGCCGGGCACACTGCGCACCGATACGTTCATTGGCGACGAACGGGACCAGTCGGCGATCTTCTACGCGATCCCGCGGCGGGAGGAGGTTGTCCTTGGGGGCTGCCGGACAGAGCTGCCGGGCGCGGTGGATGTGCCAGCGCCGGACCCGGAACTGCGGGCGGCCATCCTGGCGCGCTGCCGGGAAGCGGGATATGAGCCGGGGCCGGTCATCCGGGAGCGCTGCGGTCTCCGGCCGGTGCGGCCGCGGGTCCGGCTAGAGCGCGAAGGACGCGTGGTTCACAACTACGGCCACGGGGGCGCTGGCTACACACTGAGCTGGGGCTGCGCGGAAGAGGCGCTGCGGCTGGCGGAGGCCGGGGCGGCGTGACGGACGGGGAGCGACAGCTCGATCCGCGCGTGGGGTTGTGTTCGGTGTGCGAACACGGGCGGGTGGTGGTGAGCGGGAAGGGGTCGCGGTTCTGGATGTGCGAGCGGTCGCTGACGGATGCGGGCTACCGGAAGTATCCGCCGACGCCAGTGAGGGAGTGCGGGGGATTTGACGCGGTCAGGGTTGGTTCGGGTGGGGCGCCGTGAGGGTTGGAGCGGGGCAGTGCGGTGATCGGGCGGGCCCCCGCTACGGCTCGGGGCTCGGAACCGGTCGGATAGTAGGTTGGCGATGGTAAGCAGTCCGTGGCCGCGGTGGGCCACGACTACCGGGCCAGCCAGGCCGCTTCGCCGCTGCCGAGGCGCGCGGTGGGGAGCTCCCAGTGGGGTGGGGTTTCGGACATCTGGAGCGGCGGCGCGAGGAAGTTCATGGGGCCGTACGGCGTTTCGCGATGTTCGAGGAAGGGCGCGGTGTCGCCGAGGCCGGTTGAGGCGGCCCGGTCGAGATCGTGGCCGAGGCGGTGGTACCACATGCTGGTCTGGCTGAGGGAGACGCGGACGTGCCAGGAGCCGCCCTCGGTGGCGCGACGGTAGAGCGCTTCCATCGCGCCCATGGCGGCGAAGTAGCCGGTGGTGTAGTCGTTCTGGGCGGCGGGAGTGAGGTGGGGGACATCGCCGCCCTGGACGGCGGCCACGCCGGTAACGGTCTGGGCGAGCTGTTCCCAGCCGGGCCGTTCGCCCCAGGGGCCGCCGTTGCCATAGCAGTTTTCGGAGACGTAGACGATGCCGGGGCGGAGTTCGGCGAGCTGTTCGGGGCTGAGGCCGCGGCGAGCAAGCGCGCCCATGCGGAAGCCCTGGGAGAAGACATCGGCTTCGCGCACGAGGTCCCGGAGGGTCGCGGCCTGCTGCTCGTCGTTGAGGTCGATGTGGACCTGGCGCTTGCCGTGGCCGGTATCCATCTCGAAGCGTTCGAGCGTTGGGAGGGTGGGCGAGGCGACGTGGATGGCGTCGGCGCCGTGCTCGGCGAGGGTGCGGGCGCAGGTGGGGCCGGCGAGGACGCGAGTAAGGTCGAGGACGCGGACGCCGCTCAAGGGACGCGGCCCGGCGGGGAGGGGCTCCGGTGGGGCATCGCCGATGCGAATGATCTCGACCGTTGGGCGCGCGGAGAGCCATCGGCCCTGGGGGCTGGCGGCCCACTCTCCGGCGCTGCGGACGGCCGCCCCGCAGACCTTCTTCGCGGCGAGGGCATCTTCGAGCTCGAAGGCGTCACGGCCAGAGGTGGCGGCGACGATCGCTTCACGGTCGGCATCCGGTCGCAGGCCGAGCTCTTCGAGGACGCGTGGGCCGTGGTCGAAGCTGCTGTGGAGGTGAATCCAGCGTCCGTCGCGGCATGGGTGGATGGCGGTCAGGGGCGGGA
>CAZQCR010000442.1:0-2102 GCA_964591745.1 uncultured Anaerolineaceae bacterium
TCCCTCGGCGAAAAAGTCAATGGCGTCGACACCCTCGAAGGCTTCATGACAGAGGACGGCGCCTCCGTCCAGGAGATGAACTTCGAGAACGTCCACTACTGGCTCGAAAAGGCCTTCCCCAAGACCTCCTACGTTCGTTCCAAGGTAGAGATCGAAAACGCGATGGGCGGCGAAGCGGGCGCCAACCGCGCCAACGCCCTCGGCATCTACCTGAAGTACGCCCGCGCCCTTCCCGATGTCTCGCTCGGCAGCGACCTCCCGGTCCGCCAAAACACGACGATCATCCTGCAGGACGAGTCGCGCCGTCAGCTCGCCGAGGACATCGCAAGCTGGATCGGCGTCACCGATGCGAACATCCTCGTCCAACCCAAGACCTCTGAATCCCAGCCGGATGTCCTCGTGATCATCGGCCAGGACTTCAAGCTCCCGGTCTCCTGAGCGACGAGCGGATGAGCGCGAGCGAAACGGCCTCCAACCTCCAGCCCCCGCACAGCCGGCGCCCGCTCCTTAGCCGCGGCCAGCGCATCCGCTTCGTCCTCGCCCTCACCACGGTCACGTTGGCCACGCTCTATAGCTCCGTCGCGCTCCTCACGCGCGTCACGCCGGCGCTGTTCAAGGGCCAGGACTTCCAGATACCGGTGGTCCACAAGGTCCTCGCCGAGCTCCCCGGCCCGGCGAAGGTCGAGCCCCCGGCGGTCGAAAGCATCTTCAACCGCCGGATCAACATCCTCGTCATCGGCGTCGATCGGCGGCCCAGCGCCGGCGCTGAACAGGGCGGGCTCGCCGATTCGCTCATGGTCGTCTCGCTGGACCCCATCTCCGAATCGATCACCGCGCTCAGCTTCCCCAGAGACGTGCTTATCGAGATCCAGGCGGAGCGCGGCGGGTCGTTCACGGACCGGATCAACACCTCGTTCCAGTACGGCTACGGCAACGGCGGCCAGAAGGTAAGCGCCGGCGCCGAACAGATGAAGAAAGATTTGAAAGCGAACTTCGGCATCGAGATCGACCACTGGGTGTACATGAACATCCAGGGCGTCCAAAGCCTGATCGACGCCGTCGGCGGCGTCGTCATCGATGTCCCGCCCGAACTGAAGGTCCCCTGGGATCACACCGACTACTGGTGGTACTCGGACGACGACACCATCGAACACACGATCAGCGTGGCCTTCCCGCCCGGCCCCCAGGTCGTCGATGGCTTCCACGCCGTCGCTTTCGGGCGCTACCGCCAGGACAACGACTTCAACCGCGTGAAGCGCCAGCAAGTCGTCCTCCGCGCCGCCATCCAGGCGGTCTTCTCGCGCGGCATCCTCAGCAAGAGCGTCATCGATATCTACGATGTCTACGCCAGGTTCGTCCAGCACGATGTCGCCGTCAGCCAGGCGGTGAGCTATCTGCCGTTGTTGAAAAAGACGGGCGGCGTCATCACCACCTTCAGCCTCGCCGACACCGTCAACGGCTCGTCGACGGTGTTCAGCGTTCCCGGCGCGACCGGATCCGTGCTGAATTACGACCGCCAGAACGCCCAGTACATCCTCAGCCAGGTCTTCACCAGTCCGCGCTACGCGAAGTCCACGGTCGAAGTCCAGGACGGGCGAGGAGGCGAACTCGGGTTCATCCAGGTCGATGCGTTGGGCCGCTACCTCAAGTTCGTCCGGGGCCTGCCCGCCGTCTCCCTCGGCACGGAAGTCCCCCACCAGGCGACCACCACGATCACCCTGTACGACGAGCGGCGCCGGGCCGTGGCGGAAGACATCGCCAGCTGGCTCGGCCTGCCCCCCGGCGCTATCACCGTCGCCAGGAAGGGTTCCGAGGTCCTCCCGGATGTGATGGTGACCATCGGCGAAGACTTCGTCATGCCCATCAGCTGAGCACGCCGGCTTCCCCGTCGCGCCTACTCGTTCGCCCTCGGCGGTTCTGCCGGTTCATCGAGCGCGGCCCGGGCCAACATCTCCAGCGCTCGGTCCTCCAGCGGCGGGTTATGCAGGCCCGCGCGGACGTCACGGTAGTACCGTTCAATCGGCCGGCGCTTCTGCAGGCTGACTCCGCCGACGACGCGCATCGCCAGGTCCACCGCCTCGATGCAATTATCCAGGGTATCG
>CAZQCR010000443.1:0-2099 GCA_964591745.1 uncultured Anaerolineaceae bacterium
TTCCGGCTGCACGCCGTCGCCACGCAAGCCGCCTCGCCCGTGAACAGCACGAAGTCCTCCCGGAACTCGGCGCTACGGTAGTTCCGGTTCTCCGGCCAGCGCACGCGGAAGTTCGCTAGTGAGCTGTCCAGCTGCAGATCCGCCGCCGCCAGCGCGTTTCCGAGTCGCGTCAGCTGGCGGTTGGGCGTATCCGCCCCTCGCGGCGATGGGCTCGGAGTCGGCGTAGCACACGGCGGTGGGTCGGCCAACGAAGCACCCCCGCCACAGGCAATGGAGCCAAGCGCCAGCCACGCTGTCAGCGTCCCAACCACGGTTGCGCGCCACCTGCTCATTCCGCCAGGCTCCGCAGGTACTCAGCCGCCGCTCGCACGGCCTGTCCGCGATGCGAAACCGCGTCCTTCTCGACATCGGTCACCAGTCCAGCTCGTCTGCCATCACCGAGCACAAAGATCGGGTCGTACCCGAATCCACGCTCCCCGCACGCTTCGTGCCCCACCGTTCCCTCGCAGACACCGTGGAACGTCCGCGCCTCACCGTCCGCGCCTGCCACGGCCACCACGGCCCGGTAGCGCGCGGAACGCTTGCTGTCGGGCACCGTCCGCATCTCCTCGATCAGGAGTGCCGTCCGGCCGGCGTCGTCCAGCCCCGGCCCACCGTAGCGCGCCGAGTACAGCCCCGGGCGCCCCCCCAGCGCATCCACCTCGATTCCCGAATCATCGCCAAGGGCCAGCCACCCGGCCGCCTTCGCGAACGCCCGCGTCTTCAACGTCGCGTTCTCTTCGTAGCTCACGCCCGTCTCCTCGACCTCGAGCGCGAGCCCCAGCTCCCCCGGCGTCACCACCTCGAATGGGATGCCAGCAAGGAGCCGCCGGAACTCCCGTATCTTCCCCGGATTGGTCGTCGCCAGGACGAGCCGCTTCATCGCACGAAGTGTGGAGCGCCGCGCGTGGCCGGGCAAGCCCCGCTGCCCGGCCTCCGCTCACCATCTGCCGCTATAGTGTGGGACACACAAACAGAGTCCGAGGAGAGTGCCCAATGCGCGCTATGGTGCTTCGCAACAAACAGCTCACTGTCGAAGACGTGGCCGTCCCCACGCCCGGCCCGGGCCAGGTCCTCGCCAGGGTCCTCGCCTGCGGAATCTGCGGTAGCGACCTGCATGCCGCCCGCTTCATGGAAGACATGATGGAGACGGCGAAGGCCAGCCGCCGCAACGCCTGGTACGACCGCGACATGACGGCCGGCATCGTCATGGGCCACGAATTCGTCGCCGAAGTCGTCGAAGCCGGCCCCGGCGCCGAGCAATGGCTGCCCGGCACCCGTGTCACCAGCATGCCCGTCCTGCTCGCGAAAGAGTCGCCCACCGGCTTCCTCAGCATCGGCTACAGCCCCGAAACGCCCGGCGCCTACAGCGAATACATCCTCATGGCCGCCCCCCTCGTCCTCAAGGTCGCCGATCACGTCAGCGACACCATGGCCGCGACCACCGAGCCCTGCGCCGTCGGCCTTCACGCCGTCCGCGAAGCAGCCCTCAAACCCACCGACAACGTCCTCGTCATGGGCGCTGGGCCCATCGGCCTCATGACGCTCCTCTGGCTGAAGAAAGAAGGCGCCCGCTACGTCGCCGTCAGCGACTACTCGCCCGAGCGCCGTGCCCTCGCCAAGCAGCTCGGCGCCGACGATGTCTTCAACCCCGGCGAAGTCGACCTCGCCGATGAGCTGATGCGACGGCTCTCCGGCCCGGCCGCCGAAGCCGACGCCTCGTACGGCGGTGGCGCAATCACCGCCGCACCCGATGTCGTCTTCGAATGCGTCGGCGTCCCCGGCACCCTCCAGCAAGCCATGGAGCTCGTCCAGGTCAAGGGCAGCGTCATCGTCGTTGGCGTCTGTATGCAGCCGGACACGATCACACCGCTCCTCGGCATCAACAAACAGCAAGTCACCAGATTATTATCTTATAAGAAAATTCCGAAACAGTTGTTCGACACCATAGGAGATTTTAGAAAAGTATCATCCAGAACAGCATATGAGCTAGCGCGATTAGCCATAAAAAGTGAAAAGCACTTATTAATCTTGACAAAAATGGCGGATAAGATCCGGGG
>CAZQCR010000444.1:0-2096 GCA_964591745.1 uncultured Anaerolineaceae bacterium
CCCGCGTCCCGGATGGGAATATACGGAGAAGCTGTTTCTCAGGAGATCAGCCCGGCGGTGCGAGCGTCATCGAGGAAGCGCTGGATGCCGAGATCGGTGAGTGGATGCTTGAGCATCTGTCCGATGAGGGAGGGCGGAATTGTGGCGACATGGGCGCCAGCGAGGGCCGCTTCGACGACGTGTTGGGGATGACGGAGGCTGGCGGCGAGGACGCGGGCTTCGAGGCCATGCGTCTCGATGATCGCGACGCACTGGCGGATGAGGTCCATGCCGTTCGTGCTTATGTCGTCGAGGCGGCCGACGAAGGGGCTGAGATAGGTGGCGCCGGCGAGGGCGGCGAGGAGCGCCTGGTTGGGGGAGAAGATCAAGGTCGTGTTGATGCGAATGCCTTCGCGGCTACAGCGGGCGATGGCTTCGAGGCCCTGGTCATCGATCGGGATCTTGACGACGACGTTGGGATGCCAGGACGCGAGTTCGCGGGCCTCGATGACGAGTTCATCGGCGGTGCGGGTGACGCATTCGGCGGAGATCGGGCCGTCGATCACCTCGGCGATCTCGAGGATGCGCTGGCGGTAGCTGACGCCGCCCTCTTTCGCGAGGAGGGAGGGGTTGGTGGTGACGCCGGAGATGACGCCGTAACGCGCGGCCGCGCGAATCTCGTCGATGGAGGCGGTATCGAGGAAGAGCTGCATTGGAGAGGCCTTTCGGAGAGCTGAGAGCAGGGGCCATGGTACGGGGTCGCATCGCCAAGGGGCCAAGGATTTGGCCGGGTGGGACCACGTGGCCAGGGCGCGTGATCAGGAACGGCCCCCGCAACGTAGAAACTATGAGATTCACTCTTTGGAGGACGATATGAACGAAAAGGAACGACTACTGGAGCGCGGAATGGCACGGCGCGGCTTTCTGAAGACGGCGGGCGGGATTGCCGTGTTCGGGGGCGCGTTCGTGCTGGTGGGCTGTGGGGACGACGACGACGAGCCGGCAGCGGCGACGACGGCGGCCACGGGCGGCGAGACGCTGTACAAACGCCTCGGCGGGGCGGCCGCTGTGAAGGTCGTCGTGGCGGATATGGTGACGAACATCGGCGCGGATACGCGAATCAACGCGCAGTTCGCGAACACGAACCTTGAGCGCCTGAAGACGCTGCTCGTGGAGCAGGTCGGACAGGTAACAGGTGGCCCCGAGAAGTACACGGGCCGCGACATGAAGACGACGCACGTCGGACTGAAGATCACGATGGCGGACTTCAACGCCCTCGTTGATGACCTGGTGAAGGCGCTGGACAAGAACAAGGTCCCGGAGAAGGAGAAGGCGGAGCTCCTGGCGATCCTAGGCCCGCTGAACAAGGACATCGTCACCGCCTGAGTGGGCGACAGCCAGGCCTGGCCGGCTCCGCTTCCGGGGGCCGGCCGGCTACTCCTGGCGGGGAGATCGGCCTCGCGGTAGGGCTGGGGCGTGCCCGCCACAAGCGCTACGGGATCGAGCTTGCGTGGCGGCGTAGAATGTGCGCGTGAGTGAACTTCGCATCGTGGTATCGGGCTCCGGGAAGATGGGGCGGCAGGTGGCGGCAGCGGTGGCGGCCGAGCCGGGCATGCACCCGGTGGCGTATGTCGATGGGCTGGCAGCGTCCCAGGTGATCGACGGGCTGCCGGTGTTTACGGATGCCGGGCGGTGCTTCGCGGAGACGCCGGCCGACGTGGTGATCGACTTCACGAACGCCGCCTGGACGCCGGTACTGGCGGAAGCGGCGCTGGCCCACGGCGTCCGCATGGTGATCGGGACGACGGGCCTTCCGGCGGCCTTCATGGAGTGGCTGGAGGGCGAGAGCCGGGCGAAGCGGACCGGTGTCGTGGTGGCGGCGAACTTCGCCATCGGGGCGGTGCTGATGATGCACTTCGCGCGGCAGGCGGCGCGCTTCTTCGACAATGCGGAGATCATCGAGCTGCATCACGACCAGAAGGTGGACGCGCCGAGCGGGACGGCGAAGATGACGGCGGAGTTGATGCTGGCGGCAAAGAAGGAGCGATTCGTCTACCCTGCCACGGAGAAGGAGACGATCCCTGGAACGCGGGGCGGTGAGCTGGGCGGGATCGCGA
>CAZQCR010000445.1:0-2095 GCA_964591745.1 uncultured Anaerolineaceae bacterium
ACGCCGTCTTCATCCGGGCGCCCCTCATCACGGAGGTGCGGAAGCCCGCGACGGCCCTCTGCACCCTGGCTGATGGGACGGTCGTCGCGGCACGCCAGGGAAACATGCTCGCCACCTCATTCCACCCCGAGCTGACGGGCGATCCCCGCCTCCACGCGTACTTTCTGACGATCGGACATGTCGGCAGCCGCAGGCCAGCGGTTGCGGAAGGCGCGCCCGTGGAACTCGCACCGTATCTCGACCGGGAGGGCCGCGTGACCTCGTGGCCAGCGAAGCAGCGGGTGAAGACGCTTGCCGTAGAGCACCTCGCCGATCGATTCGAAGCGGGCCGCACATACACGGAGCGGGAAGTCGATGGCGTGCTGGTGGCAGCCCACACCTTCGGCGATCACACGCTCCTGAGGCGCTACCTCTGCGACCTCGGCTTCCTGGAGCGGGCCCGCGACGGTTCTGCCTACTGGCGGGCCACCGGCGAACGGGTGGCGGCGCAATGAGCGACCTCCATGCCGACCCCCTCAGCCCCATCGACGCCGCCACGCTCTGGCCGCAGATGCGCCGCCTCTCCACCGAAGTCGTGGCGACGCGTTCGGGCGAAAACCTCCTCGTCTCCTCGGGCCTGGCGGCGACCGGGCTGACCAACCTGCCGCGGGTGCCCCGCACGCTCGTCCTGGGCGTGAAGCGGGGCATTGGCTACCGCGGCGTCCTCGTCGCCCGGGAACTCTCCGGCGGTTCCTGCTGGGAGGTCGTCTCCCTCCGGATCGCGCGCGATATGGACGACGAAGCGGTGGCCACGCTCATCTCGGAATGCGGCGCCGATGTGGCCCGCAGGCAGGGCCGCCGCCTCTTCATGCGCTGCCCGGATTCGACGCCCCACGAGGGCGCCGTACGGGCCGGGGGGCTCGCCTCGTACCGTCGAGAGTTCCTCTACGCCCTTCCCCGCCATCACGGCGAAGGCAGCGCGGTGCCCGGCCTCCGCCCGGTCAACCGGACCGACCGTCATGGCGTCTTCCGGCTCTACACCCGGACGGTGCCGGAGATCGTGCGCCGGGCCGAGGCGGTGACCCTCCAGGAGTTCCGCGCCGTCCTCGATTCGTACGACTGCGAACGCGAGTTCGTGGCGGACGGCGATCGGGGCGCGCTCACCACCTGGGTCGGGCTGGCCGACCGCGAGTGCCGGCTGATGGCGGAACCCACCGATGCTGCCGCCGTCGCCGCCGCCCTCGAATGCATCGAACAGCACGCTGGCCGGCAGGCCCTGCTGGTGATCGGCGAAGACCAGGGGCTGGAAGGCGCCCTTGGCGACCGAGGCTACACGCCCCTGGGCGTACGCCATGTTTGTGCACGGCGGCTCGCCGTAATGAATTCGCTCAAGGAGGTGGTGGCAGTGCCGGCGGAAACGCTCGCGCTCCCGCAATGACTGTGGTGCAAAGCGAAACGATGACCCCGCTCCCTTACGAACAGATCGTGACCGACGACCTCGACCTCCTGCTCGAGTCGTTGCCGCCGCGCATCACCGAGGCGCTGGCCGACGAAACCCGCCGTATCGACCTGCTCGAGATCGTCATGGACCTCGGGCGCCTGCCCGAGGCCCGCTACCCCGGCCGCGAAGTCGTCCTCAGCCACAGCGAGATCACCGAGGAAGACCTGGAGTACGTCATCCTTCGCATCGGCGCCTTCGGCGAGGACAACCGCGCCGGCATCGAACGCACGCTTCACCGCATCTCCTGCATCCGCAACCGGCGCGGCAAAGTCGTCGGCCTCACGTGCCGCGTCGGCCGCGCCATCTACGGCACCATCCGCGTGATCGAAGACCTCGTCCTCGGCGGCAAGAGCATCCTCCTCCTCGGCCGCCCCGGCGTCGGCAAGACGACGATGCTCCGCGAAGTTGCCCGCGTCCTCGCCGACGACGCGAACAAGCGCGTCATCATCGTCGATACCTCGAACGAGATCGGTGGCGACGGCGACATCCCCCACCCCGCCATCGGCGGCGCCCGGCGGATGCAAGTCGCCACGCCAGCGGCCCAGCACGCCGTCATGATCGAAGCGGTCGAAAACCACATGCCGGAAGTCATCGTGATCGACGAGATCGGCACCG
>CAZQCR010000446.1:0-2077 GCA_964591745.1 uncultured Anaerolineaceae bacterium
GGTGAACGCCGTCGCTGCGGATACCGGTACCCGTGCTTCGTCGAAGCTGCACCGTTCCTCTTCCATCAGCAGCCGGATCCGCTCGACCGCGAGGAGCGACGAATGCCCTTCGTTCATGTGGCACACGCCCGGCCGGAGGCCCATCGCCCGCAGCGCGCGGACGCCACCGATGCCGAGCAGCATCTCCTGTTGGATGCGCGTCTCCATGTCCCCGCCGTAGAGGCGGGAGGCGATCGCCCGGTCAGCCACGCTGTTTTCCGCCACCGCGGTATCCAGAAGGAACAGCGGTACCCGGCCAACCTCAAGGCGCCAGACGCCCGCTACCACCTCGCGGCCAGGGAACGGCACCGCCACCCTCAGCTCCTGGCCGGCGTCGTCCAGGACGGGGCGCATGGCGTGGATCATCGGGTCCAGGTCGCGGTACTCCTCGATCTGCCAACCATCCGCCGCCAGTGACTGCTGAAAGTAGCCCTGGCGATAGAGCAGGCCCATGGCGACGAGCGGCAGGCCAAGGTCGCTCGCCGACTTCACGTGGTCGCCGGCGAGTACGCCCAGGCCGCCCGAATAGGTTGGCAGGCTCTCCGTCAGGGCGAACTCGAACGAGAAGTAGGCCGCCACCTCGGCCGCCGAGCCTCCGAGGGCCGGGGCTGCCGGTCGCTCGGTGAGGTAGTGGCGCAATGCGTCCGCGGCCCCGGTGAGACGTTCGACAAACGCCGGGTCAGCGGCGCGTGCTTCGAGTTCGGGGCGCTCCACCCTTTGCAGGAGGAGCACGGGATTGTGACCGGTCTCTTCCCAGAGGCGGGGGCTGAGCCGCGAAAACACCGCCGCGGCGCCCGGGCACCAGGTCCAGTAGAGGTTCTGACTGAGCGCCCTGAGCGGTTCGAGCGCAGGCGGAAGCCATGATTCGACCGTCATCGTGTGGGTGGCGCGCAATCGCATGGGCTCATTGTACCGCGTGTCCGTTACCGGGCCGCGGCCCCCAGAAGCGTTGAGGCGAGGGATTCTCCTCGGAAGCCCGCGTGGTTCCGTGATGATTGTCCGGGAGGTACCCGCGTGCCACCATTGGGCCTCGGCTCCCAAAGTCCAACCCCCAGACACAGATGACGTGGCCTCACCTCGCATGCCCTTCCGCGCGATCCTCTTCGATATCGGCGACACTCTCTGGCACGCCGAGGGCGCGCCGCCGCCTCACGAGTTTCGCAGGCTCGCCTCGGAACGCGCCGCCGCGGTCCTCGCCGGCCACGGCATCGAAGAAGAGCAGGCCGCGGCCTACGCCCGGGCCGCCTGGAACGCGATGGAACTGGCTATGGCCCGCGCCCGGAAAACGACGCTGGTTGAGCCCGATTACGGCGCCGAAGCCCGCCAGGCCCTTGCCGACCTCGGCCTGACAGTGACCCGCGAGGCTGCGGCCGACTTTCTCCAGGCGATCTACGTTTCCGGCGCCGAGGGTGGCAAGGCTGCCTATGCCGATGCTCTCCCCACACTGAAGGAGTTGCGCGCGCGCGGCTTCAAGCTCGGCATCGTCACCAATAGGGCGTTCGGCGGCGAGCGCTTCCGGGCCGATCTTCGCGAGGTAGGCCTCGACATCGGCTGGGACGCAACCGCCGTCTCCGTAGAGGTTGGCTTCCTCAAGCCGCATCCCGCGCTCTTCGAGTTCGCGCTCACCGCCCTCGGGGTTGTCCCGGCCGAGACCCTGATGGTCGGCAATTCGCTCGCCGAGGATATCGCTGGCGCCCAGAAACTGGGGATCGCGGCGGCCTGGCGGCGTTCAGCTCCGGACGTCGAGGGCGTCACCCCTGATTACGAGTTCGACGAGGTTGCCGAGCTGCTAGACATCCCGGCACTGGCGAGGAGCGCACCATGAGCGAAGGACAGCGGACCTGGGGCGGGCGCTTCGACGGAGACATGGACACCCTCACCCGGGACTACACGGCCGGCGCAGACCGCACCCTCTACGAGCACGACATCGCCGGCTCCATCGCCCATGCGCGCATGCTCGGCGCAACCGGGATCATCCCGCCCACGGAGGCCGCCGCGATCGTCGAAGGTCTCGGCCTCGTCCTCGAGGACTTCCGGC
>CAZQCR010000447.1:0-2068 GCA_964591745.1 uncultured Anaerolineaceae bacterium
TGCCACCCCCTTCTCCATGACAGAGAGTGATCGACACCTGTTCGAACTTCTTCAGCGCACGGGGCTGCTCTAGGCCTCGGGACTAGCCACTGCCACCGAATCGCCCGGCCGCAGCATGCCACCCTGGAGCACGCGCGCATAGACACGGCTCCAGCCGGGGAAACGGTCCTGGTGCATGCGCAGGAACGCGCCGCCCGTGAACCAGCGCGCGTTGGTGCGGCAGGGCGTCGTGTAACGGGTGATTTCGATCAGCACCCCGGCCCCGAGGCGGAACAGCGCGCCGGGGACGACCGTGTCCCAGTCGATGCCGCGGGTGGTGATGTTCTCGCCCGTGGCGCCGGCGAAGATAGGGTGGCCCTCCGCCGCCAGGGCCTCGATCCGCTCTATCGCGAAGAGGCAGAGGGCGCGTTCGGGGCCGCCGTGAATCGCCAGGGATTCGTTATGTCCGTCGCCCGCGAGGCCCAGTTCCGTGACCTCGGCGAGCATCACCGGCAGCTTCGGCACGCCACCGCGCGAGAGATTGAGCTGGACGATCGAGCCGGTCTGTTCGTCTTTCATGCACGCCTCCTCAGGTCGGCCGCAGTCTGGCGGCCAGGGCCGCCTTCGCGGCTGGCCATTCGCTCTCCAGCATCGAGAACCAGGCGGTATCGCGCACCGTACCGTCGCTGCCGGGTTGGTAGACGCGAAGGACGCCGTCGAAACGGCAGCCGAGGCGTTCGATCGCCTTCCGCGAACGGAGGTTACGCGCGTCCGTATTCAGGTTGACGCGGTGGACGCGCAAGGTGTCGAAGGCGTGGCCGAGCATGAGCAGCTTCGCCTCGGTGTTGATCGGCGTTCGCTGGGCCTCGGCGGTCAGCCAGGTCCCGCCAATCTCGAGGGCGTCCGGGTAGTCCGTTCCGCGCTGATTCGGGTTCCCGGGTGGCCAGGCCCAGTACTCGATGCGCATGAAGCGGGTAGCGCCGAGCACGCGGGACGTTCGCACATCGACGGTCGCGAAGGGGAGGGCGAGCCCCTCGGCCTGCTCGGCGAGGCGGGCCGTGATGTAGTCGCGAGCTTCTTCGACGCCGTCGGGTACCCAGGTGAACGCGTAGGTGTCGCGCGGGCCGCTGGCAGCCTCGGCGAGGCCCTTGGCGTGAGCGGCGGCCAGCGGCTCAAGGCGGACGTGTGCGCCCTCGAGAACGACCGGCTGAACCACGCTTCCCATGGCCAACAATGGTACAGGAGCGCTGGCGGAGGTCACTCCTACACAGGCTGGAGGGGTGCATGCTCGCCTGCCGGCAGTTCGACGATGACCGCATCTCCCGCACAGACCACGCCACCGGCCACAACGATCGACATCACGCCCGCCTTCCGCACCAGGTTGCCCTCGGCGTCGCGGCCAAGGACGGCCTTCATCAGCCCGGCGTGGAGGCCGTCGAGCTGGGCGCAGGGGTTGCGCAGTCCCGTCACTTCAACCACCGCTTCGGCGCCCAGGCGTAGCCGTGCGCCGAGCGGAAGCGAGACAAGGTCCACGCCGCGGGTCGTCA
Organism: uncultured Anaerolineaceae bacterium; assembly: GCA_964591745.1. Taxonomy (GTDB): domain Bacteria; phylum Chloroflexota; class Dehalococcoidia; order Tepidiformales; family Tepidiformaceae; genus JANMTH01. The sequence goes on from CAZQCR010000447.1 coordinate 1,527, forward strand.
CGTTCTCGCCCATCGCCCCGGGGGGGATGGCAGGAAAGCCGGCGGCGGCCAGCTCCTCGTGCAGCTCGGCCGGGATCAGGTGGACCTGGCGGATGTTCGGGGTCGAAGGGTCCCGGGCGACGCGCGAGCGGTGCTTCACGGTCTCGCCGGCGTGGGCGTCCCCTTCGACGCCGACCCCGGCAAGCAGGCGCACGCTCCCCTGGTTCGGCTTACTGAAGGTGTGGGAGGGGCTGATGCTGACTGCGACGACCTCTGCTTCCACGGCCGCCTACCAGCTATCCCAGTGCGTGACCTGGGCCACGGGGAGCCGGGTCGCGACCTTGAAGTCGTCGCCCGTGAAGTAGGCGACGGGGAAGAGCGCCGCCTGGGCGATCCCGTCGGGAATGCCAAGCAGCTTCGAGACTTCCTTCTCGCGGCCGAGATGGATCGAGGTCCAGGCAGTGCCCAGGCCGCGCGTGCGCAGGGCGATCATGAGCGACCAGGCGGCGGGCAGAATCGAGCCCCAGAAGCCGGCCTGCTGACCGGAAGGGGCGCCGTCGGTG
>CAZQCR010000448.1:0-2065 GCA_964591745.1 uncultured Anaerolineaceae bacterium
GCAGCCCCAACCCGGCGCATGGCAGCGCACCTTCACCATCGTCACCACCAGCGCCAACGCGGTGGTTGGCCAGATCCACGACCGCATGCCCGTCATCCTCGAAGACCGCGACGCCGACCTCTGGATGTTCAGCACCACCCCAACGCCCGACCTCCAGCGCCTCCTCGTGCCCGCGCCCGACAGTGCCATCATCGCCACCGCCGTCTCCCAGCGCGTCAACAAGGTCGATAACGACGACGCCGCGCTTCTCGAACCCATCGCCACCGCCGCCCGCCTGCTGTAGCCGCGGCCCACCGGGGCCGCCTCCGAGCCCCGAGCCGTAGCGAGGGCCCGGCCGCCACTCTCCCGGGGCGACGCGACGACCGCACCTGCCCCATCACCCCGGCGCCCACGCCCCTTCATGATGGCTGAAGTACACCCGCGCCGGCCGCGGCGCCGCCAACCGCAGGATCGACGCTACGTACGCCTCCGGCCAGTCCGGCGGATCGATCCCCGGTAGACGCCCCGTCCGCAGCACCTCCGCGAACTCCCCCGGCGAGCTCGCCGCCTGGCCGGCAATCGCCTCCAGTCCATGGTCCGTCTCCACCAGCACCGATTGGTGCCCCAGCGTGTGGCCAGGCGTCGGGATCAGTGTCACGCCGCGAGCGACCTCCGCCTCGCCGTCCACCGCCACGTACGAGAGCGTCTCCAGACCGAGCCACTCGCTCACCGTGTAGGCGGGCACTGCCGCCGCCTCGATCTCCGCCCGCTGGGCAAAGAACGTGGCCCCCGGGAACTCTCCGTTGCGCCCGATGTGATCGAAATGCAGGTGCGTGAGGATGACCGTCCCGATCTCCGCGACCTCGACGCCGTGCCTGGCCAGCGCCGCCTTGAGGTCGCCACGCACCGGCGCATACGCCCGGTCGATGAAGCGGCTGCCCTCACCGACGCCCGTGTCGACGAGGATCGGCCCACGGGGGTGCTCGATGAGAAAGACGTTGACCACGCCCCGGTCCCCGGCAAGCGGATGCCCGGCGGGTAGGAGACCGAATCGAGCACGATCGGAACGATCCGCGTCACGCCCGTGTCAAAGCAGGCGGCGGATCGGCTTTCGCCCCGGTCGCGGGTCGTAGTTGCTCTTGAACATCTCCAGCTTGTCCCGCTCGATCAGATATTTTCCGGCGAACAGCGTCGCCGGGATCTTCTTCTGCTTGATCAAGCGGCGAAGGCTCTGCGGATGGATCGCCAGCTCGCGGGCCGCCTCCACCAGGTCCAGGTAGTTATCGAATGGCGTGATAAGGGCCAACTGCCGTACTCCTGCGGCGGGGACGTTCCGGCGTCCCGCGCACGGAATTGTGTACGCAGAAAACAATAGCGGGACCTGTGATTATTGTCTACGCCCTTGAACAGTTGTTCGCATCGCGATTATGTCCCTGCCCAGCGCCGCCCCACCACTACCTTGCGCGAACCGCCCACGGTAGTGCAGAACAACGCCACCGGTTCGCCTTGCATCGGCCCCAACAGCCGGAGGAGTTCGTCGGGCTCAACGGGGAACGCCCGCCGCCGCACCTCGCCTGGCCGCCAACCCCGGCGCCGCAGAGTCTCCTTCAACCGCGCCACGGAGAACGCCATCACCTCCAGGACTTCGAACCAGGCCACTAGCGGCGTCGCCACCGGCTGGTCTGCCGCCAGGTAGGCCAGCTGTGGGTCGATGAGCCACGCCCCCAGCCGATGTGCGAGCTGCCGCACGACCCCCGCCCGCGTCACGCACGATTCCGGGTCCGCGATCCAGGCTCCGAACCCACCACGGCCGCCCGGCGCCACCTCCGCGCCTCTCGAATCCACCGTCTCCCCCGAAGGCAGCAGGACGGCCCGCATCACACCCGGCGCCGCACCGCGGCCCACGTACACGGCCGCCTCGCGCAGCACCCGGCCGAGCTGGACGAACTCCACCTCCGCGCCGGGCGGCAGCTCCTGGTGGTCGATTCCCGGCGGCGCCTTCATCGCCCCGGCCTCCGCCTCGGCCAGCAACCGCAGGCAGACCTCCCACGAAGGCGTGACCGCCGCCGGGTCGAACGTCCGCCCG
>CAZQCR010000449.1:0-2053 GCA_964591745.1 uncultured Anaerolineaceae bacterium
CCTGCGGTGGCTGCTCCTCCACGGGGCGGACGCGCTCCCTCTGCTCCAAGATCCGGCAGTACAGACGCGGGACGCGCAGGGGGAGAGCTGGCACGTATTCGACTTCGACCCGTCGAGGCAGGCGTTTCGTCAACGGGCCCTCGCGGAAGGCCCGGACCTTCCGGTCGGCGAGCGGCGGTTGGATGACATCGCCGGACCGGGGTACGCCGGGCGGAAGCGGGGTGAGGTGGTGTCGTCCGAGTCGATGGTGCAGCACGCGGGGACCGCTCTTTGGTTGAATGTCACGGTCGAGCGCGGGAACGGCGATCCGCGGCTGCACTTCGCGGCGGCGGTGCAGACGGTCGCGGAGGCATCCGACGCTCTGGAGTTTCCCCGAGCCCGTGCGGTGCTACGGACGGACGGCGAATACGGGGGCGTGCCCAGCCTCGTTGTCGCCCGTCGAGTGGGGATCGCCTACGTGAGTCGCAATTCGCACTACGAGTTCCTCGACCGTACAGACGTCCAGGAGCGGCTGGGCCGGGCGAAGTGGGAGCGCGTCCCGGACTCCGGCTCGGGCCCCGTCCGCTACGCCGCGGAGCTTGGAATGATGGACGTCTGTCCCGAGCGAGGCCACACGTTGGCGGACGAGGGGGAGACTGCCCCGTTCCAGGTGAGGATCGTAGTGACCCGGTGCGTGGCCACCGGAGGATCGGGGCGCCAGGTGGGCGCGGAGAAGTTCGAGCTGTTCACGACACTGGGCCTCGACGAGGAAGCCTGGCCCGCCGCTGCGGTGGTCGAACTCTACTACGCCAGAATCGGCCAGGAGAACCGATTCGCCCAGCTTGATGCCGAGATGGTCGCGGACACGATCTGGTCCCAGAAGCGCGGTGGCCAGCAATTCGCACTCGCGTGCGCGATGTTCGTCTGGAACAAGCGCATCGTTGCCGGCGCCCGACTCGCGCCGCCACTGCCAGCGCCGCCGCGACAGGAGCCCCGCGCCCCGACGGGTGCATCGTTCCCCTCGTGGAGCGGAGGGTCGCCTACCGGCACGCCGAGTAGCCTCGACGCGGCCGTCGCTCCCTCTGGTTCGGCGCTGGGGGCAACAGGCGATGCGCCCGACGCCCCCGTGGGCGATGCGCCGGTGAGCGATGCGCCGGTGAGCGATGCGCCCGTGAGCGAGGCGCCCGCGCTCCCCGCGCCCGCTGAGCCGGACAGCCGCTCCGCCCTTGAGCGCGCTCTCGCGGAGGTCGCTGACAAAATGGGCCGTCGGCCTGGGTATACGTGGGAGGAGGAGTCGCGCACCGTCGTCACCGGCGAGGGGCTGCGACTCCCGCTTTTCAGCATTGAATCCAATAAGTTGCGCTTCGGAACCGCCTCTCGTCCCCGTCAGTTCACGATGAGAGTCTCCGCCCTGACAGCGAGCGCCCTCCGTGCGGAGCGCGCGGCAGTCGCCCAACCCACGCCGCCGCCACGGGCCCGGAGTGGAACCCTCACGTTCGCTCCGGAGCGCGCGGACCTGCCGGCCGGTGGGCTCGCGACCGCCTGGCCCGGCTTCCTCCCCGCCGCCGCTCGGCGCCTCGCCGAAAGCCCCTTCCGCGGCGTGGAGTTCAACGTCCGCCTACGCCTCCCCGCCATCGCCGAGGAGCGCGGACACCCTCTCATCGACGAGCGGCCGCGACTCGCCCGTCACCTCCGTTGGACCCGCGAGCGCCGCGTTGCCCTCAACGCCTCCCGTCCGGGGGCCCTCGTCGATGTCACTATCCGACCGCGCCCGACGGGCCCCAGCTACCAAGCTTCCGCACAATAGCGTTAACAAACCTCGACAGCTCCGAGCCGGTTCCCGTGGGCGGCGTGGGGGCGGGCCCGCCGCCCCCACAACAAGAGGTAGGAGTCTGTCGGGCGGTACGCCCGACGGACTCCTACCGGACCTGGATGTTGTAGTCGGTCCCGTTGGTCAGAGTGACCTTCGTGCGGATGATGTTCTCCGCGGGGCGGCCGGCGCACGTGGTCTTGTTGAGCTTCCACGCCATCGTGGCGCTGGTGCCGGACTCGGCCGGATCCATCGTCCAGGTCC
>CAZQCR010000450.1:0-2049 GCA_964591745.1 uncultured Anaerolineaceae bacterium
CGGCATGGGTGGATGGCGGTCAGGGGCGGGACCTGGCGTGGCGGATATCGACGCTGAGGGCCTGGGGCTTGTGCCCGTTCAGCGTCCAGAGGCGGTTGGCGGCCTGACCAACGAGGCCGAGGGCGACGGCCGCGCCTTCGCCGAGGTGGAAGGGGGATTCGAAGACCGGGTCCTCGCCCGCGATCGTGAGGTCGGTCGTGTCCTCGAGCGTGAGCCCCGCGAGTTCAGCGGCGCGGGCGATTGCCTTGCGGTCCATGGGTGCCTCCTGGTGTGTGTTCCCGGTTCTACGCCTCCCGGAGGCGAGCGGCCAGCAGCGCGAGGCGGCGGCCGAGGGCGCGGGCCTGCGAGCGGTCCTCCTCCGTGACCGTTCCGTGGGCGGTGACGCCGTAGTAGGAGCCGGAGACGCGCATGGTGTCGTCCCAGGGGAGGCCGGCCACGACCATCCCGTGGGCGAAGAGGAGGTGGATGAGCTGAAGGAGGGTAGCTTCGATGCCGCCGGAGCGGGAGTAGCCCGCAGTGAAGGCGGCACCGGCTTTTCCGGCGAGCTCGCCCGTCTGCCAGAGGTCGCCGCTGTAGTCGAACCAGTCTTTGAGTTTGCCTGTCATGCCGCTCCAGTTTGGTGAGCCGAGGATGATGCCGTCGGCCGCGAGGAGGTCTGCGACGGCGGCGTCCTCTACGCGGCGGCGGAGGCAGACCGCGCCGGCGGCGATGACGCCCTCCTCGATTGCGAGAGCGAGCTGCTCGGTGAGGCCGCCGCGGCTGTCGTAGAGAATGAGGACGCTGGTCACGCCGGCGTCTCCTGAGCGCCTGGCCAGCCGGTGGCCTCGCTGTTGAGGACGGCCACGAGATCGTGGAACGACTCGAAGGGGAAGAGGCGGTCGCGCGTCCCTTCGAGCTGTTCGAGGAGCGTGCTGCGGGCGAAGACGACGGGCGCGAGGGCGGCGGGTTCGAGGTCGGACTCGCCGTCGCCCGCGTAGACGACGAAGTCGCCGGCATCGCGGAAGGCGCGGGCGTAGGAGAGCTTGAAGCCCTCCTCGACGTCGATGCCGCGGGGGCTGAGGTAGCGGACGCGCCAGCGGTAGTCGTTGCGGGTGCGGCCGGTGTGGCGGGCGAGGCGATGGATGTCGAGGCTATCGAGGACGGGATCGACGTAGAAGTCGAAGCCGAGGCTGACGACGGCCACGAGCCATCCGTTCCAGTGGGCCCAGTCGAGCAGTTCGTGCAGGCCCTCGCGGGGGCGGGCGACGGTAAGGGCGAAGGCTTCGAGTTCGTCGCGGGTGACTGCCGGGTCGATGAGGTCGAGGCCGGCGGCGTTCGCCTGCTCGACCGAGAGCAGCCCGGCGGCGCGTGGCTTCTCGACCTGCTCTTCGAAGGCGGCGGGGTCGGTGAAGCGGTCGAGGAACTGGCGCCAGGTGTTATCGAGGACGACTGTGTCGTCGAAATCGAGGCAGAGGATACGGGCCATGGGGCCAAGGATAGCGGCCCCGGCGGCTACACTCGGGCCGTGGATATCGAGAGGGCGCGCTACCTGGTCTCGGCTGCCGGCCGCGAGGCGTTGGCGGGGCTGGATGCAGGGCTCGGGGCGCTGGAGCCGGTGGCGCTTTCGACGGCGTTGCGCAAGCGGTTTCCTGCGGCGGCAGCCTCCGCGCTGGCCGAACAGCTGACGCTCCGCCACCGGGCGCGGGCGCGCTTCGACGAGGCGCGCGAGCTGCTGTTCACGGCAGAGGGGCTGGAGATGATGACGCGCGCGCCCGTGGCCCGGCGTCGGGCGGAGCGACTGCGGGCTACGGGGCTGCCGGTCGTGGACCTGACCTGCGGGGTTGGCGGCGACCTGATGGCGCTGGGCGAGGCCGGAGTGGAGGCGGTGGGGCTGGAGCGGGACCGGGCGACGGCGATGCTGGCGGCGTCGAATGCGGGTGGCGGAGTTGTTGCCCTGGGGGATGCGGCGCGAGCGCCGTTCGACCTTCAGCGGCGGGCGGGGGGGCTAGACCCTTCGCGGCGAACCGGGCGCGGGCGGACGTTCGACCCGGCGGCGTTCACGCCTTCGTG
>CAZQCR010000451.1:0-2042 GCA_964591745.1 uncultured Anaerolineaceae bacterium
CGGCGGGAAGGCGCCGGCGGTCCGCGTCCAGGTGTAGGGCTGAACGCCACCGCTGCCATCGAGCCAGAGGTTCGTGAAGACGCCGACGGAGAGGGACCAGGGCAGCTGAGGGTTGATCACGAGGGCGAGGGCGGGGTTCACGATGATCGTGTACGTGCCGGTGCGTGAAACACCGTTCGCGTCGGTCAATCTGACGGAGAAGGTGCTGGCGCCGATGGTAGTCGGTGTGCCGATAACGGCGACCCAGGTGTGTTTTGCCGGCGTCTGGCTGGTGTTCACGTCAGCGAGCCGGAGGCCAGCGGGAAGCTGTCCCGCGGTCACGGCCCAACTGACGGGGCCAATGGCAGGCGAGGAGAGGCCGATCGTGGTCCCGAGGGTGGAGAAGGTAGTGAAGTCGGAGCCCACGAATCCTGGGCCGAGTTCACGGTCGGAGGTGATGAGGACGCCGGGGTCCGGGTTGATCGTGAGCGTGGTGGTCTTTGTGACGCCATTGGCCGCGGCGGTAATCGTCACGAGCGTTGGGGCGGTGACCGCGGCGACGTGGCGAACCTCGAATATCGCCTGGTCCGAGCCCGACGCGACCTGAATGGACGACACCTGGGTAGTCGAACCGCTGGTCACACGGGCGATGGCCGGGTGGCTGCTTGTGACGGTGACGGCGACGGCTGTAGACGTGACGCTCACGAGACGGACTTCGCCGATGGCGATCGTTCCGACGGCGGCAAGCGAGGTGTGGCTGAGGGCGACGAAGGAGAGCGCCGGCGCCGTCGGAGATGGTGGCGGCGGCGGTGGCGGTGGGACAGTCGCCACGGTGCAGCCGGAAAGGGTCGCGATGACCGAACTGGAGGCATCGCGGACGGTCACCTTGCAGGTGCTCGAACGGTAGTTCGAAGCGGAGATCTTAAACTCGCCCTTGCTATCGGCCCTACCCGTCGCCGTGGATTCAGGCGAGGAGACCGTGATCGTCGCGCTGGCGAGCGCACCCTGGCCTTCGACGCGGAGGCTGCCCGCGCTGAGCGAAGCTTTGCTCACTTGCACGGCGGCGAACGCTTCCGCCGGCAGGATCAAGAGGGCGGCGAGGGCCACGAACGCGACGAGCGCTACGAACCTCGTTGGAATCCAGCCGAATGAACGTTCCATATCGCTTTCTCGCATTCTGCTCCCCGTCCGGGAGGGTGGGGGCCTCGATCGCCTTCTTCGTGCCCGTTGAAGGGCGTGAATCGAAGCCGATCCTACAACTTTCAGCGTCAGCGGGGGCGTAGCGGATACGGGTGCACGGAAACGCCACGTTTTGCCAGGAATCGGACGCACGAAAGGGACATGAGCGTGCCGTTCCGTTAGAGTTCGCCCTCCACGACAACGGAGGATGAGAGAGCCATGAACGTTGAAGCGCTGCTGGACCCGGAGATCCGGGAGTTCCTGAAGACGATGCCGATGATGGGGCCGGTGGTACTGGAGAAGCTGCCGGCGCTGCGGGCGGCCAGGCTGGCGGCGGCCGTGACGCTGGCGCTCTCGGACGCCGTGGAGCGTCGCGACTACTCCATCCCCGGCGGGGACGGCGCTCCTGAGGTGAAGCTCCGAGTGCACCGGCCGAAGGGGGCCAGCGGAGCCCTTCCCTGTGTCTACTGGATGCACGGGGGCGGCTACGTGATGGGCACGTTTGAGATGGAAGACCTGCGCTTCGACAAGTGGTGCACGGCGCTGAACTGCATCGGGGTGGCGGTCGAGTACCGGCTGGCGCCCGAGACACCGTACCCGGGGCCGCTGGAGGACTGCTACGCCGGGCTGGCCTGGGTGAAGGCGAACGCGGCCGAACTCGGTGTCGACGTGAACCGGCTGGGGATCGGCGGGGCCTCGGCCGGGGGCGGGCTTGCGGCCGGGCTGGCGTTGCTGGCGCGGGACCGCGGGGAGATCGCGCTGGCCTTCCAGTTGCTCATCTATCCGATGATCGATGACCGAAGGACGACGGTTTCGAGCCAGTGGGAGGTGCCGATCTGGCCACCGCTTTCGAACGAACGGGGCTGGGCGGCCTACCTCGGTCC
>CAZQCR010000452.1:0-2036 GCA_964591745.1 uncultured Anaerolineaceae bacterium
AGCTCGTCGGCCTCGGCCACGCCACCGATATGTGCCTGACCGGCCGCATGGTCCCCGCCGACGAGGCGCTGCGCATGGGCCTCGTGTCCGCCGTCACCCCGCCCGAAAAGCTTCTCGAGACCGCCCTCGCGAAGGCCGAAGAGATCGCCGGCAACCCGCCGGAAGCCGTGATGATGATCAAGGAGCTGCTGGCGAAGAACCCGCTCGAACGTTGCCAATCCCCGGCCCGGGCGCGACGACGGCGTTCCCCTGCGCGAGGTACGCCATGGTCTGGCCTTCGCAGTTCTTGTCGCCCGGAGTTCCGGGCGTAGCCTGGTTGGGGGAGGCTGCGAGTGCGACCCCGCCAAAGGCGGCGAAGGCGAATGTGCCGGCGAGGGCGAGGGTCATGATCCGGGTCTTCATGTTGAGTCTTCCTTGGCCAAGTGCGGCCAAGGCGGTTATAACCCGGCGGGCGCTGGCCAGTCCACCTATAAATGCAATACTTCGTCGGATTTGCGTGACGATATTCACGCTCGACGCGGAGACCCACCGTTGTACGGCGTCGTGCGGGTGTCGCACAGCCATCCCTGGCCGCGTGCGGCAGAACCTCCGTTACAGCCCCTTCGTTGCCAGCTCCGCCATCAGGGCGTAGGTCCGCTTCGGCGCGTCCGCGTCCCCCTCCACCGGGTAGGGCGAGGCGTTGAAGTCCGTCACCCCGATATCCCGTAGCGCCCGCATCTGGCCCACCACCTGCTCTTCGTTGCCGATGATCGCGACCGAGGAGGCGTCGGTGTAGCCGCCGCGGTCGAGGGTCGCGCGGTAGCTGGGGAGCTGGCCGTAGATCGCGAACGCCTGGGCGGCCGAGGCCTTCGCTGCCTCGACCTTGCTCGTGACCGCCACCGGGAAGCCGGAGATGATGCGCGGCGCCGCCCGGCCAGCCTCTTTCGCCGCCGCCGAGATGATCGGGATGGCGACATCCTCCAGGTACTTCGGGCCACCCATCCAGGTCGCTGTGCCGTCGGCAAGCGAGCCCGCCAGCTTCAGCATCTGCGGCCCGAGGGCGGCCACGATCACCGGCGGCTTCTGCGCGCCGGGCACGGACACCTGGAACGAGACGCGGTACTCCTCGCCCTTGAACGTCGTCGGCTGACCGGTCAGGGCGCGGTCGAGGATCGTCAGGTACTCGCGCGTGTGCCGGATCGGCTTCGAATAATCGAGCCCGAACATGTCCTCGATCACGAGCTTGTGGCTCAGCCCGATGCCGAGGACGAAGCGGTTGTTCGTCGCCGCCGCCGCCGTCAGCGCCTGCTGGGCCATCGCCGAAGGGTGGCGCGGGTAGGTCGGCACCACAAACGTGCCCATCTCCAGCGTCGTCGTCACCTGGCCCGCCAGCGCCAGGAGCGTGATCGCGTCCCAGCCAAAGATGTTCGGCACCCAGACCGAGGCGAAGCCGTCGGCCTCCGCGCGCTTGAAGTTCGCCAGCACTTCGTCCAGGGTCCCGCTCGTGTCAACTCCGATTCCAATGCGCATGCCATCATCCTCCGCCGGCAGCTCCGGGCCGCCGCGAGCAGTCAACGTACCACGACGGGGCGACTCGGCGCTGTCACCAGCCCGGGCCTATACTTCGTTCATGACCGACCGAACCTTCACTGTCGTCGTGGAGCCAGACGGCGACGCCTTTCACGCGTTCGTCCCGGCGCTCCGGGGCTGTCACACCTTCGGTGACACTGTCGATGAGGCGATGGATCAGATACGTGAGGCGATCGCCCTGCACATCGAAGGAATGCAGGCCGACGGCGAGGAGATCCCCGTGGAACGTGACCCGTTCGTTGTGGGCCGTGTGTCCGTTCCCATGGCGTCGTGAGTGAACGGCTACCAAACATCAACGGCGCCGAACTCGTGCGCGTTCTGGAACGCATCGGTTTCGAAGTGTTGGGCCAGCGGGGCAGCCACGTGACCCCTCCGGCGCGCCTCCGAGCGCTTGCGGACTACGGTACCGGTGCACGGTAGTCGCGATCTGCCCGTGGGTACCCTCGCAGCGATCCTCAGAGATGTAG
>CAZQCR010000453.1:0-2022 GCA_964591745.1 uncultured Anaerolineaceae bacterium
CGGAGCAGGCCGAGGAGGGCGTCGCCAGGGTGGTGGCGAAGTACGGGCGGCTGGACATCCTGGTGAACAACGCCGGGGCGGGCCGCGGGCCGATGGTCATCCCCGACGGCGCCATCCTGAACTGGGGTGGGGGCATCGCGAGCGTGGCGGCGGAGAGCTGGGACGAATCGATGGCCCAGAACCTGCGGACGACGTTCTTGATGTCGAAAGCGGCGATACCGCACCTGAAGGAGCGGGGCGGAGCGATCGTGAACATCTCCTCGATCGCCGGGTTGGGGGCGAGCCCGGCATTGGCGGCCTATGCGGCGGCGAAGGCGGGCGTGATCTCGTTGACGAAGTCGCTGGCGCTGGAGCTGGCGCCGGCCGACATCCGGGTGAACGCGATCTGCCCGGGCTTCCTCTGGACGCGGGCCTGGGAGGGGATGGCGACGGCGATTCAGAAGTCGAACCCGGCGTTCGCGGAGATGACGCCACGGCAGGTGTTCGAACAGTCCGTGAAGCGCGGCGTGCCGATGGAACGGGAGCAGACGCCGGAGGATATAGGGCGGCTGGCGACGTTCCTGGCGAGCGAGTGGGCGCGGAACATCACGGGTCAGTTCATCGCGGTCGATGGTGGAATTACGCTCCGGTAGACGACAGAGGCAAGACGAGAGACGAGAGGGAGGGGTGGGTCAGGCTTCGAGGGCGTCGAAGGCGGCCATGATCGCCTGGAAGCGCTGCTCGACCATGATGCGCGTTTCCGGGTGGGTGACGATGTAGAGCTGATTCGTGTGGATGGCGCGGAGGACCATCGCGGCGACGGCTTCCGGCTTGAGCGAGGTCTGGGGGGCGTGGTCGCCGGTGGGATCTCGGCCCGGGCCGGGCGCGGGAATGGGTCCACCAAACTCGTCGGGGCGGTTGCGGCCGGCATCGAGGATGCGTGTCTGGACGCCGCCGGGGCAGAGGACGGAGACGCCGATGTTCTCGCTGGCGAGTTCGCGGTGGAGGTCTTCGGAGAGGCCGACGACGGCGTACTTGGTCATGACGTAGCTGCCGATGTTCTGGCCGGCGGTGTAGGAGAGCCCGGCGATCGAGGAGGTGTTGACGATGTGTCCACCTTCGCCCTGGGAGCGCATGCGGGGGAGGAAGGCAAGGACGCCGTTGACGACGCCCTGGAGGTTGACGCCGCTGACCCAGTCCCAGTCAGCCGCCGTCATCTCTTTGAGGGGCTGGAAGCGGACGACGCCGGCGTTGTTGCAGAGAATGTGGACTGCGCTGAATTCGGCGAAGACGGCTTCGGCCAGGGCAGTGACCTCGTCGCGGTCGGAGACATCACAGTGGGCGGCGATGGCGCGCACGCCGAGTGCGATGGCTTCGTCGCGGACGGCCTGGGCGGCGGCGATATCGAGATCGGCGACGGCGACGTTGGCGCCTTCGGCGGCGAGAGCGAGAGCGAGGGCGCGGCCGATGCCGCTCCCGCCGCCGGTGACGACGGCCGTTTTGCCTCGAAGGTCGTCCATGGTGTTCTCCTCCTCGCTGATGGAGTGGGAGCTTAGCATGCCTGGCCCGCGAGGCCTGTTATAATTCCCTCATGGCAACGGCGGTGATCCTCAACGACAGTCTCGTCCACGAAGCCACCGAGCGGGCGGCCAGCGAAGGGGAGAGCGTCGAGGAGTTCGTCGAACGGGCGGTGCGGCGAGCGCTGCGCTCGCCCGTCTTTCCAGTGGCGAACGTCTCCGGCGGGCTCCGCGAGGGCGTTACCGAGGAGAACTTCAAGGAGAAGGCCCGCGAGGCGGACGAGGACGACCTGGTCGAGAAGCTGTTGCGTGCTGGTTCCTGATATCGACTGCCTCGTGTTCGCCTTCCGGGCAGACGCTCCGGGTCATTGGCGTTATAGGCGCTGGTTGGAAGACTTGTACGGCGGCGATGAGCCGGTCGGAGTACCGGACATCGTCGCGTGGGGCGTGGTGAGGATTGCGAGCCGGCGACTCTGGGCGAGCGAGGTACCGATTGGTGATTCCCTGGCGTTCGTGCGGCGACTTT
>CAZQCR010000454.1:0-1998 GCA_964591745.1 uncultured Anaerolineaceae bacterium
AACGTGGCGGCGGACGCTCAGCGCGGCTCCTTCCCGGTGATCCGTTAGACTGCCGTGTATGACCGTCCGGTCCTCGATCACCGGCCCTCTCGCCGCCCGTTTCCTCCCGGATCGCTGGTTCTACGGCTGGTACGTCGCCATCGCCTGTGGCGTGCTCATGTTCGTCGGCGTCGGCGTTGGCTACTACGGGCTCCCGGTCTTTCTCAAGCCGCTGCGCGATGAGCACGGCTGGTCCACCGCCCAGGTGAGCTGGGCGCCCGCTATCTACTTCGTCGTCGCTGGCATCACCGCCGCCTTCACCGGCCCGATCATCGATAAGCGCGGGCCGATGCGCTTCATGCTCATCGGCACCGTGATCAACGGCGTCAGCGGCGCCTTCATCGGCCTCGTCAACGAACTCTGGCAGCTGTACACGGTCTACTTCATCTTCGCCTTCGCCTACGGGCTCTCCAGCGGCGTCGCCGTCAACGCGATCATGACCCGCTGGTTCATCCGCAAGCGAGCCCTCGCCATGTCCGTCTCATCGACCGGCGTCTCGCTCGGCGGGCTGGCGATCGCACCGATCGCCAGCGCCCTTATCGGCGTTGGCGGGCTCGAACTGGCGACGCCGATCCTCGGCGGGATCGTCATCCTCGCCGGGCTGCCTGTCATCCTTTTCGTCATCGCCTGGGACCCGAAGCAGATGGGCCTCCAGCCCGATGGCAGCGACCCACCGATCACTTCGGCCGCGACTCGGGCCTTCGTAACCGCCCAGCAACGGCCCTGGACGCGCCGCGAGGCGATCGGCACGCTCTCGTTCTGGGCGCTCATGCTGGCGTTTCTGCTCGTACTCATCGCCCAGACCGGGTACATCGTCCACCAGGTGACGTTTCTCCAGGAACGGCTCGGGTCACGCAGCGCCGCAGCCTTCACGATCAGCGTGACGGCCCTCGGCAGCATTCTTGCCCGGCTCGCCGTCGGCGTCTTCGCCGACAACGTCGATCGGCGCCTGCTCTCCGCGATCCTCTTCGTCGTCCAGGGGACCTGCGTGCTGATCATCGTAAACGTCGATAGCGTCGCCGCGACCTGGGTGCTGACCCTGATCTTCGGCTTCACGATCGGCAACGTCTATATGATGCAGTCGCTCCTCGCCGCCGAAATCTTCGGGATGGTGAGCTTCGGCACGGTCTTCGGGCTGATCAGCTTCGCCGGCCAGGCGGGCAGCGGCGTCGGCCCGATCGGCGTCGGCCTCCTCCACGACCAGGGCGGCAGCTACGTTGCGCCGTTCACGGTCCTGGCCATTCTGACGTACGTGGCCGCCGCGATCGTCCTCTTCGCGCGCCCGGTAGCGGCAAGGCCTGTGGCCATCTCCGAACTCGCCCCAACCGTGGCGCCGGCGCCCACTCCCGGCGGCCAGTAGCACACGTCCGGAGCCGGTTAGACGCGGAGCCGCAGAGGTTGAGAGAGCCGGGTAGATGGCGAGATCTCCCGCTCTCCGATGTCTCCTCCGCTTCCTCTGCGTCTCCGCGTCTAGTCAGCCTTCGCCCGCCGGCGCTCTTCGGACTGCACCATGCGCGCGAGCACCAGGTAGTCCGGGTCCGCGTGTGTCGCTTCCGCTGGCACCATCAGGTTCGCGAGCGCGTTCACCGTCGACTTCGTCAGGGCGATGGAGATGGCGTCCTTCGCCAGCAGCTTTTCGGCGAGGGCGCGCGCTCGCGGCAGGAGCTCGGCGTCCGCGGTGACGTGGTTCAGGAATCCCCATCGCAGGGCGTCATCGGCCGTAAACCGGTCACAGGCCATCACCAGTTCCTTCGTCCGTGCCGGGCCGAGTTCGCGGACCAGCCGCGGAAGCGCGTTCCAGGTCAGGGGAATGTCCAGGTCCACCTCCGGGATCGAGAACCAGGCGGAGGCGGCCGCGAGGCGGATATCCATGCAGCTCAGCCAGACCACGGCGCCGCCGACCGCGAGGCCGTTGACGGCCGCTATCGTCACCTGTGGGAGCCGCTCAATCGCCGCCGA
>CAZQCR010000455.1:0-1986 GCA_964591745.1 uncultured Anaerolineaceae bacterium
AAAGCCGCGCCATACGCCCGAATTCGCGCCGGCTCGTGGCTGCGGGTTGGACGAATCGCCTGCGCCGAGGCCTGGGGTGATCCCTTTTCCCTTGCGCCTCCCCTCGCCGCCGCCCGCGAGCTGGCGCAGCGGCGCCCACTCCTGCTTCGAGCCGAGGATCGAGACGCCCCCCGGTCCCGCGACGGCGAGCAGGTAGCCCGACGGGTCGAACGCCAGCCTCGAGGCGCCGCCGCCTCCGCCGCCGCCTCCGCCTTCCCCTGCTCCCGGGGGCCCCGGGACGGAGGCGAGGTTCTTCAGCTTGCGCAGGTCCCAGGCCTTGACGCCGTCCGAGGCGCCCGTCGCGAGGTAGTAGCCGTTCTCGCTGAACGCCAGGCCGGTGACGCCGGCGAAGGCGGCGGCGGAGGCGTCGTGCCCCTCGAACCTGGCCACCGCCTTGAGCGAGCGCGCGTCCCAGATGCGGACGGCGCCGCCGCGCGTGCCGGCGCCCAGGATCACGCCGTCGGGGTGGAAGGCCGCCGAGCTGTACCCGCCGCTGGCGGCGTCGGGCACGGAGACGAGGCGGGAGAGGGGGGCGCCGGAGGCGCGGGAGGACGGGGAGCGGGGGGCGCCCCCCGTCTTCGCGGCCGCCGTCGCGGCCCCCAGGTCGTAGAGCCTCCACTCGCCGTCGGCGCCCGCCGCGGCGAGGTAGTCCCTCGAGGGGTGCACCGCCAGCGCGACGACGGCCGAGGGGGAGGCCGCGGACGAGGAGGAGAGGCCGTCGCCGCCCGGTGCCTCCGCCGCGGCCTCGGCGCAGACCGCCCACGACGACGAGGCGGCGGCGTCGGCGTCGGTGGCGAGGAACTCGTCCGAGTCCTCCTCGGTCGGCCTCCACAGCCGCACGGCGCCGTCGGCGCCCGCCGACGCCAGCAGGGCCCGGCGCACGAACGCCACGTCGGTGACGCCCCTCCTCGCCGCCGCCGAGGTCTTCGGATCGCCGCCGCCGGCGCAGTGGGCGAGCGAGGCGACGGTGTACGGCGAGTTCGCGGCAGTGATCAGCGTGACGTTCTGGAGTGGCGGGTTCGGACGCACCCACCCGGCAAAAGCTTGCATTGTCATATTCCTGGTTCGTCGCTACCGGAACGCCTTCTCAGAAGGTATCCCATCACCAAAAGACGAGCAATCACGTTTGCTCGCCCTCTAACAGAAACTGACCAAGGTTAGCTGAGATCGACTGCGACGAAGTGTTCGCTGCGAGAAACGCGATCTGCGTGATTCTCAGCCCGTCCTTGTTGAACCTCGTTTGCCAGCGGTAGCCCATGAGAGCGCCCGTCGTGGCTGTGTTGAAAAGGTCAGTGGAGCTGGAGTCGGACCAGTAAAGGCGCAAGCCCGCG
Source organism: uncultured Anaerolineaceae bacterium (assembly GCA_964591745.1). Classification (GTDB taxonomy): domain Bacteria; phylum Chloroflexota; class Dehalococcoidia; order Tepidiformales; family Tepidiformaceae; genus JANMTH01. The sequence continues at coordinate 1,371 of CAZQCR010000455.1, forward strand.
TTGACTTGCCCACCAGTTCCAGTCACCGATGCCGGGAGTTGCCACCACGAAGGCGTGAGGCTCTGATAGCTTGAGGCGAGGCTGTATTGCACAAGAACAACGGTCGTGGCCCCCGTGTACACGGTCAGCGACGGGTCGTAGTTCTTGCTGTAGCAGAGTGCCGGTCGAGCCGAGCCAGAGGAGGTTGCTGGAGTCCACGCAGAGCCCGTCCAAGTTGGGACTTGCCCCGCAGAGGCACCAGCGCCCCCCACCTGCTTTAGGTTTATTTTTCCCATGTGCCGTTAGCGTCATGCAAGCCTGCCGCTACTGGACGATCTTACCAAGAAAGCGGGTCCGCCTGAAAACAAGCGAACCCGCTATCAAAAGTCAGAACGCGGGGAATGAGAAGTCAACGACGTCACTCGCGTCAAGCTGAAATCCTGCCACGCTGCCGACCCAATAAAGGATGTCGCCGCTGGTAAGAGCGTTCGTTGCCTTCGCGGTCGTGCCTGAATCGGAGGAGAAATAACAGTCCTTGCTCTTCACCCCGTTGCCGACGGTGTAGCCGATGCCGTTGACATCAACCGACAGCCCGCTCGCGAGAGCCGGTGTGGCTGCAAGGCCCGTCGAACAAGCG
>CAZQCR010000456.1:0-1979 GCA_964591745.1 uncultured Anaerolineaceae bacterium
TTATCGACTTCGAACGGACTCTTGAGATCGAGCGACTTGCTGATCTCGCGGACCGCCGGGATGACCTCTTCGCCGAAGAGGCGGAGGCTGCGCATCGCGTCGTCGTGGTCCATCGCGCCATCGCCATCCCAGAAGAAGACGCTGCCGGGGCGGAGGTATTCGAGGACCTGCTTCACCTTCGGAATCACCGTATCGGGCGTGCCCCAGATGATGCTCATCTTGTCCGATTGCTGCTCGAACGTGCCGAGATAGTCGGCCGCCTCCTGCTTCTGCGCGTCTGTTGCGTTCTTGTTGAAATCGGCGCCGCGCCCACGGGCTGCGGCGGCCGCGAAGCTGGTGACCGTCGGCAACAGCGCCGTGCGGGAGGTGAGGCCCGGGAGATTCTGAATAGAGGCACGGACGTTGCCCTGGTTGCCTTCGAGGAACGGGTTGCTGGGGCCCTGGATGTACTTGCGGGCAGCGGCTTCGGCGAGTTCTTCGGTTTCATCGACGTGGACCTTGAAGAGGTAGCCACGGTTTTCGGTACCGGCTTCGTAGCCGTTCTCCCTGGCCTGCTCTTCGTAGTACTTGTAGGACTGGAGCGTCGGCTCCATCTCCGTGGCGAGCATGACGTACGGGTAGCGCTGCTTAGCGGCCCAGGCGACAGTGTTCTTCGACATGACGCCGGGGATCCACATCTGGGGGTGTGGATCCTGGTAGGGGCGGGACCAGGGGTTCACGTAGCGGTACTGGTAGTGGTCGCCTTCCCAGCGGAAGGGGCCGGGCTGCGTCCAGGCCTTGACGATGAAGTCGTGGGCCTCCTGGAAGCGCTCCCAGTTGTAGGGAGCCTGGGCGTTGTGGGCGACGCTTTCACGGCCGGTCCCGCGTACCCAGCCCGTGACCAGGCGGCCGCGCGAGATCATGTCGATCTCGGCGAGCTCTTCGGCCAGCCAGAGCGGGTCATCCCAGATCGGGAGGACGTTGCCGAGGAGGACGATCTTCGCGCGTTTCGTGATCCGGGCGAGGATGGCCGCCTCGACGTTGAGGACGCCACCCATGCAGAACGGGGTGCTGTGGTGTTCGTTGAGCATGAGGCCATCGAAGCCCATCTCTTCGGCGTAGACCTTCTCATCGAGATAGCGGTTGTAGAGCTCGGCACCCAGCTTGGGGTCGTACTGGCTGTTGCTGATGCCAAGGTCCGTGATATCCCGGCCGGTGGCGCCGAAGTAGCCGGAGTTGGGGTCCTGGTAGGGTCGTTCCGTGAAGTAGCCGATGAACAAGGAGAGCCTCCCGGCGCGGTATGCCGCGGATCATGCGTCGCCGCGAACTTGACCGGAGTATACGCGGACTCCAGAGCCCTGCAAGCGCGCCAGGCTAACTATTCGCGTGAGATTTGCTACTTTTCACGCTCCTCCCCCTCGCGATCACCGCAACGCCGGTGGCCGCTCGGAGGGCGCACCTCGATGAGGACGGCGTTGCTGGTGAACTCCGGGCCGTTTGCGAACACGGCCCTGGCAACGAGCAGGTAGTTGCCAGGTTCACGGGCACAGAGCCGCCAGCGAAGGTCCACGCTCCGGCCCGGGCGAACGGAGACGCCCGTGATGGGGTTCGGACCTTCGACAAGCGTGAACGCCGGGAGCAGCATCAGCTCCACGCGCGTGGGCCGCGCCGTGGCGCCGCCACGATTGGTGAGCTTCAATCGCAGCTGTGTCTCCTGGCCAGCCCGGAGGCGGTCCGGCCGGGCACGCAGCTCGAGTACGAGCTGCGTCCCAGCCGGGGATAGGGAGACGCCGATCGTCCCCGAGCCCTGCGCCTGCGCGTCGCTCCCCACCCATCCACCAGCCACGAGGACCGCGACGGCAAGCAGCGAACAACGGGCGAACCCGGCCGCGTTCATCCTTTTCGGCCCACGGAGATGCTGACGTTGCGGCGAATCAGCCAGGCCAGGGCCATCGCGACGACGGCGGCGGGCAGCACGTAGCCCCAGGGCGAGGCGCTAA
>CAZQCR010000457.1:0-1968 GCA_964591745.1 uncultured Anaerolineaceae bacterium
GCGGACGTACTCGGCCAACGCGTCCGAGCTGCGGGAGGACGGGAGCCAGCCGAAGGTATCGACACCAACCTCCCGGGCCCGGCGGACCTGCTCTGCCACCGCATGCCGACCGGCCGCTTCCAGCTCTTCAGGCGTCAACCGATTGCCAAACATCCGGTCAGGGGAATCTCCCGACCACCAGGTTGGGAGCGGCGAACCGAGATGCGTGGCAGCGTCAGCGTCATAGAGAATCAGCTGTGCGTTCGCGGCCAGGGCGGCATCGACAGCGGCCTGGCGAATGGGATCGTAGCGTGCATCCTCACGGATGTAGGCGAGAACGCGCGTGGGTGATGTACTCATGGTGGGAACCTTTCGATGTGCCCGGACGCTAATCGAGGCCGGCGCACGATACAGCCAAAGTGGGCCAAGACTGACTGTATGCGGGCTTCCGGGCGCGACACAGGGCCGGATGGCCCCCGTTGAGTTCCCCACTCGGCGCACGCTGGCCGCTGGTCGCGGCGGCCTTCCCCCATACGCCGTATACTTCCGCCGACACGCCCGGGCCATCTACGGCCGCCCGGGACTCCTCCGTCGAGGCTTTTCTTATGGCACGACCCGTCCTTCGCACTCCCCTCTGTGACCTCCTTGGCATCGAATACCCCGTCATCTCGGCCGGCATGGGCCCGGTCGGCGGTGGCGCGGCGCCGGCGGCGGTCGCCGAACTGGCCGCGGCCGTTTCGAACGCGGGTGGCCTCGGCGTCATCGGCGGCGCGGGCTTCACGCCGGAAAAGCTCCGCGAGGAGATCAACAAAGTCCGCCGACTGACCGATAAGCCCTTCGGCGTCGACCTGCTCCTGCCTTCGAACTTCATGGGCGGCGCGGCCGCGGGCGAACTCCCACGTGACCCCCGCGAGCTCATCCCACCCGAGACGAAGGCCGCGCTCCAGAAGATGGCCGCCGACCTCGGCGTCGAGTGGCTTGAAGCGCCCCCGGCCCCGGTCGTGAACCGCCGGCCCGGCGCTGGCATGTCGGACGACCAGATGGAGGTCGTCATCGAGGAGAAGATTCCCGTGTTCGCCGCTGGGCTCGGGAACCCGGCCCAGTTCGTGGAGCGCCTCCACGCCAACGGGACGAAGATCCTTTCGCTCGTCGGTAATACGAAGAACGCGAAGCGGGTGGCGGCGGCCGGGGTGGATGTGGTGGTCGCCCAGGGCACTGAAGCCGGCGGCCACACCGGACGAATAGCGACCTTCGCCCTGGTGCCCCAGGTGGTGGACGCGATCTCACCCGTTCCCGTTGTCGCGGCTGGCGGCATCGGCGATGGCAGGGGCCTGGCGGCGGCGCTCGCTCTCGGGGCGATCGGCGTCTGGTGCGGGACGGCGTTCCTTGTGGCGAACGAAGCGAACCAGCCCCAGATACAGAAGGACCGCATCCTCGCGGCGACCGATGAGGACACGCGGATTACGAAGATGTACAGCGGCAAGACGATGCGGAACATCACCAACCCGTTGATCGAAGCCTGGGAGGGCGCCGGCATCGCCGCCCTGCCGATGGGCCTCCAGGGCCTCCTCGTCGGCGACCTTCTCTACTCCATTCGCAAATCCGGCCGGAACGAACTGCTGATGAACGCGGCAGGCCAGGTTTCGGGGCTGATCAACGAGCCCCGGCCAGCCGGCGAGATACTCGAACGGATGGTCGCCGGAGCCGCCGAGATCCTCGCCCGCACGCTGCCAGCAACGGTGACGGCTGTCCCGGCATGACCGATCAGGCGCTCGAAGGGGTCCGCGTCGTCGAGTTCTGCGACACCATCGGCTCGTACTGCGGGAAGCTGCTGGCTGACCTCGGCGCAGAGGTGATCAAGGTCGAGCCGCCGGGGGGCGGGATCCAGCGCAAGACGCCACCGTTCTATAAGGACAGCGTGACGCCCGATACGTCGCTCGCGTTCTGGGTGCACAACACCTCGAAGCAATCGGTGATGCTGGACCTGGA
>CAZQCR010000458.1:0-1954 GCA_964591745.1 uncultured Anaerolineaceae bacterium
GGTGAGGGCGAAGCGCATGATTGCCCCCGCGGCGATGAGGATCAGGCTGATTCCGAGTGCTGGCATAGTGATTCTTCCTTTTTCTTCGGGATAACCCTGACGTTACGAGCGGATTCATCTCGACCGCATCAACGGCAAGGCTTGTGCCGTTGCAACGGTATGCCGTTTCTTTCGCGCAGCAGCTGCCCTCTTCTCGGCCGGGCACTACTGGGCACTTGCGATGACTCTGCAACGGCCGGTGCGGGAGCGGTGACCTCTCTGCAATGGAAGCGGCTACACCATGGCCTTAGCACACAAACAGGAGGCCAGGAAATGGTAGCAATCCTTTCAGCATCATCACTCGCGAGTGACTCCGTGAAGAACCTCGAAGGCGAGGACCTGGGCAAGGTCGAAGAGCTCATGATCGACCTGAAGAGCGGGCGCGTCGCCTACGCTGTCGTCTCATTCGGCGGCGGGTTCATGAAGAGCAGCAAGTTCTTCGCGATCCCCTGGGCTTCGCTCTCGGTCGACCAGGCCGACAAGAAGATCATCCTGAACGTGCCGAGGGAGACGCTGGAAACGGCCGAAGGGTTCGACAAGGACCATTGGCCGGATATGGCCGATCCGGCGTTCCAGGCGCGGACGTACGGGCATTACGGCGTCGAATCCATCTAGGCTGAGCGATGGCCCGGATTGGGCCAGGCTCACACGAATCCGCGAACAGGGCCGCGCCCAGAGAACGGGCGCGGCCCTGGCCAACCTTCGGGATGAGGGTCATCAGCATGATTCCGAACCTCCCGACAAAACGGAGATAGCAAGCCAATGACCACGGCGAAAAGCGCCACCCAAACCGCCGGGAACGGCTGGAACCCCTCCACCCTGAGAGAGGAAGACGCACGCGCAGAAGAGGCGCTCGATCAGGTGATCGAGGACTCGTTCCCGGCGAGCGACCCGCCGTCCCACACCCCAACAACGAGCCTCGGAGCGCCGAGAGGTGCAGTCGAGGAGCCGGGCCAGGGCACACGCCGCGAAATGGCCACCCGGTGGGCTCCAAAGCTCGGGCTCGCCACGGTAGCCGCGGCTGCGGTGCTTGCGCCGGTCCTCTGGCGCCGCCATGCACGTGCAGGCGGGGTGGAAGCTTCCATCGACGACCAGAGCGAACGTGACGGCTCCGACCCACGCGCCGACAAGGAAAGGAACTAGCCATGGGAATCCTCGCACTGCTCATCTTCGGCCTCATCGCTGGCGCCCTGGCGCAGTTCCTGTTGCCAGGGGGTGACCCCGGCGGCAGCGGGCTGAAGGGGATCGCGATCACGATCGGGATCGGCATCCTCGGCGCCTTCATCGGCGGGTTCATCGGCAGCGCTCTCGGGTTCGGCGCGGTGACCGGCTTCAACTTCGGAAGCTTCGCACTTGCCGTCCTCGGAGCGATCCTCGCGCTCGTCGCCTGGCGGGCGGTATCGCGCGGAGGCCAGCGGACGGCGTAGCTTCCACCACCGACAGCACGACACAGAAAGGGCCTTCGCAACGGGGCCCTTTCTGTTATCCACTACGGGTCTAGCCGGGGCGTTGCGAGGGTTCTGCAACGCCAGCCCGGCCCTCTGTGTGACGGCTGAAACGCCTCCTCGAAGACAATGGACCTGCCGGCGCCACCACAATCTCCCAGCGCCGGCAGAGGAGACAAGCAATGGAAACCAACGAGAACAAGGACACCATGAAGGGCAAGCTCAACCAGGCGGCTGGCGCCGTCCGCGAGAATGTCGGCGATGCTGTCGGCAACGAAGAGATGGAGCGCAAGGGCGCCATGCAGCACGCGAAGGGCGACGCCCAGGAAGCTGGCGGCAAGGTCCAGGGCGCCGTCAAGGATGCTGGCAACAAGATGAAGGACGGCGCGGACAAGGTCGCTGACAAGGCCAAGGAAGCGGTCCGCCGCTAGCCACCCGATGGTGTACCCGCCCACATGGCCAGCCAGCAG
>CAZQCR010000459.1:0-1949 GCA_964591745.1 uncultured Anaerolineaceae bacterium
AGCAGCCCGTGGCCGTCCCGGGCACCGTCGGGACGATCATCGTCGCCAACTTCCAGCGCCTTGAAAGGTTCTACGGCCCTGGCGAACGGGCAGCCGTGAAGACGGCCGTCGATAACCTGCTTACCGAACTCGCCAGCGACCCCGCATACGGTGGGCCGGGGTACCTTCTGCCCGTCGATAGCCTTGCTGGATTCGGTGCCTGGGACGCCGACCCTTGCAATCCAGCGCTCGCCAACGTCATCGTCGACCAGATCTCCCAGCAGATCCGGGCCATCAAGCTCGCCCACACCGAACTCCGCCACATCGTTATCGTCGGCGATGACTCGATGATCCCCTTCGCCCGCATCTCCGACGAAACGAAGACCGGCAACGAAGACACCTTCGCCAGCGCCCTCGCCGACCAGCAGTCGCCGACCTACGGCGCCTTCGCCACCCGCAACATCCTCAGCGACGACCCCTACGGCACGACGGAGGCGATCAGCTACCTGAACCGCTTCCTCTACGTGCCCCAGCTCTCCGTCGGCCGCCTCGTAGAGACGCCCGCCGAGATCAACGCCCAGATCGACCAGTTCATCGCCTCCAACGGCGTCCTCGACCCCGGAACGGGTGAGACGCTCGTAACGGGCTATGACTTCTTCTTCGATGCCGCGACGAAGCTCTTCGAGGTCCTGGGGCTGCGGTTCCCGGGTTCGGCGCCGAAGACGCTCCTGAACACACCGCCGGGTACGCCCGCGCTCAATGCCTGGACGGCGTCGCAACTGCTCGCCGGGCTCTTCGGGGGCCCGAACGCACCAGCGCTGATCAGCATTAACGGCCACTATGACCCAACGCAGGCGGCCCCGGCCAGCGCCTACGACGAGAAGGGCGAGCCCGTGCCCGGCGCCACCCTCGTCAGCACCACCGACATCCGTGGCGGCAGCAAGACGCTCTCGAAGGCGATCATCTGGACGATGGGTTGCCACGCGGGCACCAGCCTCCACGACTTCGGGCTCCTGTTCCCGACGGACTCGCTCACCCTGGACTGGGCGCAGGTCTACTCCCAGCGCGGCGCCGCCGCCTACGTCGCCAACACCGGCTTCGGCTACGGCGATAGCTCCGCCCTCTCGCTCAGCGAGATCCTCATGACCTTCTTCGCCGAAGGTCTCGACGGCACCCAGAGCGCCGGCCAGGCCCTCCGTTCGGCCAAGGCCAACTACTTCAAGACGCAGGGCCAGTACGGCGAATTCGACTACAAGGCGATGCAGCAGGCGGTCTACTACGGCCTCCCGATGTATCGCATCGGCTTCGCCGGGGCGGTCGGCCAGGCAGCCGCGCAGGTGGATGGCGAAGCCGCCGCACAGGCCGCGGCGGCCCAGCTCGCCGCCGTCAACATCCCGCTGGCGGGCGCGAACGATGCACCCACCGGCCTTCGCGTCGCGCTCTTCAATGTCATTCCCAACTCCTCGGTCGTAACCACGACTGATCGTGGCGAGTACTACACGGCTGGCGGCCTGGCGCCGGCGCCCGTGGTCACCGGCCTTGCGGCCGTCGTCATCCCCGCCGAGGGCGGCGTCCAGACCACTCACCACCGGCCGCTCGAACCGAAGGTCACGTTCGAAGTGTCTGGCACCAACCCCACCACGACGCTCCGGGCGAAGGACGCCCTGATCCTCGGCCTCACCGCCGAGGACATCCAGGACTTCGACCCAGTGATCGCCCGGCCATCCATCCTGCGCGGGATCAACGAGCCGGAATTCGACTTCAACCAGGTCGCCTTCCCCTCCCAGCTCATCACCACCAACACCTACCCGACGAACGCAGGGACCTCCCAGCACGTCGTCGTCATGGCCGGCCAGTTCTTCGGTACGGGGATCGAAGGCAAGGGCACGCAGCGCGTCATCACCGCTCTCAACGCCCACCTCTACTTCGCCCCCATCGGCCCCGGCCACGACTACATTCGGCCCCCGATC
>CAZQCR010000460.1:0-1931 GCA_964591745.1 uncultured Anaerolineaceae bacterium
GATGGATGTCCTGGGCTGCGCGGACGAGGACATCGCGCACGAGTACGGGCTGAGCGATGCGAGTATCGACCGGCTGATCGCCTACCTGCGGGAACAGGGGCGGGTGCTGGAGGGGACGGATGCGGAGATCCGGGCGCGGCTTTCCACGCCGCCGGAGCGGATGGCGGGCTTCATCGAACTGGTGCGGGAGCGGCACGGGAGTTCGGCCACGTTCTTCGAGCGACAGGGGATCGACGGGGGGCAGATCGCGCGCGTGCGGGCGTTGCTTTCGAGCTAACGACCCGTTTGGGCTGCGTGTGGCAGAATGCCCGGCGGAACCGGGTACGGGACGCACCCGGGGAGGAGCGCAGGATGAGAGTCGTGGGGACGGACAGCCGACGGGTGTTGGCGGCGGCCGTGGTGGTGGCGATCGCACTGGTGGGCGTGATGGCCGCGATATCGCCAGGTGCGAGCGCGGAGCCAGTGGACGGCTGGACGCCGGGAGCGCTCCAGCTCCTTTCGGAAGCTCCGGCCGGGGCCGCGCAGGTGCCGAACGAGGAGTTCGCCGCTGCGCCCTTGCTGGCGAAAGAGGATCGCACCCGGATCCAGGCGGGGGACGCCGGCTCTCACTCGATCGTCTTCCTGAGCATACAGCGGACGTTCGAGATGGTGTTCTGCAGCGGCACGATCGTGGGGCAGGGTGTCATTCTGACGGCGGCCCACTGCATGGAGGACGACCCAACGGACCCGCAACGTTCGAAAGCGGAGGTGATCACGGTGACGCCTGGCAAGGATGGCGGCCAGGAGCCGGTCGGGAGTGGCATCGCCGCATCGTGGGTGGTTCCTTCGGGCTGGGCGGGCGTCGCGGGGGGCGATAACCGCTTCGATGTCGCGCTGGTCTTTATGCCGAACGCGACGCTTACCACGGCGGCGGGCGTCTTCCCCGGCCAGTTGACGATCTTTGGGCTGGCGGCGTACCGGGCGCCGACATTCCACGCGACGGCACTGGGATACCCGGCTTTCTGTGGGCTGAGCACGTGCGGCGAGCTGGTGGCCCCGGGATTCCCGGGGGCGGTCTATCCGTGGAAAGGGAAGAGCGGGTTCGCGTTCGCGGGTTCGGATTATGTGCACTTCGACGCGACGATCTCGCCGGGGATGAGCGGGGGGCCGCTCGTGCGCGACGGTGATAACGCGATCATCGGCGTGCTTTCGGCGACGCCGTTCGGGATGTTCGCGCGGGCGACGCGAGTGAACGAGGGGATGATCGCGTTCGCCAACGACGCTTGCGCGGCGGTGCCGGCATGCAGCTTCGCGGCGAAGCCTTCGTACCGGACGTTCGGGTTGTTGATGGCGATGGATACGCAGTTCGAGACGCCGAAGCCCTCGCCAGCAGAGGCGGCCTGCGAGGCGGAGCGAAGCTTCCTGGAGCAGAACGCGTTGCTGCTCCAGGGTGTCCTGGAGGATTTCGAGGCGTGGTTCACCGCGGTGATCGAACTGGCGAACAATGAGTCGTCGTTGGCGGCCAGGGGGGCGTTGAGTACCCGGACGCCGCTTGTGATCGCGAAGGCGCAGGCGGTGCAGGCGTTGGCGAGCCCGAACCCACGGCTATCGGGCTTTGAGGGGGATACGGATAAGGCGCTCGGCCACCTCGTCCTTGCCGTTCAACATCTGAAGGAGTACTTCGAGACGGGTTCGGATAGCAGCATCAACGGGTTCATCGAAGATGTGGACGCTGCGCTGCTGGACTTCGAGACGGCGGCGAAGGAGTACCCGGGGTTGAGCGCGAGCTGCATCAAGTAGAGGGAGACAGGTTCAGGTGGCGGAGAGGGTGGGATTCGAACCCACGGCGGACTTGCACCCGCATACGCTTTCCAGGCGTACCTGATCGACCACTCCAGCACCTCTCCGCGTTTTGCGCCGGTCGAGGGGATATTGAACCACGAAGACGCGAA
>CAZQCR010000461.1:0-1923 GCA_964591745.1 uncultured Anaerolineaceae bacterium
GACCAGACCTCGACGACGAAGGGGAGCGCCTCGCGGTAGGTCTCAAGTTCGCGCGGCTGGCCGCGGCGGCTCTCCAGCAGCTCGACGGGGATGACGGCGACATCAGGAACGTAGTAGTCCTTGGCCTGGGCCATATGACCGGAGTTCACGCGAACGCTGAACCGATCGGGATCGAGCTGAAGCGCGAGTTGACGGGTGATCTCCCAGGTGTCCTCGTTGTGCTCCATGGTCATGCCGGGCTTTTCGACAAGGGCGCCACAGCGCAACTCCCATGTATGGTCGTCGTCTTCGAGGGCGACCTGTTGAAACGTGGCGAGTGAGACTGGCATAGGGCGTTCCTCGCGACCATTCTACCATCCCGGAGACGGCCGGCTTGTGGATGATGCGCTTCAGACGCGGTCGCTGCCGCGCTCGACTTCGGTGAGGGGGACGGTGGTCCCGGCGCCGGCTTCGAGCGCTTCGAGGGTGGCGAGGAAGGAGCTGCCGGAGAGGCCAGCGGCGACGGCGCGGAGGTAGGTAAGGTGGGCGGCGGAGGTGACGGGCATCGGAACGGCGAAGTCGCGGGCAGTCTCGAGGGCGAGGCCGACGTCCTTGGCGGCGAGGCCGAGGGAGAAGCTGGGGTTTTCAAAGCGCCTGCCGAGGACCTGGGGCATGAGGCCGATGAAGGGCCGGGCGGTACCGAGGCGGAGCATCTCGTAGAGGTTTGCGGGATCGAGGCCGGCTTTGGCGCCGAGGACGAGGCCTTCCTGCATGAGCTGGCCGGCGCAGAGGACGATGAGGTTGTTGATCAGCTTGACGAGGGTGCCGGTTCCCGTCTCACCGAGGTAGAAGACGTTGGTACCGATGGCCTGGAGGAAGGGCTCGACCTTATCGAATGCGAGACGGTCACCGCTGGCGAGGACGGTGAGGGTACCGGCTTCGGCGCCGGCGACGCCGCCGGTGACGGGCGCATCGAGGTAGGCGACGCCGTTCGCCGCTTCGAGGGCGGCCATGCGCTTGACGGCGGAGACGGAGTTGGTGGTGAGGTCGATGTGGATATCGCCCCGCTGCGTTGCGGCGAGCAGGCCATCGGCGCCGCGAGCCACGTCCTCGACCTGCTGGGGGCCGGGGAGGGAGGTGAAGACGACGCGGCAGGTCTCGGCGACTTCGCGCGGGGAGGTCGCGAGGCGGGCGCCGAGTTCCGCGAGGTTCTCGGTGGAGGCCGTGTTGAGGTCGAAGACGATGAGGTCGTGCCCGGCGGCGAGGACGTGCCGGGCCATGGGGTTGCCAATGTTGCCGGTGCCGATGAATCCGATGGTTGCCATGTCTGCCCTCCGCGGTGGTTGCGTGGGGCGGACTCTACGCTGGCGCGGCGGCTGAGCGAAGGGGCATGCGCTGCTTAGCGGCAGGTGGAGTCGCTCAGGAACCCGTGCAGGCTCCGGCGCCGGTGCAGGACTCCTTGGGTTCGTTGGCGGGGATGCGGTCCTTGCAGCGTTCGGAAGGGATGCAGGCGTCGGTGGCGACCTCGGCGTACTGCTTCATCAGCTCGTCGTCGCTGGCGGCGCCGTAGCTGATGAGGACGCGGTCGAGGTCGGTGATCTCTTTTTCGCTGATGCCATCGACTTTGACGCCGTTGACGACGAACTGGAGCTTCTTCGCGTCGCTGGAACAGAAGGATTGGCCGCCGGGCATCTTCAGGCAGGTGGCCTTCGCTTCGATGCCGGGGAGCGACGGGTCGCGAAGGTCGATTCCGACGGTGGCGAAGAACTCGGCCCAGGTGGTCTTCGTCTGGTGGACGTGGACGACTTCGTAGCGGGGCGGGTGGATGTGTGCGAAGCCGCTCTTTTCGGCGCCTTCTTCGGAGACGAACTGGGGGGAGTTGAAGTCGAACTTCTTGCCATCGATGAAGAGGGCGAGGTTGGCGTGCTGGTGGGTAGGTTCGCG
>CAZQCR010000462.1:0-1897 GCA_964591745.1 uncultured Anaerolineaceae bacterium
GGCGGTCGCTACGCGCTCTGGCTCGCTCGCGAACCGGGCCCGCCAGGCGGGCGTGCCCACCAGCCGCCGCCCGGAGAACGTTCGCTGGGATTCCGGCGGCCATCGCGTCCTTGGGCTTGGCCGGTGGAGCCTGGTGGCGCCGTCGTTTGGCGCGTGGTTCCAGTACCTCTCGATCGTGGTCGTTCTTGCCGTCCTCGGCGCGGCCGCGTTGGCGATCGGGCCCTCGGCGACGATCGTGATGCCTGCGCCTTCAGAAGTGTTCACCACCACCGTGAATATCCGGGCAGCCACACAACGAAGCGAGGTGGACCTTGAGAGCCTTCGCCTGCCGGCGCGCGAGGTCACGGCGGAGCACCGGTTGACGGTTGTGCTGCCAGCGACGGGCGAGCCAGCCGCCGGTTCGACCGTGAAGACGGTATCGGCGGCGGATGTCGCGGCGGCGGCGGCGATCGTGGAGCGGATGAAGACATCCGAGGCGGTGAAGGAGGTGGCACGCAAGGCCCGGCCGTTGGACGCGGTCATCGTGCGGACGGTTGCGGTGACGGTGAAGCCGCCCGTGATCCCGGCGGCGGGGACAGCCGCTGACCTCCTGATCTTCGATGTCGATCTCGCCGTGAAGGCGACAGTGATCCCGCGGGACGTGTTGGAACAGGTAGCGCGCAAGGTGTTGAAGGCGCCGGCGGGGAGCGCGTTGGTCTCCGGCTCGGTGGCAGCGGTGGAAGAAGGAACGACGACGATCGACGAGGAGGGCGTGATCGTCGCCCGGCTGACACTCAGTGGCCGTTTCACGAGCGGCGTAGACGGGGATGAGGTGAAGGACACGCTGAAGGGGAAGTCCAAGAGTGGTGCGGAGTCGATTCTGCGGGAGCGGTATGGTATTCAGAAGCCAGAGCTGCGCCTTTCGCCGGGATGGGCGCCCTGGTTGCCACGCTTCGCCTTCCGCATCACTGTGGAAACGCGAGGAACGGGCGACGAGACTGAGGCCGCCGTGCCAACAGACAGCGAGACGAATGCAACGCCAAGCGGAACTCCAACACCAGGCCCGACTGCTCGCCCTTGACCCGGGGGAGCGGCGTGTGGGCGTTGCGGTCAGCGACGAACTGGGGTTGTACGCGCACCCTCGCCCGGCCTTGATTGGCCTCGGCCAGGGGCTCGTGGAGGCCGTGGCGCGGCTGGTGGAGGACGAGGGGATATCCGAGGTGGTCGTTGGGCTGCCTCTCCGTCTATCGGGCGGGGATTCGGAACAGACAGCCTCGGCTCGGGCGCTGGTGGCGAGCCTGAGAAAGCGTTTGCGCGTGCCCGTGACCGAATGGGATGAACGGCTGAGCTCCGTGCAGGCGGCACGCGCAGTCAAGGGTTCCCGGCGGCAACGATCGGGTGAACTCGATTCGGCGGCGGCGGCGCTGGTTCTCCAGGCGGCGCTGGACGCTCGCCGGGCGGAGGTGCGATGAACGGGAACCGGCTTGCCCTGCTGAGCGCCTGCGCGACGGCGGTCGTAGTGTTTTCCGGCGTGCTGGCCGGATACGTGATCTCTCGGACGCCAGAAGATGTGCTGGGGCAGCCGCGTGGACCCGTGGCGGCGCGTACCATCGGCGCCGAGGGCCAGGCGGACTACACGCTGCCGAAGGACAGTTCGGCGGCGAAGATCGGTGCGGACATGGAGGCCCTCGGGATTATCCGTTCGGGCGAGCAGTTTGCGCTGCTCGTTCGGCTGATGGGTGTCGAAAAGAAGTTGAGCGCGGGTGAGTACACCCTTCCGAAGGGGATTTCGGCCGTGACGGCGGTCCAGGCGGTGACAGTGAAGGATTCCGTGCCGGTGCGGCGCGTGACCTTTCCGGAAGGGATCCGGGTGGAAGAGATGGCGGTGATCGCGGAGAAGGCGGGGTTCGGGACGACC
>CAZQCR010000463.1:0-1881 GCA_964591745.1 uncultured Anaerolineaceae bacterium
GACCGTCGCGGTTGATGCTGGGGATGGGAAGATGTACCCGGGAGCGAACCATTTTCGGCTGCTAGATCCGCGATGGGAGGGGATTGAGGCGAGGCTTGCGGAGAGCGGGCTGGGCCAGTGGCTGTTCGCGCCGCGAGGGGGATTCGCCCAGGTCTTCGGTCCCAGTGGCGAAGTGATCGAGCTATACAGTTCGGCCTCCGCATAGGATGCCCTTGCTAACGCAAGCGGGCACGGTGGCTATTCGTGCGCTGCGCCGCCCGCCGCTTCGCGGGCCTGGGCCAGGTGCATCTGGAGGTGGCCGACGACGAACCGCTCGATCAAGAGGCTGGTGGTCACGGCCGACCCATCGACGACGCGGCGGCCCTCGGCCTGCCAGCCCGGTTCGCTGATCGGCGCGATGAGGGAGATGGCGAGGGCGATCGTCGCGCGGACTCTTTCTGCCGCTTCTGACGGGGTGGCGCCCGCGAGCCGGGCGAGAGCGGCGAGGCGGCCGGGGTCTTCGGGGAAGCGATGGACCGGGGCTCCTGGACTGGCGGCGAGGGCGACGGCCTGGCGTGCGAAGGTCTCCGGGAACTCGGAGACGTGGCCGGCGAGTTCGGCCGCGGACCAGGCGTCCTCTGACGGGTGGCGGTGGAAGGCTTCCGTTGGGAGAGAGGCGATGAAATCGGCGAAGGCGTCCCCGTGCTCCCGGAGCGCCGCTGCCATCTCGCGCCCGGTCTCGCTCACGAGCCCGCAGCGGCGGCCATGGCGCGCGAGAAAATGGCCATGTCGAAGCACTCCGGGGTCTCGTTGGCTGGCCCGTAGAGGAAGGCGAAACCGTTTTCGAACGGGCCAAGGAGGAATCCGCCGAGGGAGCGATCGGCGGCGAGGGTTGCGCTCACGTGGGCCATATTGATGTTGAGCAGGCGGAAGTGATTCGCACCGGCATAGCGTTTGGCGGTTGCCTGGTAGTCGGGGACGACGATATCGTCGCGCACTTCGAACTCCATTCGACCGCCGCAGCCTTCGAGGCGGTAGCGCGCCGCACCCGGCACGGGGGAGGCGATGGGCGCGACCGTGTAGCCGAGGACCTCTTCGTAGAACCGCTTCGCCTTTGGAAAATCGCGCGCGGAATAGTGAACGATGGCGAAGGCGGCGGGCCGGCGCGTGAAGATGAAGTCCTGCCCGTCGCAGCCGTAGAAGCGGATGCCGTCTTCTTCGGGGCATTCGACCGGCTCGGTGAAGCCGTCGCGGCCGTCCGCATCGCGCAGGGTGTGGTAGGCCGCCCATGGGTCGGAAACGGGCAGGCCAATGGTGAGGTCGCCCTGGGATGGTTCGCGAGAGGGCTTTGGCTGGATGAAGCCCGGATCGATCTGGATGAGGTCGATCTGGTGACCCGTTTCCGGGTTCTCGATGTAGTGCGTGATGTAGCGGTCGCCGAGGGCGTGAGCGGTTAACTGCCCGATGGGGTCGCCTTCGACGTTCCGAAACTCGAGCGGCTCGGGGGCGCCGGGCTGGGTGTTGGTGTAGCCGAGCTTCCTGAGGGCGCCTTTCGTGCGTTCGATGTCACTGACGTGCAGGCCGTGATGGGTTTGGGGCAGCGTGGCCATGGCAAACTCCGTGTCCCGGGTTTCGAATGAACTGGACGGGTGGCCAAATTGTACACGGATGGAGGCACCGTTGCCGCCGCTTCACGCGCGCGTCGCGCCTGTCCCTGGCTTGCGAGCGAATCGGGCAAGGAATACGATCGGTAGAACGCCGCCGCTGCTCACCGTGATCAGCGGTACCAGCCAGCGTTTCTGGCCGTTCCGCAACGCCACAGTGATGGCGACCGCCTTCCAGGCCAGGTCCCAGATCGCGATAGTAGCGATGGCCCGCTTCCTCTGTCGCGCCATGATGGCC
>CAZQCR010000464.1:0-1850 GCA_964591745.1 uncultured Anaerolineaceae bacterium
GCCGAGGCGGCGCATGTACTCGCGGTCGCGTTCGGAGGCGGGCACAACGTCCATACTGTTCAGTATAGAGGGGGCGGGGATGCGGGCGGCGCCAGCGTGTTCAGGCGCGGTAGAGGCCCAGGCGCTTCGCCCGGGTGTAGATGGCGGCGAGGTCTTCGGGCTCTTTGCGCTCGTAGGGCTGGCCGGCTTCGGTTCGGGCGAAGCTGCAGCGAAGGCGTTCGTCGAGGGTCAGGCTTTCGAGGTAACGCATCCACTCCTCGCGGCCTTCGCGTTCGAAGTCGCCGAGCCGGCGCATGTAGTCGCGGTCGTGTTCGGAGGCTTTCGCTGCTTCCACCGCTCTTTTGGTGCTTCCACCGCTCTATTGTAGACATTGAATCCGAACGGCATTCGCCCGGGCCGAACCGGCCTTGGGGGAACTGTTGCATCGGGATGGTGTCCCCGGGGACAACACTCACGTGCCCATCTGGGCCGCCATTCGTTCGCGCCGACCTATCTCGTCAAGCGGCGGGCGACTCACTCCGGCGCAGGCAGCGGCTCACCGGCGAGCTCGGACATCCGGGTGAGACCGCGCTCGGCGACGCTGGCCAGGCGCGCGGAAGCGGCCTGGACCGCGGGTTCGCCACGCTGCGAAGGGCTAACCCGTGCAGGATTGAGGGCGCACTCGTTGGCCCATGCAGCGATATCCGGTTCGGCGCCGTAGGCACGTCCCGCCAGGCTCCCTCGCACCTGCATCCGCGCCCAGTTTTGCGGGTTGTCGGGGAGAGTGTTGGGAGGGCAGAGCCGGTTGCGCTCCCGGTCGTCGTCACGGGTCGCTTCCACGTAACCCGCGAGAGCCGCGTTGAAGCACGGGAAGCCGCCACGAATCGTCTGGAGGCGGATCTTGTCTGGACCCCAAAGAGGCACAAGCGGCGGGTACTGCAGCCCCGAAGCCGCGCAGTGCACAACGACCGACCGGGGTGGAAGGCGAACGGACCCGTCGTCGAACACAATCTCCCCTTCGAACACCAACTTGATGTGCCCGCGACGGACGACGTTCTCGACGCTGCGGAGCAACTCGAGCTCCCACAGGCCGAGGGTGGGCGTCTTTGCCATCGTGGGAATCACGCTACGGTCTATCCGGAGCATTACCCCGGCAGCCTCAAGACGCAGGAACATGCCGGTGAGCGATTCGGCGTCAGCTGCCGCCGCCATGGTGTCCGCCGCGAGCGTGAGCGCCACCTGCGGGTCGGGCTGGACGACCGCCCGGTTGAGCATCCACGGGTCACGTGGCCGGACCCACACGATCCTGTCCGGCGCCACCCCGTTCCTCAACAACCACACGATGGCGTCGGTTGCGGTCTTCCCCGCTCCGACGATCACGTAGCTGCCCGCCGCATCGGGGAGCGCGGCGAGTTCGTTGACGGCGATGACGCGAGCGGAGTCGGCGACTCCGAACGGCGGCGGTGTCGTCGCCGGTATGGTCGGTGCCAGGTAGGTGGCGTCCACCACCCGGCGGCGCACGTCGACCCGTGTGGTCTCTCCCGACACCCGCGACGTGACGAGGTGGGATGGGCCGTCGGCGTGGTACTCGCTCGCTCCGAGGAAGGTGACTCGGCCCGAACCGACGAACCGGCGATAGAGGATGTCATCGTAGTAGTTCTGGATCTCGGGCCGGCGGGCCCGCTCCTGCAGCCCGGTCTCGGGGCCTTGCTGTTGCACGGCGCCCGTGCCGAGCACCGTTGAAGCCACACCGTAGAACAGCGAAGCCTGGTGAAGCTGGACGAACGGATAGGCATCCTGCCAGTGACCGCCGGCAGCATGGCGACGGTCGACGAGCGTGACGTGCACATCGGCGTGATCGATCAGGGCAT
>CAZQCR010000465.1:0-1815 GCA_964591745.1 uncultured Anaerolineaceae bacterium
CGGCCGTTCTCCGGAGTCGAGGTGCCGTCGTCGTTCTCGCGCTGGAAGCCGGAGATGAAGTCGTAGACCAGCTTGGAGGTGGAGGTGTTGTTGCAGACCACGATGAAGCAGGGCGGGACCTTGATGCCGGCCTCCTGCCACAGGTTGAAGGTCTTCTCGTAATGCCCGTAGAGCGCTTGGAGCGCGGTCTGCAGGAGCGGCGGAAGGCTGAGCGGGTCCAGGTTCTTCGCTTTGCCGCGGCCAGCCTTCGGCATGTCCGGCCGAATCTCCTCCCAGAGGTTTCGGAACTTCGGCATGGTGCCGCCGGGGATATTGTCGGCCACCGGCACGCGGGGGAGCTTGACGATGCCGCACTCGATCGCGTCCATGAGGGAGAAGTCGCTCATTGTCCACGGGAAAAGGGTCCCTTCGACATAGCCGGAGCCCCGCAGGAAGAACGGCGTCGCGGAGAGGTCGATGACGTTGGCAAGGCCCAGCTTCCGGTTCACCGCCTCCAGCCCGGAGATCCAGAGACGGGCCATCTCACGGCTCTTCTGGATCTCCTTCTTGTCGTCGCCGGAGAGCGGCTCGCCGTCGCCGTCCACGCCGCTGGCGCCCGGTTTGGCGCGATAGCAGTGGTGCGCTTCATCGTTCAGGACGAGGACGTTCTTCATCCCCATGAGCGCGGGCATCACGCGGGCGATCATCTGGCCTTCGGACTCGACGGTGTTCAGGTCCTGGCCCGTTCGGCCCTTGAGGAGTGCCCGGCCCCCGGGCGTCAGCTCGATCCGTTCACGCAGCTTGAAGGCGTGGTAGTTCGTGATCACGATCTTCGCTTTGCCCAGGGCCGGCAGCATATCGGCCGGGACCAGTTCGTTCCTGGCGTAGTAGCTGTCGGGGTCGTTGGGCTGGAGCACCCGGAGGCGGTCGCGAATGGTGATGCCGGGTGTGACCACGAGGAAGCCGCGGGTGAATCTTCGGCTGTTCGGGTGGCGATCGGCATTGATCGTCTGCCAGGCGATGAGCATCGCCATCACGGTGGTCTTGCCCGCGCCTGTGGCAAGCTTGAGGGCCAGGCGCATCAACTCCGGGTTGGAGGCGGCGTTCGCGTTCGCCAGGTATTCCAGGATTCCCCGGCCGACGGCCACGTTCGGAGCCACCTCCGTGAGCCAGATGGCGGTCTCCACGGCCTCCACCTGGCAGAAGAAGGGGCGAATTCCGTTGAACTGGTAGTGGCGCCAGTGTTGGAGAAGACGGGCGGTCTCGGGCGTCACGCCCCAGTCGTTGGGGTTCGGGAGCGCCCGCCAGGCGTCCACGTGCTGGCGAAGCTGGTTGATGATCGGCGTGGGATCGTACTGCTGTTCCTGGGTCGAGATCCCCTTGCCGTCGTCGAAAACCATCGACTTCTGAGCAGAGGCCTTCCGCTTCGTCGGCGGTGGCACGGGGGTGATGTACCGGACGGTCCGGCGGCGTTCGATTATCAACTGGGTGGGCTGGCCGCCCTCGTCCATCTCCCAATGCCGGGCCGGGTACGCGTAGGGCGAATTCAGGATCGGCCGGTCGAAGAACGGGTTGTCCGTCACGGCTGCCGTCCCTGGGACGGCGATGCGATGGCTACGACGCCTGCTGTCGTTCGAGGTGACTTCATGCCGCCCTCCTCCCGCGGGAGTGATTCTAGCGAGTATTTCGCGACATGTGGCGACAGGGAGTGACGGGTTGGCGGGGTGGCACGCGGCTTCGCCGTTCTTCGGCCGGCCGGCCGCAAGCGGCTTGTTTTGTTTAACGCCTTGCGCGCGCCCCCGCTGGCGGCGGCCGGTCCGGGGCGGGCTTGCCGGT
>CAZQCR010000466.1:0-1813 GCA_964591745.1 uncultured Anaerolineaceae bacterium
GGGGCGCGGGTTTTCGTAGGTGTCGAGTGGGCGGACGCGAGAATCGTCGGGGACTTCGCGGCCGGTGACGGGGTCGGTTTTGTAGCTTTTGCGGTCCCAGACGAAACGGGTTTTTCCCGTGGCGGGGTCGGTGGCGAAGGCGTGTTTATCGTAGGCGAGGACGGCGTCGCGGCACTCGATGTTGTTAAACTTTTTGAGGACGGGCTCGGCGGGCATGGCGTCGCCGTGGACGCGAAAGTGCCATTGGAGGTAGCCGATCCAGAGGACGAGTTCGGCGAGGGCGGCGGCGCGGGGGTTGAGTTCGAGGCCGAGGAAGTGGGAGGGGTGGACGCGGACGGTGGCGAGGTCGAGTTCCTGCTGGGTGTCGCCGAGGGCTTCGCGGAGTTCGACGACTTCGCCTTCGAGACGCTTGAGGTGCTCGAAGGTGACATAGAGGAAATTGCCGGAGCCGCAGGCGGGGTCGAGGATGCGGAGGTTGGCCAGCCGCTGATGGAAGGCGCGGACGATAGCGCGGGCGTCCTTTTGTTTATCGGCAGCGATCAACTGAGCGGCGGCGGCTTTGACGGAATCCCACTCGGCGCGGAGCGGCTGGATGACGGTGGGGAAGACGAGGCGCTCGACGTAGGCGCGCGGCGTGTAGTGGGCGCCTAACGCGTGGCGGGTGACGGGATCGAGGGCACGTTGGAGGAGGGTGCCGAAGATGGCGGGCTCGACGGTGGTCCAGTCGGCTTTGGCGGCGTCGGCGAGGAGTTGAAGCTGGGTTTTGTTCAGCAGGAGGGCGGTGTGCGTTTTGAAGAACTCGCCATTAAAGCGGCGGATGCGTTCGTTGAGCAGCGTGGAGAATTCGCTGCCTCGGTCCATTTCCTGCCACATCTGCTCGAAGAAGCGGACCTGACCCTGGGGGTGGCTTTGGCAGCGTTCGATGACAGAAGAGAAGGCTTTTTCGGGGAGCAGGCCGGTGTCTTCGGCGAAGAGGGAGAAGAGGCAGCGCTGGAGGAACGAGGCGACGATCTGAGCATCGTGGCCGTCGGCTTCGAGGCTGGTGGCGAGTTTGGCGAGGACGGTGGCGATTTCGCGGGTGACGCGGGCGGACTGGCGGGAGGGGTCGAGCGAGAGGGGATCAAGCCAGAGCTGGCGGAAGCGCTCGCGGACGGGGGCGAGGCGGAGGTCGTCGAGGGTGATGCGGTGTTTGTGAGGATCGGGGAAGCGGACGTAAGCGCCACCGGTGCAGGTGAACTCGGAATAGAGTTCGAAGCAGTGGCCGACATCGCAGACGATGACGAAAGGCGGGCGGCCTTCGGCGGCGGAGAGGTCTTTGACGTAACCGCAGGCCTGGTGATAGGCTTTCTCCAGCGAGAGGTCCCATGCGGCAGTGCCGCGTTTGCCGTGGCCGATTTTGACAGGGGCGGGTGCGCCGGCGGCGGCTTCGACGCCCTGTTTCGACTCGAGAACGAAGCAGCCGCGGCGGTAGAGGTCAATGCGTCCGGTGGTTACGGTGCCGTCGGGCCGGGCGCGGTGGACGTTGCGCTCGAAAACGTAGGCGTTGTGCGCGTCGTCGGGTTTGGTGGGTTCGGGTGCAGGCAGCGCAAGGAGGTCGCAGAACTGCGTCAGGAAGAGCTGGGAGTTGGCGCGCTCGGCGGCACCGGCGTCTTTCCATGTGGCGATAAATTTTTCGACAGCGGCGTCAGTGGGCTCAGGGAGATCGGCGGGCATGAGGCGCGAATGCTAGCGGGGCACGGTGGATTGGCGAGGAGAAAGAGGGGGGGATGCGGGATGCGGTGATCGGTGATCGGTGATCGGTGATCGGTGATCG
>CAZQCR010000467.1:0-1784 GCA_964591745.1 uncultured Anaerolineaceae bacterium
TGGTCTCCACGGGCATCCAGATCGCGGGCATCTGGCCCAGCCCCGGTGTCGCCGTAATCGAGGCGTACGGATGACCCGCGGGCCACTGGCCGTTGAAGTAGCTGAACAGCTCCGTCAGCTGCGCCGGGAAGTCGTCTGCGCCGCGCTGAAAGCCGCCCCGCCGGAGCGCCTGCGCCGTCAGCTGGTCGGTTCCCGGCGCCCGGCCCAGGCCGAGGTCCACCCGCCCCGGGTGCAGCGCCTCAAGCATCCCGAACTGCTCCGCCACCACCAGCGAGGAGTGATTGGGCAACATCACGCCGCCAGAACCGATCCGGATGGTCGATGTCACCGAGGCGATGTGCGCCAGCAGCACCGCCGGCGCCGATGACGCGATCCCCGGCATGTTGTGGTGCTCCGCCACCCAGTAGCGCACGAAGCCGAGGCGCTCGACACGCGGCGCCAGGTCCAGCGAATTGCGAAGTGCGTCGCCCGGTGTCGAACCCTCCGCTACCGGGGCGACATCGAGGACGGAGAGGGCAACACTAAACGGCGAAGTCACATCCACAGCGTACAGGCTGCTCCCAAACTCGCGATCGGGACATGGCCCTCGGCGGGAATAAGAACGAGCGGCGCGACAACTTCTGTCGCGATGACAGCGTAGGCTTGGCGCTATGGAAGAACTCGAAGCTGTGATTGGCCTCCAGGCCTACTCCGCGAACGACCGCGGTGCACTCGTGATCCCGGAAAACGCCGCCGACTGGCGGGACTGGGTGTCCGCCAGCCGCACGCGCAACTGGTGCGACTCCGACCCGCTGCTCGATTGGCTGGATCTCTACGGAGACGACCGGGGCTTCCAGCGTGACCCCGACCCGGACCCACGCACGGACTTCCGGACCTTCATCTTCGAGAAGGGCCGCGCCTTCGAAGCCGCCGTCGTCGAACACCTGGCGAGCCGCGAACAGCTCTGCCGCATGGAGGGCGGCCGCGCCTGGCTCCACACCTTCGCCGCCTGCGAGGAGACGTTCGCGGCCATGCGGCGCGGCGAGCCCATCATCCACCAGGGACTCCTTCGCAACCCGGAGAATCGCACCTACGGCGCGCCGGACTTCCTCATCCGCAGCGATGTCCTTTATCGGCTGTTCCCGGATGCGATCGCCGAGGACGAGGCGCGACAGGGCGCCCCGGGGCTCAGCGCCGAGCGGTGGCATTACCGCGTGGTAGACGCCAAGTACACGGGCCTCCAACTCGACCGTCACTGGCACGCCGGCTCAAAGCATCTCGCCTACATGGCCCAGGCGACGCTCTACAGCGAAGCCCTCGGCCGCATCCAGGGACACGAACCGCCACTCAGCTATCTACTCGGCCGCGGCTGGGGCAAGGGCACGAAGGAGCCCGGCAGCAGGAGTTCCATGGATCGCCTCGCTCCCATCTCCGCGGAGCAGGAAGTGCATGGGCAGACCGTCCGCACGCACGCCCGCCGGGCCGTCGAGTGGGTGCGCCGCCTCCGAAGCGAAGGCGCGACGTGGGACCCGCGTGCCCGCCCCTGCCCCGAAGAGCTCCTCCCCAATCCGAAGAACACCGGCAACCAGCCATGGCACCGCGCCGTCGAACGCCTCGCACGGGAGACCGATGACCTGGCGCTCGCCTGGCAGGTCGGGCTCCCCGCCCGGGCAAAGGCGCGCGCCGCCGGCATCGAACGCTGGACCGACCCGCGCTTCACGGCCGCCGTCGCCGGCATCAACGGGGTCCGCGCCGGCACGCTGGATGCGGCACTCGCCATCAACCGCGACCCCGAAGGTCCCGCC
>CAZQCR010000468.1:0-1779 GCA_964591745.1 uncultured Anaerolineaceae bacterium
CGAGTTCGTACTGCGAGAGGTCGCCATCGAGGCCCTGCCCGGTTCGCCGCGCGTGTTCCACCCCTTCGAGCACGGCAACCGCGCCCGCGAGGCCACTCAGGTGGTCCGTGAGCGAGAAGCCGTAGCCGAGGAGGTGCTCCCCGGGTGGATTCGTGAGGTAGGTGAGGCCGATGAGGGCATGGATGGTCGGGGCGAAGGTAACGAAGTCCCGCCACGGGCCATCCTGGCCCATCCCGCCCATGGAGACGACGGTCAGCTTCGGGTTGACGGTGCTCAGCGACGCCCGATCGATGCCCCAGCGGCGGAGGACGCCGGCGCTGAAGTTCTCCGTGATGGCGTCGCTGGCCGCCGCCAGCTTCCGCGCGACTTCGATACCGCGCGGCACCGCCATGTTGAGCATGATGCTCCGCTTGCTGCGATTCCAGGAGGTGTAGTACGGGTGAGCCGGGCTATTCGCCCCACCGGCACGCGAGGCAGTGCTTACTTTGATGATGTCCGCTCCGAGGTCAGCCAGTGCCCGCGTCCCGAAGGGGCCTGCGAGGACGTGGGTGAAATCGAGAATCCGCACGCCCTCGAGCGGGCGGGCCGACGGCAGAGCCGGCGCTTGCGAGGCCGTGGGCCGCGGCTCCCAGGCGAGGTCACGGACGGTGATCCTGGCCGCTGGCGCCGGGCGGGCGCCGTCGGCGTCGGTGCGGAAGGCGCGACCCGGGACCTTCACGGTTCCCACGCCCGGAATCGCGGCGTCCTGGTAGTAGCCCCGCGCGGCGGCCTGGGGGTTCTTCACCACCTCCGGGATCGCCACGGAGGGGCCCCAGGAGAGGTGCTTCGCCTGCGCTTCGAAGAAGAAGGTGTCCGCGTCCTTCGTCGCCACCCACTCGCGCATCCGCTGCATCACGAGCGGGGCCTGCCTGACAAGGGAGAGAATGTCTGCGAACTGGGACTTGTCCGCCAGCTCGCCGGCCATGCCGTCCGCTTCCATCCAGGGGAGCACGTCCTCCAGGAAGCGGAGGGCGGCCGTCACCATCATCCCCTTGCCGTTGCGGTCGGGGTAGACGGCGTAAACGCCACTCCAGTGCAGCGAGCCCTGGCGTTTCGCCTCCGCGGGCCAGGCGCCGGCGAAGAACTTCTGCATCAGCAGCTGCTCGGTGCAGCTGACGAGGGCTTCATGCGCGGAGAGGTCGACGTGTTGGCCCGTGCCCGTCAGCCGCTGGGCGCGTAGCCCGGCCAGGGCACAGATGAGTGCGTACAGCCCGACCGTGTGGTGCGTCTGGTTGCCGTAGCCGGTGGTCGGGGGCGTGTGCGCCGCACCCGTGACCGAGGCGCCGCCGCTGAGGGCGTTGCCGATCAGGTCGTTCGTAACGAGCTGGGGAACGTTCCGCCCCGTGTGCGTGAGCGAAACACGGACGACGCCCGGCGGGAGGTCGCTGGTTCCGAGTGGCTCAGCGCCGGGCACCCAGTCCTCGAAGAGGATGTCCGCGCCCGCGAGGAGCGTGCGAAGCGCCTCCTTCCCTTCCGCGGACTGCAGGTCCAGCTCGACGACACGCTTGCCGAGGTTGTACCACGTCTCCTGGATCGAAACCGGCGTGGACCCGAAGAACGGCGGCTCGGCGGCCAGCGGATCCCCGCCCGGGGGAACGACACGGACGACATCGGCGCCGGCTTCGGCGAGGAGCTTGCCAGCGTAGGCGCCGGCCCAACCAGCGCTTTCGACGACCCGGACACCGTGCATGTCGAGTTGAGCGCGATCGTCCTGGATCGTGCCTTCGATGGCCACCCGGG
>CAZQCR010000469.1:0-1774 GCA_964591745.1 uncultured Anaerolineaceae bacterium
CGCGCTCGACGTTCGATGGCACTCCCGGCAGCGGGATGAGCGTGCCGAACTCGCCGCCGCCGCCCTGGAACTGGAAGGCCGTGACGTAGTGTTCGATGCCGTTGGCGTAGGCGGCCAGCGTGCTCGTGCGGCCGAGGTTGACCGCGCCGTTCGAGCCGATGAGCCCGGCGCAGGCCCGCGCATCCGTGGTCGCCTGGCCAACCGTCACCGCGCCCAGCACGGCGAACAGCGAGACGAGGAAGAGAATCCGTCGCATCGTCGATCTCCACGGACAAACGGTCCGTCAAGAGCAAGACGCCGGGGGGAACGAAAAAGTTCCCGAGGCTCCGAAGCCCGTGGTAGTCGCGGGCCGCCGCGCCCGCGGACCTCCGAACCAGCCCCGGCCGTGCGCCCGCCGGCGTTACGCCTTCGTCCGCACCAACCCGCTCAGCCCCGCCACCAGCAGCGTCGTCACGATCCAGCCAGCCGCCGTGTGGAACCACAGGTAGACGAGCACCACTTCGCCAGGCAGCGCGAGCGGCCCCCACAGCTCCCACGTCGCGCCCGCGTCCGGGTGGTACTGGCTCTCCTGGCCGAAGTCCACGATCGGGAAAAACGTGTCCATCGAGTAGGTAGGGCCGAAGAACTGCTGGCTCTCGTCGTTGGGCTTCGAACGCCGCATCACCGGGTCATCGGCCAGCTGGAAGACGACCGCGCCGACCAGCAAGAAAGCAACGAGCGCCAGCATCGGTCGGCGCATGCTGTACCCGTAGCGGATCGTCTGGTCGAGCAGCCAGCTCCAAAGCCGGGCGCCGCGCGACATGCCGCCGTGCCCTCGCCGCGCCCGCTCCAGGGCCACCCGAACGGCGTTCGCATCCTGGGAATGGCCGATGCCGTCGTAGTAGGCGGCGAGCTGCTGGTACGGCTGCATCCGGAACTCCGCCCCGTCACCGGCATGGCGTTCGAGCCACGCTATCCGGCTGGCCGGCATCCGTGGGTCCCCGAGAGCGTCGTAGCGGAAGCCGTCCAGTTTCACGCTGCCGGCATCCGTGGGCCAGCTGCCCTCCACGTCGTCCATGCGGCCGACGTGCGCGTTGCGAAGGTCGATGCTCCCCGGGGCGGAACGGACCGGCAGGTCGAGCCTACCGGCGACCGTTACCCGCTCAAGGTCGAGGAGGCCGGCGAACGCACAGTCGTTGAGATAGAGAGCCTCTCGAACGGTCGCTCCAACCGCTGTGAAGTCGCCCCCGAAGTCTCCTGCACACTCCATCCGGCCCACTGCTGCTGCTGGCATGCGCACTTCGCCCAACGCGGTGAAGCGCTGAACCTGCCCCTCGAGGACGACCTTGTCGAGGAAGACCGTGCCCGCCACCTCGGCGCCGTCCATGGAGAGGGCGCGCCGGCCCGCGTTCTGGATGTGAGCTCCCTCGCATACCAAGCCGCCCAGCTTGGCGTGCAGCATGCGCACCCCGCCCAACGCGGTGAAGCGCTGAACCTGTCCTTCGTGGGCAACCGCGTTGAGGAAGACCGTGCTCGCCACCTCGGCGCGGTCCATGGCGAGGGCGTACCCGCCGGCGTTCTGGAGGTCGGCGCCCTGGCAGGCCAGCCCGCCCAACCTCGCGTGCAGCATGCGTACTTCGCCCCGCGCGATGAAGCGCAGAACGTGCCCCTCAAGGGTCAACGTGTTGAGCAAGACTGTCCCGGCCACTTCGGTGCGGTCTATGGAGAGAGCGTGCCCGCCCGCGTTCTGGAGGTCGGCTCCCTGGCACACCAAGCCGCCCAGCTTGGTCTGCAG
>CAZQCR010000470.1:0-1772 GCA_964591745.1 uncultured Anaerolineaceae bacterium
GGGCTCTCCGGGCGAAGCCACTCGGAGTACCGGGGCGGGCCTACGCTTCCCGACCTGATCAAAGAGGACCTGGTGGCGGAACGGATCGCCATCGAGA
The DNA here is from genome assembly GCA_964591745.1 of uncultured Anaerolineaceae bacterium. GTDB lineage: Bacteria > Chloroflexota > Dehalococcoidia > Tepidiformales > Tepidiformaceae > JANMTH01. The sequence continues at coordinate 98 of CAZQCR010000470.1, forward strand.
CCTATTCGGAAGTGATCCGTTGGCTGGGAGATGACGACCCGACCACGCGGCGGCTGATGGAGTCGATCCTCGAGATGGAGGAGGAACATGCCAACGACCTCCTGGACCTTCTTGACCGGATGAAGAAGAACGAATGAAGACCGACGAAAGTCCAATCGATGGGCCTTCGATCGGTTGGACAGCGGCGGCTGAGATGAGCGAGGAGGCGCTCGATCAGGTGATCGAGGACTCCTTCCCGGCCAGCGACCCGCCGTCGCACACACCAACAACGGGGCTCGGCGCCCCGCGGGGCCGCGCAAGCGAACCCGAGGCCAGCGGCCGTCCGAAACGGACGCTTGCTCTCGCAGCGGGAGCGGCGATGGCCGTTCTGATCGTCGCCGGACTGGTGGGATCGGCGCTCTGGCGCAACCGTGCCAGCGGCTCAAAGAACAGAGGGAAGAGATGGGAATCCTTGCGTTCCTCGTATTCGGGCTGATCGCCGGGGCACTGGCGCAGATGTTGATGCCCGGGCAGGACCCTGGTGGCAGCGGGCTCAGGGGCATCGCGATCACGATCGGGATCGGTATCCTTGGCGCGTTCGTCGGTGGCTTCATCGGAAGTGCGCTCGGGCTTGGCTCGGTGACGGGCTTCAATTTCGGGAGTTTCGCCCTGGCGGTGTTCGGCGCGGTGGTCTTTCTCGCCATCTGGCGGGCAGTCACACGCGGTAACCGGCGCACGGCCTGACTCCGGCTGCGCTCATCGGGCTCTTGCGATCGAGGTGATGGCGAGGATCCTGAAAGCCTTTCGCCACCTCATCTGTAAAGCTCGGTTCAGGGGACGTGTATGCCAAGACGAACACTCGACTTCATCATCTCGGGAGGCGGCCTGGCGCTCGCGCTGCTTTTTCTGGTTCTCGGCTTCGTACTGGCGGACCAGGGAGCCTTCGCGGATTCATACGTGAAGGACCAGCTCGGTGAGCAGCGGATCACCTTCACCACGGCCGATAAGCTGACGGAGGCGGAGAAGAACTGGAAACCTGGTTCAGTCTGCCTGACGAAGTACGCTGGCCAGCTGATGGAGACGGGAAAGCAGGCGGAATGCTACGCGAACTTCTATATCGCTCTGCATGTAGATACGGCATCGACCAACGCCGGGTTCCCAGCTGAGACCTATGCCACCCTCGGTGGCATCCAGTCGGGCTTGCGGACAGAGGTAGCGGCGGCCAAGGCGAAGAACGACACCGTGGCGCAGGAGTCGGCCCAGAAGAACTTGGACAACGCCACCTCGTTACGAGGCACGGCTCAGACGGGCGAGACGCTTCGCGGCCTCCTTCTCACGTCGTACGGGTTCAGCATCTTCGGGGAGAAAGCGAGCCTGGCGGGCCTCGTTTGCGCAATCATGGGCGTCGTCCTTGTCGTCCTGTCCGTCGCTGGCTTTATCCATGCCTTCCGAACGCCGGCGAGGGAACTGGTCGGACACCACGTGACTCCACGTGTTGCGCCGTTCCCACAGCCGCTGGGCTAAGCGCCGCCGCGTTCCCGGCACCTGGTTTCGCCATGCCGTGGCGAACTCGGCGGACAGGGCGAGCGAGGCTGATGCCGGACAAACGGGGAGTTCATTTGTGAACTCCCCGTTTTGCCTTGGGGGGCTGGCTGGCCAACGGGCGTTGCGGGGGGCCGCCATCCTCGGTACAGTT
>CAZQCR010000471.1:0-1763 GCA_964591745.1 uncultured Anaerolineaceae bacterium
TCCAGCTTATAGGTGGTGTGGTATTCGGGCTGGAGCTTCGGGTCGTGCATCGGCAGCTCCTGGCCACCGATGTGCATGGCGAAGGCGTCGGCGCCGTGACCGAGGCGCTCGGCCGCGACCTTCACGCCGTCGGCGAAGATATCGCCGATGCCCTTGCGCTGGCCCATAAGGTGGAGCATTTCGATGACGGCTTCATCGCCGCCCCACTTGAGCTCCAGGCCATCGGTGTCTTCACGGGTGATGATCCCGGCTTCGTAGCACTCGATGGCCATGGAGATGGCGACGCCGGCGCTGATGACATCGAAGCCGTACTCGTTGCAGAGGTGGTTCGCGTAGATCAGGGCGTCCGGGTCTTCGACGAGGTTCATCGTCCCGAAGGCGGCCATGGCCTCGTATTCGGGGCGATGGGTGTGGTGGGGATACGGGTACTTCTCGTTGGTCGACTCGACGGACTCGGCGCCACAGGCCATCGGGCAGTGCCAGCAGCCGTAGGACTTCTCCATCCGTGGGTTAATGGTCGAGCCGCCATCGATCGCCTTGGCGTTCGGGAAGTCGACAATCCCGACGCCGCCCCAGTTCTTGACCGGGGAGTCGCCGTTGAGCGCGCTGCCGGCGGTGATGCCAGTGGTGCCAAAGGTGTGGAAGAAGTCCTTGAGCGGCTTGATGAAGTCGTCGAGGTTGGAGCGGAGCATTTTGATCGTCTCGGGCGTCTGCGAAATGATCTTGCGGTCCGCCAGGACGACGACGGACTTGAGGTTCTTGGCGCCCATGACCGCGCCGACGCCGGAACGGGCGGCCAGGCGGCCATGGTCGTTGCAGACGCCGCTGATGAGGGAGAGCTTTTCGGCGGCCGGACCGATGTTGGCGATGCTGGCCTTCTTGCCGTGGCGCTCCTTGAGGCCTTTTTCGTTCACGATGGCGAGCTGGCCCCATTGGTCGCTGGCATCCTTGAGTTCAACCTTGTCGTTATCGATGACGAGGTAGACGGGCTTTTCGGCCTTGCCGAAGAACATGATCCCGTCCCAGCCGGCGAGCTTGAGCTGGCCGCCGAAGTCGCCGCCGCAGTTCGCGTCGCCCCACCCGCCGGTAAGCGGGCTCTTGCAAACGACCTGCCAGCGCTGGCCGAACAGGGGCGTGCCGGTGAGGAGGCCGGGGAACATGCCGAGCATGTTCTCGGGGCCCATCGGGTCGGCGCCGGCGGGAACCCGGTCCCAGAGCATGCGGGCGCCGATGCCGTACCCGCCGAGGTACTGGCGATAGAGCGATTCATCGGGCCGCTCGATGGCGATCTCACCGGTCGTGAGATTCACGTTGAGCAACTTGCCGTTGTAACCCTTTTCTGCGAGGTCAGCCATAGTCGTGGGTACACTCCTGCGCCGGGCATACGGGGGCCCGGAGATTGCAATCGCCATCCTACGGGAACGCTCGGCCCCCGCAATATGCCCTGTCCGGCATAACGGACCTCGGGCGTTGCCCCGGCGAGACCGGCATGGCCTGTTTGGTTCACGTCCGACGAACGGTATTGACATCGGATCGGCTCGAGACTATTCTTCGCGCGAATTTCGGGGCCAGCCGTTGCTGTGAAACTCATCAATTACGTCGAACGCAGCTATCGGTCACACGGAACATTCGACTCCGAACTTCAGCAGCAGCAGGAGGGAACCGTGCCATGCCGAACAACTACTGGACCAACCTGAACCGAACGCAGCTCACACGGAGGCGGGTGCTCGCCGGGGCCTCGGCGGCGGCCGCGGGCGCCGCTG
>CAZQCR010000472.1:0-1759 GCA_964591745.1 uncultured Anaerolineaceae bacterium
TGGTGGTCGGAAGTGCCCCCGCTGATCGAAGGAATGGTGCCGCATGGAGCGAGGGTGATGCGGATCGGCCGCGGTGGAGGCAGCAGCGCGACACCTGCCTCCGCTCGGCGTTTGTTCCCCGAGGATGACGGGCGCGGGACCGACTGCCTCATCGGCTGGTGGTACCCCGGAACGGAGGTGCTCGATGACCCGGCGTTCGCGGGTCGGTGCATCGAGGCAGCCTCGACTCTGCAGCCAGTGCTCGATGCGCTTCTCATTGGCTCACAGGGCGCTGGTGGCGGCAGGTCGGCCACCCCTGATCAAGACGATCCGCTCGTCGCCCTCAAGGAGCGCTTCATCGCAGAGCGCGGCTACCCAACGGCAAAGGATCAAGAACAGCGCGCCGACCGTGAGATGCTGGCTGCCGCCCTGGCTCCCGATGAACTGCGGGTGGGAGATCTCACGGAGTTGCGATCGATCATCAACACCGGTCGCTACGGCGGTCCGGGCCCAATGGCCGGGCTGAACAAGACCCTCCGTGACGCCGATCCGGCCGAGTTGGATCGGTTTCTGGAATCGCTGGTCTACCTCTGCTGGGGTGAGGACGAGGTCGTCGATCGCATCGGCGCCTTGCTCGACTCGGAGATTCGGGGAGTCAGCGGGCTGGGCGAGTCGATCATCATGAAGCTGCTGGCGATCACCGCACCGGAGCGCTTCCTCCCGGTGTTTCCCTACACGGGCGAGATGGGGAAGGCCCGGATGCTGAAATTGCTGGATCTGAGCCCACCAGATCCGACGCTCAGTCGCGGAGCCCGGCAGGTGACGGCCAACGACCAGCTTCGGGCAAGGCTTGATCCACTTTTTCCCGGGGATCCCTGGGGCCAGGCGCAATTCCTCTATTGGGGGAACGCGATGGGCATGCTTCCGGTCCGGTCCGCCCCTGCACATGGCGCCGACCCAGCCGATGAGCTGGAAGCGCTGGCCGATCGGCTCTTGGTGCCGAAGTCGTTCCTGGAGGACATCGTGGCGCTGCTGAAGGACAAGCGGCAGGTGGTGTTCTACGGGCCCCCCGGCACCGGGAAGACTTACCTGGCCCAGGAGCTCGCGAAGATCCTTGCGCCCGACCCGAAGCGGCGGATGCTCGTCCAGTTCCATCCGTCGACGTCCTATGAGGACTTCTTCGAGGGGTACCGGCCCGAGGAGACCGACGGGCAGCTGAGCTACCGCCTCACCAAGGGCCCTCTGGCTCTGCTGGCGGAACGGGCAGATGCGGCCCCTGGCCAGCGCCACGTGATGATCATCGATGAGATCAACCGGGCCAACCTGCCCAAGGTGCTCGGCGAGCTGCTGTTCCTGCTCGAGTACCGCGGTGAAGTCGTGCGCACGCTGTATCGGCCCGACGACAGCTTCCTGCTTCCCCCAGATCTCTGGTTCATCGGCACCATGAACACGGCCGACCGGTCGATCGCCCTGATCGATGCCGCCATGCGTCGCCGATTCCACTTCGTCCCGTTCTTCCCCAACGACGGGCCAATGGAGGGCTTGCTGGCGCGGTGGCTAGAGCGCGAGGGCGAGCCGGGCTGGGTGGCGGGCCTCGTCGACATGGTGAACGCCGAGCTCGTCGAGGAGCTCGGCGGACCGCATCTCCAGCTCGGTCCGAGCCACTTCATGAAGAAGGGGCTCGATGAGGCGCAGGTCGCCCGGATCTGGCGGTACAACATCTACCCCTTCATCGAGGATCAGCTCTTCGGCGAGCCGCAACGAATTGCCCGGTTCAAGT
>CAZQCR010000473.1:0-1752 GCA_964591745.1 uncultured Anaerolineaceae bacterium
GTCCGCCACCGCTCCGGGAATCCTACCGGACTCCCGGAAATTCAACTTACAAGGGACCGAACCGTGGATGCGAGCGGCTGGGGATGGTTCTCGGTCGGCGGGGACGCCGTGGATTCGACGACGACCTCTTGCCGGCTGATCCAGTGCGGCAGGAAGTGGAAGAGGCGCAGCTCAAGGCCCCGCCGTTCGTGCTCGACCGTCGAATGCGTGAGGTCGTGGAGGCCGCGGTCCGCGAGACATGTCTCCAGCGCGGTTGGCCCATCTTCGCCTGCAACGTGCGAACCGAGCACGTGCATGTCGTGGCGTCCGGCGAGGTTGAACCGGAGCGAATGATGCACGACTTGAAGGCGTACGCGCCGAGAGCCTTGCGTAGGGAAGGCCTCGTCGAGCCCGGGCGACCGCTGTGGTCCCGGCACGGTAGTACACGCTACGTGTGGGATGAGGACGGGCTGGAGGTTGTGATTGAGTATGTGTTGGAGCGGCAGGGCCGTGGCAGTGAGGATTGAACCCTGGATCGGCGCGGCCCGGCGTGCTCTCGGCGGGCGGTGAGCCCTCCATGACTGTCGGGCTGCCCGGAATTGCGGGGCAGCCCGCGCGACCGGCGAAGAGGCGAGCGACGTGGATCGGCGCGGCCCGGCGTGCTCTCGGCGGGCGGTGAGCCCTCCATGACTGTCGGGCTGCGCTGTGTCGCAGGGGCGGCTGGGGAACGGAAGGCCTGGCGCTGGTACAGCGTTGGAGGGATCGAAGGGTTGATTCGGGCGGCCCGGCGTGCTCTCGGCGGGCGGTTAGCCCTCCATGACTGTCGGGCTGCCCGGAATTGTGGGGCGCCGACGGGCGGTGAAGCCGCTCACCCGGCGAGGACGGCGACGGTTACGCCTTCGCCGCCTTCGTTCTGGGGGGCGGTTTCGAAGCGGCGGACGAGGGGATGGCCGGTGAGCGCTTCGCGGATGGCGGCGCGGAGGGCGCCGGTGCCTTTGCCGTGGATGATCCGGACGAACGGCATGCCGCTGCGGAAGGCGTCGTCGATGTAGCTTTCGAAGGTGTTCAGGGCTTCATCGGCGCGTTTGCCGCGGAGGTCGAGCTCGATCGGGACGACGGGCCGGCTTAGGTCGACCGGGAGGCTGACGCGGTCGCTGCCCTTCGGTGGTTCGACGCGGTCGATGCGGTCGACGTAGACCTTCATGCGGATGGAGCCGAACTGGACTTCGACGCGGCCGTCTTCGCCGATGCCGCTGAGCGCCTCGCCGGACTGGGGGATGTCGCGGACGTGGATGGTGTCGCCGGGGGCGAGGTCGCGGATGACCGGGGCAGCGACGGGGACAGCGCGGTGGACGCGGGCACGGGTCGCGATCTGTGAGCGGCGGTCTTCGAGGGATTTGAGGACCTCGTCGGCCTGCTGGGGATCGAAGTCGCGCTGGCCCCCGCGGCGGCGGAGCTGGTCGACTTCGCGGCGGATGGCGCTGATCTGGTCTTCGGCTTCACGGTGGGCGGCGTCGAGGATCGCAGCGCGTTCTTGCTCGATCCTGTCGCGGCGCTCGGCGAGGGCGAGGCGAAGCTCTTCGGATTCGCGGCGGGCGAGTTCTTCGCGGTGGCGGGCCTCGGAGGCGGCGGCGCGCTCCTGGCGAATCTCGCCGAGGAGCTGTTCCATCTCGAAGTGCTCCGGCGAGAGCTGCTCCTGGGCGCGGGTGAGGATCTCGTCCTCGATGCCGAGCCGGCGGGCGATGGCGATCGCGTTCGATTGGCCGGGAAGGC
>CAZQCR010000474.1:0-1752 GCA_964591745.1 uncultured Anaerolineaceae bacterium
CACCGGTAACGGTGGGCTTTCTGGTTTCCCGGGGGTTCTGCTGTGCCTATGGAGATCGGGCGGGGCCGAGCGATGTCTCGGGGGGCGAGTGCCCTCCCTGACGGTTGGGCCGCGGATGTGGCAGGGCCTACGAGGGGACGGGAGCGGACGGCTCGATGAGGTGTTCGGCGCGGAGGTCGGCCCAGAGGGCGGGGGGGAGCGGGAGGGTGGCCATGGCGACGTTCTCGTCGACCTCGGCGGGATTTTGGGCGCCGGGAATGGCGGCGGCCACGGCGGGGTGGGCGAGGACGAACTGGAGGGCGGCGGCCTTGAGCGGGACGTGGTGGCGGTCGCAGACAGCTTTCAAGCGGCGGGCGCGTTCCAGGACTTCGGGCGGAGCGGCGCGGTAGTTGTAGGTGGCGCGTTCGGTGAGGTCGGAGGCGAGGATGCCGCTGTTGTACGGCCCGCCGATGACCACGGAGATGCCGTTGGCCTGGCAGTAGGGCAGGAACTCGCGCAGGGACTCTTGCTCCAGCAGGGTGTAGCGGCCGGCGAGGAGGAAGACGTCGAACGCGCCTTCGCGGGCGAAGCGGAGCTCCATCTCCCACTGGTTCATGCCGGCGCCGATCGCTCCGACGACGCCCTGGGAGCGAAGGTCCGCGAGGGCTGGGAAGGCTTCGCTGATCGCCTGCTCCCAGTGGTCATCGGGGTCGTGGATGTAGAGGATGTCGATGCGATCGACGCCGAGGCGTTGAAGGCTGCCTTCGATGGAGCGGAGGACGGCGTCGCGGCTGAAATCGAAGTGCCAACCACGGGGGCTGTCGTCAAGGATGCGGCCGACCTTGGTGGAGATGACGACCTCGTCCCGGGGCAACCCGGCGAGGGGCTCGCGGAAGCGCCGTTCGCTTTCGCCGAGACCGTAGAGGGGTGCGCTATCGACGTAGCGGAGGCCGTTGGCGAAGGCCCGGCGGATGAGGGCGGCGGAGTCTTCCTGCGTCGGCCTTGCCGCCGCGCCGTCGTGGTGGATGCGGGGGGCGAGGTGGGCGCCGCCGAGCCCGAGGGCGGTCACTTCGAGGGCGGTCTTGCCGATGGGGCGGCGGGCGGTGACGTCGTAAGGCATGGCGGCGAGTTTAGCGGATTGGGAGCGATGGGAGTTCGGGCCGCTCAGTCATGGGCTATGAGGGGCAGGCTCACGCGGCGTTCGAGGAAGCGCACCTTGTCGAAGTAGACGACAAAGTTCCCGTTCGGGTCCTCACCGGCTTCGGCTTCGTATTTCTGCACGCCGAGGCGAAGGGCGGCAGACTTGACGCCATCGGGCGCACGCATTGGGGTGCCGGATGGGCGGACCCATTCACCGCCAGGCGTGCTAGTCGTGAAGGTGTTGGTGGTGGTGCGCTCTATGAAACCGTCGCAGGCTTCGTCGGTGGACCAGTCGACGAGGATCTCTGAGCCACCGTGGCGGTCCTGGCCGGGTGGAATCCTGGTCGAGGCGCTGAACTGGTAGAGCTCACCGCCCTTGACCGGAACACATTGGAAGAAATCAGCGCGTGTAGTGCCGGACGCGGCCGTGTTGGTGAGCCTTGCGGAGCCGGAACCGGGCGAGGCATCGGCATCATCGCCGACCCAGACGATCGTGCCGGGCACGATTTCACCAGCCAGCGCCCAGCCGGCCACATCGGTGTGGAAATCCATATTGGGCGCGCCGGGGGTGGCCCGGGTGAAGCGCACCTTGTCGAAGAGGACCACGAACGGGTCGGTGGCGATCTCCGTTCC
>CAZQCR010000475.1:0-1748 GCA_964591745.1 uncultured Anaerolineaceae bacterium
CGCCGGCCTGGCGGCTGGCTCACGCCGCCGTCAGCCCCTCATGCCCGGATCCTGGGTGGACGCGCGCTCGGGTAAAATCAAGCCGGAGTGGCTCAGCAACGAGGAGATCGAAGAGAGCGTCAGAAACGACACGCTGCACCTCCCCCATTTCCGGTTCCTAGGCGTCCTGCCGATCGATTTCGCGAGCTTCAGCCCCAGCGGCGAATGCGTGTTCAAGGAATCGTGTCGTCTTGACGTCACGCCCCTAGCCCGCTCCGGCGTCACGCAGGTCGCCATCGTATTCAACCTGGACCGCCACGACCAGCCCGGTAGTCATTGGACCGCGCTCTTCAGCGTCCTGGACGCGAGCGACCCCCGCTTCGGGTTCTACTATTTCGACAGCACGGCCGCCAAGCCACCCAAAGAGATCGAAGCGCTTTACGACCGGTTTCTGTCTCAGTTGGAGGCCGTGTACGGCGCCACCACGCGCTCCGATCCCCAAGGCGCCGGGACCAAAAGCGCCAAGGGCGGCGCGCGGCAAAAGTCGCTAGCGGTGGGAGTCCCATCGAATATCAAATCCGCCGCCTCCCGAGGGAAGCTTCACGCCTTATATAAATTCCAGTATAACGATTTCGCTCACCAAACTGGATCTACAGAATGCGGAATTTATACGTTATGGTTTATAAACAGAATGCTCAGATCCCACTCCAGTTTCCTCGATGTATGTAAAGAAAAGGTGGACGACGAACTGGTCATGAGACTCAGAAAAACCTTCTTCCAAGCACCTGCGGCGCGTAGCCCACAGGCTGCGTAGCGTACATCAGGGCGAAAAATTGAACCGGGTCAGCGGTTATCTCCCTATACACACAACACACACACCCATGCCATATCCAGCGACGGACGACTCACGACCCGATCAATAACTGACGACTGCCGACTATGAACTGCTACCAGACTCAATGCTGCTTCCCCCGTCCCACGGGGGACGCGCGGGTGTTCGTCCGGTGCGACGGGGAGCCCGTCGTGGGCAGCGGCCCGCATCGACCCGGTCATCCCGGCCACGTCGCGAGCCCGTACTTTGACACCAACCGCATGGCCATCGGTTTCAGCGGGTGCGCAGACTGCCTGTCACGCTGCAGGGGCGTGTTGCCCGTCGCCCTGCTATCGGCCGAAGCAACGATGGTCGCCGTCGCGTTCTTCGTCGAGGGCATTTCGCCATCGCCAGTAATGACCCTGTACCAATCCCATTGGCGCCGCGTCATCAGCTGCTACTTCACGTTCGAGGAGGCCGCCAGGTTCATGTCGGTTCAAGAAGATCCCCGAGAGGACCACCAGAGCGGCGCACCTCGGTACGCCTTCGTGCTCGAAGACACAGCGACGGCGGAAATCGGATCGGGTGGCGGAAATCGCCTGGTCCCAGCCACGGGCGCGTTCGCCGACATACGGGGACGCCAGCCAGGCAGGGCGAGCTTCGATCCAGTCGCCGTATACGTCGGACTCCACGATCTCCTGAGCGAAATCGACGTCGAAACCGCCATGGCCGAGGAGCGGCGCGCCCTGGTGCAAGCCTCCGAGCAGGCGCTTCGACAGGATGCGCTTCGACAGGAGGCGCTTCGACAGGAGCAGCAGGATTTCGCTCAGGCCGTCGCTCAGGTCGTCGCTCAGGCCGTCGCTCAGGCTTTCGCTCCGGCCGAACCCGAGCCACACGACGCGCGGCAATATGAAGAGGGCAGCGACAGCAGCGACGAAAACGAGTTCTGGATTGAAAA
>CAZQCR010000476.1:0-1746 GCA_964591745.1 uncultured Anaerolineaceae bacterium
CCGGGGAGCCTGATCGAGGCGATCGAAGCGGCCGAGGCCTCGCCCTTCCTCCGGACCGCGCTTGGCGACCACACCTTCGAGAGCCTGATCGCGAACAAGCGGATCGAATGGGAGCGCTACCGCCGCCACGTCTCCGACTACGAGCTGCGCGAGTACCTGCCGATCCTGTAGGCCGACCTGGCGGGCCCATAGCCCGATGCCAGCGACTCTGCTATACCCCACTGATGGGTCTTCCACGTGTCCGCGGTACCAAGCTTTCGCGCCGCCTGCAACGCATCCCCGGGGTTCGCCGTGCGGCCATCAGTAGCCTGCTTCGCTGGGAGCACTGGCGCACGGGAGCCGTCTACTGTCCCTTCGGGAAGGCGCACCATCGCGACCCCGGCCCGGGATACCTGGAGCTCGTCAGCAAGAAGCCCGTGCACAAGAGCGCGCTGTTCAATCGCTGGATCATTAGCGGACACTCCGAGGCTATGGCCGTGCTTCGTGACACGACCTTCTCATCCAGGGTGCAGCCCTTCGGTGGGCCGCCAATCATCAATGCCTTCCACAAGTTTCTCGGGGGGACGATGCTGGAGTCAGACCCGCCCGACCACGCGCGGCTCAGGACAGCGGTGAACCGCGCCTTCACTCCAGCTCGCGTTGAAGAGGCTCGGCCGTTCATCGAAGCTGAGGCCGCACGACTGCTTTCCAATCTGACAAACCGGGAATCGTTCGACCTCGTTTCGGAGTTTGCGGCACCGCTTGCGGCAACGGTCATTGCTCACTTTGCCGGAGTCGGCGGAGCGGACCGGGATAGGTTCCCGGCCTGGATCCGAGCTATGACGGCTCTCCTGGACCCCGCGTGTGCACCTGAGTTCTATGGGCCCGGTAACAGGGCTACGGAAGAATCCGTCGCCTACGTAGAACGGCTGCTCGAAACCGTTTCAGCGGGAGATGGGTCTATCGCCGGAACCCTGCTGCTTGCGCTCAAACAAGAGCCCGGATTAACGCCCGATGAGGCGACAAACGCGCTCCTCTTCCTGCTCCTCGCCGGTCAGGAGACGGCCACCAACCTCATATGTAACGCCGTGCATCTGTTGCTGACCGCGGGTCACCCGTTGGGTGGCGTCGTAGCGCGCGGCGAGACCTATGTCGCGGAGGCGATCGATGAGGTTCTTCGCCTCGGCAGCCCGATCCAGGCGTTGACCCGAGTAGCAACGGAGACCCGCCAAGTCGGGGGGGAGACGATTCGGAGGGGCGAGGGGCTCATCATCGTTCTCGGTGCCGCGAACGTTGACCCCCGCGAGTTTCCCGACCCCCTGGCCTTCGCCATAGGTCGTCGGCGCACCCACGTCGCTTTCGGCCACGGTCCGCACTACTGTCTTGGCGCGTCGTTGGCCAGGTTGGAGGCGGCGCTCGCTTTGACGGCCCTGGCTACCACGTTTCCCAACCTTCGCCTGCTAGAGCCCGAACCGCTATTCCGCCCGGTGATCGTGTTTCGCGGTCCACAGCGGCTGCTGGTCAGCCCCGGGCCCGCCGCTCCTTCACCAGTTCCCACGCCCTGAGCAGCAGGGGAAGCTGGTGGTCGGCCAGGCGGCGATGGCCCGCCGCGTTGATGTGCACGCCGTCGGCTTCGCGGTAGGAGAGCCACTCATCGTTCGGCACTTCCACGTCGCTCGTTTCATGAGGGATGCCCCGGTCAGCGCAGTAAGCGCTGATCTCCCGGTAGACCGTGAGGCGGCGTTCGTGCGCCCATCCCGGCCGACG
>CAZQCR010000477.1:0-1704 GCA_964591745.1 uncultured Anaerolineaceae bacterium
GCACGGGCCCGGTCGTCGGGACCCCGGTGATCGTGACGGTCACCCAGGGGCTGACGGTCACCCAGCCGCTATCGATGAAGTCGCCGCTGTTGCCAACGTCGATCGTCTTCGCGCAGGGCCATCCCGTCGCTGGAGCTACCGCGCCGCAACTGACGACGGTCGTACCCCCGGCCTTGGTAAGGCTGAACGGTTGGAGCTTGCCGACCGGCAGGCCGGTCCCCTCATCCACGAGGGCGATGCGGAAGATGTCGTTGCCGCGGAACTCCCAGGAGAAGAGCCGGACGGCGAACTGGAGCGTCGCAGAGGTTGGGGTGAAGACCTGCTTGACCTGGTTCTCACCGCGGTTCTGCTTCTGGCTGCCGAGCTTGGGCGTGCCGAGGCGGACCATCTTCGTGCCGGTCTTCGGCGTGACGGTAGCCGTCGCGCCGTTCTTCGCTGGCACCGTTTCGGCGCCGACAACGGTCACCGAATCCGGTGCCACGGAGTCCCAGCACGGGACGGGGTCCGTCGCCGTCGGAGCTATCTCGAACCCCGGGCTCTGGAGGCCGCTGTTTGAGCAGTTGTCGAGGGCGCTTGCGGACTCCTGCCCGTGGTTCGCGGCGCCAAGAAGCCCTGTGCCAAGGAGGAGTGCCAGTAGTCCGGCACGCAGCCATGCTCGCGTCTTGATCGATGTTCGATGCATCCTACCCTGCCCGTCCGTCCCCAACCTGAATTTGCGACTCGCATCGTACCAGATCACGAAGCTTCGGTTTAGTCCCAAGTGAGAAATAGTTCACACAACGGGTGCGATGTTTGTGACGTTTTCGTGAAGGAGAGCGGTTGTTCCCCTGTTGAGCAGGCGGCCGGCGTCGATGGCGAGGTCCGCGGCACCAAGCCGCTGGAAGATGCGAGCCGCGCGGCGCGCGGGATGGGCGGCTCGGTCCCGGTTCGTGGCGGCGACCACCCGGGCGGTCTCAAGCAGGCAGAGCCCCAATTCGTACTCCGCTTCTAACCGGGCCGCCGTCTCTGCCGCCTGTCCCAGCAGGTCCTCGGCACCCGCCAGGTCCTGGCGCAAGGCGGCGATTCGCCCGAGAACGCGCCGGGCTTTCACGCCGACCAGCTCGGCGCCGAGCTCCCTGGCATCGGTCAGCAGGCGCGTAGCGTGCCGCGCCGCCGTTTCGAGATCTCCCTGTTCAAGGGTGAGTTCGGCGCGCTGCGCCCAGGCCTGGAGGAGTAACCCGCGCGCACCTGCCGAACGCAGCATAGTTGCGCCTTCGGTGAGCGCTTCATCTGATGCCGTCAGCGCCCCTTCGAGGAGATGCGCACGTGAAAGGTTCACGAGCGCGAGCCCGGCAACCGCCAGGAGGTCGCTATGCTCACGATAGATGTCCACGGTCCGCTGGAGTTCGACCTTCGCCTCGGCCACGCGGCCCTGGATGAGGAGCGCCTCACCCAGGTTGTTGCTGGCGATCGCCACGGCCGCCATGTTTCCTAACCGCCTGGCCGTGCCCAGGCAGGCCTGATGGTGTTCGATCGCCCGGTCAATCTGCCCGATCTCCTGGAAGCTGAGCCCGAGGTTGCCGTGCGCCGCGAGAATCCGGGAGAGGTCGCCGACGGATTCGTAGAGGCGGAGCGCCGCCGACCGGTGCCGCACCGACGGCCGCAGCTGCCCAACTTCGTAGTAGGCGCTGGCCACCACCTGGTGGGCGTAGGCGATCTGCGTCG
>CAZQCR010000478.1:0-1687 GCA_964591745.1 uncultured Anaerolineaceae bacterium
ACCGGCCTCTCGAACGCACGCTCCGAGGGACTCAACGGCAAGGCCCGGACCATCTCGCCGGTCGTACGGCTTTCACGGCGCTGCGAGCCTCATTGCTATGCTCTTCCTCTGCTGTTCCGGTCTACGCCTGACTCCAACTCACGTCGTCCCGAGCACCCACTAAACCTTTATGGCCTCGTCAGGCGAATCTGTGGGCGTGCTGAGGCTCGTCCAGTCGGCCCAGCGTATGAAACAGCGCGATTCTGATGGTGTCGTACTCGCGGAAGCCGAAGGCCTTTCTGGTCACCAGTTTGACCTTGTTGTTGAGGCCTTCGACCACGCTCGACGAGTATTCCTTCTTGGCGCGGAAGTAGTTGAGGATCAGGTCGCGATGGGACTGCAGCATCCTCGCCCGGGCCTTCATCGGCGCGATGCCGCTGCGATTGGCCATGTCGCACCAGCGGTCGAGGAACTTGGCGGCCCACGTCACCGAGACGTAGGACCAGAAGTGGTTGAAGTCCTCCTTGAGGATGTACGCCCTCGCGGTACGCAGGTTCAGGCGCAACAGATCGCGAAGGCGGCCGGTCTGCTTCGTCGTCAGGTTGCCGGGCCGCTTGAGCAGGCACCAGCGGGTGTGCTTCAGCGTCACGTCGTCCCCCTCGCGGCGGAGAGTGGCGGCGTCCTGGCGGCGGGTCTCGTCCACAGCCTTGTTCAGGTGGGCGACGATGTGGAACTTGTCGAGGACGTTGAGCGCCAGGGGGGCGCGACGTTCGATCACGTTGAGGTAGGGCTTCCACATGTCGCTGCACACCACGGTCAGCAAGAGCGTGCGGAACTCGCCGAACCAGGTGAAGAACCCCTCGAACGCGGCCTCTGTGCGGTCCTGGGCTATCCACAGCAGGCGCCGACTGCCGGCGTCGATCTGGTAGACGAGGGTGAGGTACTTATGGCCCTTGCGGTACTGGACCTCATCGACGCCGATGCCGCGGACGTTGAGCAGCTCACGGTGCTCCAGCCCGTAGTCGACCACCCATCCCACCGCGCGACGCACGTTGTCCCACGAAGCGCCGAACGATCGCGCCGTCTCGGTCCACGACAGCCGGCGGGCCCACGTCGCCAGGAAGCTCATGTAGACCGTCGTCAGCGGCGACTTGCCGTCCGACCACGGCATCGCCTCGACGTGAATGCCGCACGGGGCGCAGTCCACGCGCCGCGGGGCGTAGAGGAGCACCACGAGCAGACCCCACAGCGGAACGAAGTCGAACCGGCGTTCGGGCTGATGGTCGTACGTCGGACCCGGCCGGTCGCACTGCTGGCAACGGCCGCGACTGTTCTTCCGCGGCTCGACACGCACTTCAACGCGGGGCGTCGGACCCTTGCACGGCACGAGCCGGATGTCGGCGTAGACGAAGGACTTGAGCGGGTGAACGTGGTTCAGTACGGTCTGGAGTTGGAGCTGCATCGGCTTCCCGGTTCGTCTGAGGGGTGGGTTTCTTGGTCGAAACCGCCTCCTAAACGTGCTGCCGTGCCGATGTCAGCTCCTTCCTTTCCCGGCCCCACCCGGTGCCCCTGCGCTCTTCTGCGCGGGAACTCCGCACGCTATGCGTGCGCGATTACGAACGCCCACAGATCCGCCCGGGGAGCCGAAAATGGAACGTGTACGCCACCCCAACCGGCGAACGACAACGGCAAGAGCTGTCACGACATC
>CAZQCR010000479.1:0-1669 GCA_964591745.1 uncultured Anaerolineaceae bacterium
GCCTTCTCGATCGAGTCGCCCCAGGCGAACGGGAAGAACGCGTCGCTCGCCAGCACCGAGCCGCGGACCTCCGCCCCGGCCTTCTCCATCGCTATCTCGACGCTCTTCACCCGGTTCGGCTGACCGCTGCCCATGCCCAGCAGCCGGAGGTCCTTCGCCACCGTGATCGCGTTGCTCTTCACGTGCTTCACCGTGCGCCAGGCGAACCGGACGTCCTCCAGCAGCTCCGGCGGCAGCGGCGTCTGCGTCACCACCTGGAAGTCGATCTCCTCCGGCCCACGGTCGTCCGCGTCCTGCACGAGCCAGCCGCCGCCCACCTGCCGGTACGTGCGGCCGCCCTTCCGCCGCGGCGCAGCCTCCAGGATGCGGAGGTCCTTCGACTTCCCTTTGAGCACCGTCAGCCCCTCCGGCGTGTAGCCCGGCGCGACCACGATCTCGTAGAACATCCGCGTCTCGCCGTCGTTCGGGCTGCGGAACTCGCGCAGCTCCCGCGCCAGCGCCTCATCGACCACCGAATTGAACGCGACGATCCCCCCGAACGCGCTCGTCGCATCCGCCCGCACGGCCAGCCGGTACGCCTCCGCGATGTCGTCGCGCGTCGCCACGCCACACGGGTTCGTGTGCTTCACCACCACGCAGGTCGGCCCCGGGAAGTCGTTGACCGCGTTCCAGGCCGCGTCCGCATCGAGGTAGTTGTTGTACGACATCTCCTTGCCGTGGTGCTGGACCGCCGTCGCGATACCCCCGCGGCCGTGTTCCGCCAGCGAACGGTCGAGATAGAACGCCGCCGCCTGGTGCGGGTTCTCGCCGTAACGCAGGCCCGCCGCAAGCTCCAGCGGGATGGTCAGCGCGGGCGGCGCCGCCTCCCCTTCGTACAGCCATTCGGCCACCGCGCTGTCGTAGCTGGCGACGTGCTGGAACGCCTTCCAGGCGAGCTGCTTCCGTCGCGCGCCATCGATCGTCCCCGAACGCAGCCCGTCGAGCAGCCCCGTGTAGTCCGCCGGGTCGACCACGACCAGGACATCGCCGTGGTTCTTCGCCGCCGCCCGCAGCATCGCCGGGCCGCCGATATCGATGTTCTCGATGCCCTCCGCGAAGCTCACGCCGCCCGGCCGCGTGACCGTCGCGTAGAACGGGTAGAGGTTGCAGCAGACCAGGTCGATCGCGCCGATCTGGTGAGCCGCGAGCGCCTCCATGTGGGCCGGCAGGTCGCGCCGGGCGAGGATTCCGCCGTGGACCGCTGGGTGGAGCGTCTTCACCCGCCCGTCCATCATCTCCGGGAAGCCCGTCACATCCTCGACCTTGCGGACCACTATCCCCGCCCCGCTGAGCGTCGCATAGGTGCCGCCGGTCGAAACCAGCTCCCAGCCGAGTTCGGCCAGCCCCCGTGCGAACTCGACCACCCCCGACTTGTCGTAGACCCCGAGCAAAGCGCGCATGCCAACCCTCCAGGTGTTCGGTGCGCCGCGGCCCATGCTCGAAACGGGGGCCACAGCGCTCGAAACTCCCTGGCCCAGGCGGACGGCCAAGTGCGATTGCCACGCGAACCGCAGCCGCTAGCGTCTAGCGCCTACCGTCTCACGTCTACCCGGGATCCCTCGGGGTGCTCCCCGTTTCGCCAGTCACCCGGACCGCCAGTATAGGGCAGTCCCGAGTCCCGAGTCCCCGA
>CAZQCR010000480.1:0-1650 GCA_964591745.1 uncultured Anaerolineaceae bacterium
ACAGATTGCACTCACTCAACACCGCAGTCGATGCCCCCGTTACCCAATACCTTCGATGCTCCACCGGGTCCGCCCACCACTGGCGCATCGATGAAGCGCAGGGCCCGACGAGCCCCGGGGCATGCAAAGTCTGCGGCGCGCTTCGGGAGTTCAAGAACTGGATCGCGGAGGCGGACTACACGACGCGAACCGAACATGAATTCGCCGCCTCCGTGTCGACTCAGGCCGTGGCTTCGACGGGTTAGCGTTGGTTCGAGCGTTCGCCAACCAGACGCTCCGCGCTCGGACATGGGTCTTGGAAGAGCCACTCGCTGAGGGCGAGAAGGCCGCCACTCGCCCCTACCTGCGCCGTGCCCTTTGCCGGGACGATTTCGCGCGCCGCCGGGGAGACCCGGGAGTGACAAGGGCGGGATCGCGGGCCTATGCTCCGCTTGATGGCAAATGAACCGGTCGTCCTGGCCGTCGATGATGAACTCGGCATCCTCCGGCTGATCAAGCTTGAGCTGTCGGCACAGGGCTTCCGCGTGCTCACGGCTTCCAACGGCAAGGACGCCATGGAACTCGCGGAATCGATCCGCCCCGATATCGTGCTCCTGGATGTCGTGATGCCGGAGATGACCGGGCACGAGCTGTTGACGGCACTACGGGAACGCTGGCCGGTGCCGGTGATCCTGGTGACGGCGCGAGATCGCGAGATCGACAAGGTGCGGGGCCTGGAACTGGGCGCCGACGACTACATCGTGAAGCCGTTTGGGGCGGACGAAATGGGCGCCCGGATACGGGCCGTGCTCCGGCGGACGGCGGGAATCGCAGCGGACCACGTGGTCAGGGCCGGCGATCTAAAGGTCGATCTAAGCCGGCGCCTGGTGTTCAGGGGCGAACAGCAGATCCCCGTGACGCGAACGGAGTGGCAGCTCCTCCAGCACCTCGCCGCGAACGCGGGGAAGGTGATCCTGAGCGGGGAACTGCTGAGCAAGGTCTGGGGGCCGGAGTATCGCGACGACCTGCAGTACCTCCGCGTCTGGGTGAGCCGGCTCCGCCAGAAGCTCGAGCTTGAGCCCGGTGAACCGAAGATCATCAAGACGCTGCCGGGGATCGGGTACATGTTCCAGGCATCGGTGGAAGAGTGACGAACGCGTTTCGCGGCGGCCCGGCAATCCACGGGCAGGACTGACGGCAGGGCACCGGCGCAAAATCCCGGACACGCCAAAGCGGCGCGCAGTGAGCGCGCCGCCTCGGTCCGGGACTTGAGCTCTGGCTGTTAGGTGTGGGAGTCCGAGTGGCCGCCCCACGGTGAGAAACTCATCATGAAGAGCAGCGACATGACGAGGCCGATTGCACCGACGATCATCAGGATCACGCCGACGGTATCGAATGCGATGTTATCGACACTCGTGGTGAGGGCGAAGCGCATGATGGCGCCCGCAGCGATGAGCACGAGACTGATTCCGAGTGCTGGCATGAGTGAACTTCCTTTTTCCTTGGGGATGAACCTGACAGTACGATCGGCTTCATCTCGACCGCATCAACGCCTGGCCTCGCTCCATTGCAACGGCGTGTCGTTTTAGGAACGCGACAACGACACGCCAGTTCGACCCGTTAGCGGGGGCACTTGCGATGACTCTGCAACGGCCGGTGCGGGAGCGGTGA
>CAZQCR010000481.1:0-1649 GCA_964591745.1 uncultured Anaerolineaceae bacterium
GCCGCCCCATCCGCCACCGCTCCCGCCGACCGCACCCAATGGTTCCGCGAGGCCCGCTTCGGCATGTTCATCCACTGGGGCGTTTACGCCGTGCCCGCCGGCGAGTGGCAGGGCAAACGGGTCGGCGGCATCGGCGAGTGGATTATGAAAAACGGCAAGATTCCCGTCGCCGACTACAAGGCCTTCGCCAAAGACTTCACCGCCGCCAACTACGACCCCGCCGCCTGGGCCTCCCTCGCCCGCCGCGCCGGCATGAAATACGTCGTCATCACCTCCAAGCACCACGACGGCTTCGCCCTCTACGACTCCGCTGTCTCCGACTGGAACGCCGTCAAGGCCTCCGGCGCCGCCCGCGATCTCCTCACCCCGCTCGCCGCCGCCGTCCGCTCCGAGGGTCTCAAGTTCGGCCTCTATTACTCGCAGGCCCAGGACTGGAACAACCCCGGCGGCCACAAGGGCGGCGGAGAGGACTGGGACCCCGCCCAGACCGGCGACTACGACAACTACCTCTCCACCGTCGCGCTCCCCCAAGTGCACGAGATCATCGAGCGCTTCGACCCCGCCATCCTCTGGTGGGACACCCCCGCCGGCATGACCCTCGAGCGCGTAAAACCTTTCGCCGACCTCATGGCCCAACACCCCGAGATCATTAACAACAACCGCCTCGGCAAGGGTTTCGCCGGCGACACCAAAACCCCCGAGCGAACCATCCCTCCACGCGGCTACCCTGGCGAGCTCTTCGAGGTCTGCATGACCATTAACGAGACTTGGGGCTTCAGAAAGGACGACCTCAACTGGAAGAGCGTCCGCCAGCTCCTCCGCCAGCTCTCCGACATCTCCTCCAAAGGCGGCAACTTCCTCCTCAACGTCGGCCCCACCGCCGACGGCCGCATCCCCGACGCCAGCATCGAACGCCTCGAGGCCATGGGCCGCTGGATGAGCGTCAACAGCGAGGCCATCTACGCCACCGAGGCCGGCCCCTTCCCACGCCGCCTGCCTTGGGGCCGCGTCACCCAAAAGCCTTCCGCCACCGGCGCCACCACCCTCTATCTCCACGTCTGGGAATGGCCCGCGGATGGCAAAATTCTCCTCCCCACCGTCACGCAATCCCCGCTCTCCGGCCGCGTGCTCGCCACCTCCGCCGCCGTCTCCTCCGCGCCCTCACCCGAGGGCCTCGTGGTCTCGCTCCCTGGTTCCGCCCCCGATGCCGACGTCTCGGTCGTCCGCCTCGATTTCGCCTCCCCCGTCATCGTCACCCAGGAGCCGTTCAACACCCCCGCCGCCGACGGCCGCGTGACTTTCACCGCACTGGAAGCAGACGTCCACGGCCACCACGGCACCATCGAGCTCCGCAATTCCGGCCCCGACGCCTACCTCACCGACTGGAGAGACCCGAGGTGGCGTCTTGAATACACGCTCAAAACTCCCGCCGCCACCAAGTGGGTCGTCACCGCCGAAGTCGCCGCCCCCGCCGCCACCTCGCTCGTCCTCACCGTCGGCAAGACCGAGACGCCCGCCCCCGTCGCCGCCACCGGCCCCGGCCTCACCTGGGCCACCGTCACCCTCGGCACCATCGAGCTCCCCGCCGGCGAGGCCCGCTTCGACCTAAGGGGCCCCGCCACCGGCTGGAAGCCCCTCAGCATCCGCCA
>CAZQCR010000482.1:0-1649 GCA_964591745.1 uncultured Anaerolineaceae bacterium
CCGCCCGCCTCGATGCAGGTGGCTCCCTCAGCGCCCTCCCGATCATCGAGACCCAGGCGAACGACGTTTCCGCTTACATCCCCACGAACGTCATCTCCATCACCGATGGCCAGATCTACGTCGAGACCGACCTCTTCAACGCCGGCATCCGGCCCGCCATCAACACCGGCCTCAGCGTCAGTCGCGTGGGGTCTTCCGCACAGACGAAGGTGATGAAGTCGGTCTCCGGCGGCCTCAAAGGCGAAATGTCCCAGTTCCGCGAACTCCAGGCCTTCGCCCAGTTCGGCACCAGCGATCTCGACTCCGCCACCCGCCGTCAGCTCGAGCGCGGACAGCGTGCCACGGAGCTGCTCAAGCAGCCGCAGTTCAGCCCGCTCAGCATGGCTGAGGAGACCGTCGTGCTCTTCTCGCTCTCCAGCGGCCTGCTCGACGATGTGCCCGTGAACAAGGTCTCGGCCTTTGAAGATGGCCTTCGCAAGTTCCTCGCCAGCAACCATCCCGATGCCCTGCGTGACATCGCCGCTAACCCGGTGATGACGCCGGAACTGACGGAACGCCTGCGCTCCATCGTCGGTACTTTTAAGCAGACCGTGCCCTTCTAAGACATCCTCGCGCGGCGCCCACCAGCGCTTCGCTCCACACTCCGCCGGGAAGTAGCCGATGCCGACCATTCGCCAGCTCAAGCGACGCATCGCCAGCGTCAAGAACACGGCGAAGATCACGAACGCCCTGCAGCTCGTCGCCGCCTCCAAGATGCGGCGCGCGCAGGACCGTGCCGTGCAGGCGCGCCCCTACGCCGAAAAGCTGCGCGTCGTTCTTGCTGGCCTCGCTACCGGCGCCGAACCCGACTACGACGACGACTCACCCTCGCTCCTCGCCGTCCGCCCCGTCCAGAACATCGCCGTTCTCCACATAACCCCGGACCGCGGGTTGTGCGGCGGGCTCAACTCGAACCTCAACCGAGCCGCGGGCACCTTCGTCGCCATGCAGCACGAACCGGTCTCGATCGTTGCCGTCGGGAAGAAGGGGCGCGACTTCTTCGTGCGCGCCCACGCCCACCTGATCGCAGAATTCACCGAACTCGGTGACTACCCGGCCCAGGGCGACACGCTCGCCATCAGCCGCCTGATCATCGACGACTACCTGGCTGGCCGCGTGGACCGCGTTTACGTCGCCTACCCCAACCTCGTCTCCACCGCCGTCCAGCGTCCGGTGATGCGTCAGCTCCTCCCGATCGAGCCGCCCCAGATGGACAGCAAGGAGCAGGCGGACGGCTACAGGGCGGACTACATCTTCGAACCATCGTCCAAGGAGGTGCTCGCCCGCCTCCTTCCGCGCTACATCGAGATGCAGATCTTCGAAGCCATCCTTCAGACCGCGGCGAGCTTCCAGTCCGCCCAGATGGTCGCCATGAAGAACGCCACGGATAGCGCGAGCGACATCACCCGGGAACTCACCCTCACCTACAACAAGGTTCGCCAGGAGCAGATCACCAAGGAACTGCTCGATATCGTGGGCGGCGCCGCCGCCCTTGAGGAGGCCTAGGCTGGCACGGTTCGCCGCGGTCATCTTCGATATGGACGGCGTTCTTGTGGACGGCTGGCCGCTGCACTTCCGCGCGGTCAACCAGGTCCCCGCTGCCGAGGGCC
>CAZQCR010000483.1:0-1640 GCA_964591745.1 uncultured Anaerolineaceae bacterium
AGGGCCATCGCGACGACGGCGGCGGGCAGCACGTAGCCCCAGGGCGAGGCGCTAACGAAACGATCGGCGGCCTCCACGCGCCACTCTTCGAGCAGCGAGCTGGCCTTCACTTCGAAGTGAACGGGGGCGGCGGCAGCGGCGCCAACGCTCGTCCCGGTAGCGCCACCGGTGGCGATCTCAGCGCGCAGGTAGGCCGAGTACCGGCCGGGACGGGCCGAGCCTGGGATGACGAGCCTCACCTCGACGGGGCGGGATTCGCCCGCCGCCAGGGTGACCTCGGAGACGGCGAACGTGAACCATTCGGCCGGCGCGAGTTCTTCACCCGTCACGGCCATGGTACCCAGGCGGTAGGTGGTCTCTTCAGTTCCGGGATTCTTCACGCCGAACCCGGCGAGCGTGTATTCGCGGCCCTTCGTCAGCCCCTGTTCGATCTCGAAGCGGCCGATGGTGAGCGAGACGCCGCGGTCAGCGCGTGAAGGGGTGGCGGCGAGGCCGGATAGAAGTAGGGCGGCGAGGGCAAACAGGGCGAAGATGCCCGGACGGAGGGCGCGGTGGGTGAACATCTCGTTTGACTCCTGGGAAGAGCGTTGGCGAAGTGGGTGGTCTCCCGGGGTCTCCCCCGCCTGGCCGCATTGTCTGCGGCCAGGCGGGTCCCAGGAGCCGGGCCACCACGAAAGGTCCATGGTGGCGCGTCAAGCGGCGGGACGGCCTACTCGAGGACCGCGGTGAAGACGACGGCGCCGCTCATGGTGGTACCGCCGCCGGAGCTTCCGGTGCAGGGCATCGTCAGGATGTAATCCCACTCCGCTCCTGGAGCCCCGGGCCCAATGCCCGTTTCGATCAGCGTATCTACGCTGCTCAACCCAATCCCGACCACGGTGGCCAGGTTGAGGACCATGCCGAACTGGTTCACGGCCGGGCAACCGCTGCCGGTGCCCGCTTGCCAGGTTCCCCCGGAACCGTTCGTCATGTCCGTGGCGCGAGACATTACCTTCTGGCTGCCCGTTGAGCAGCTCTCATAGGTGGGGGCATCGGTGTGGTCGATGAACTTGTCGTTGGGTGCGCCCGTCTGGCTGAACGGAACCTCTGTTCCGAAGTTGAGGGACATGGGGTCGCCGGGCGTGGCGCCACTGACGATCAGGATGCAGGCGACCGAGGCCGTCTGGGCGCCCACGCTTGAGGCGACGGTGCCCTCGGTATCGGCGAGGGTCTGGGTGGCGGTGATGCCGAGGATGGCGCCGCCAAGGAGGACGGCTGCCGCGGTGGCGGCGAGGAATGAGCGGATCATCGTAGTTACTCCTGGGGTTTGGTCGCGCTTGCGGCGGGAGGTGCGCAGTGGGGCCGTCGAACAGCCCCACTGCGCAGTTGGCTGAGCTACGGGGCGACGTCAGCGCAGATGGCGTAGACCGTGAGGAGGCCATCGCCATTTGTGTCGTCGGCGATGGTGTTGGTGTTGATGTGGCGCGCGACCCAGGCTTCCGTCGAGTCGAGCGGATAGCTCTCGAGGGTGAGGAAGCGCTCGTTGGACATCTGGCTGCCGCCGCCGATGATCTTCTTACCCACCGGGCAGGCCGCGACGCCACCGACGGCGAAGGTAGGGCCGACGTCGTCGAACGGGACATCGACGCGGACGCGCTCGT
>CAZQCR010000484.1:0-1639 GCA_964591745.1 uncultured Anaerolineaceae bacterium
CTCCTCAGCGACTGTGTTGCGGGTCAAGCGTTTTGCCATGGCGTTTTGTCCCGGAGGATGGCGTTGAGGATGGTGAGCAGCTTTCGGGCGACGGCGATGGTGGCCACCATCTTGGGCTTGCCGGCGGCGATGAGCCGTTCATAGAAGGCCTTCAGAGGCGGGTTCCAGCGCTTGGCGACCTGGGCGCCGATGAAGAGCGCGGTGCGTACGACGGCGCGCCCGCCGCTGATCCGGGCCTTGCCCCTCCAGGCGCCGGACTGCCGGGTGAACGGAGCAAGGCCGGCCAAGGCGGCGATCTGCTTGCGGTCGAGCCGCCCCAGCTCGGGCAGTTCGGCCAGCAAGGTTCTGGCAATGATCCGGCCGATACCGGGAACCGATGCCAGCAGGTCTTCCTTGGCCCGCCAGATCGGCGAGCCCCGCACGATGCCATCGACGTCGAGGTCGATGCTGTCGAGTTCTCGCTCCAGGGCCTTCAGCAACCGCTCGATGCTCTTGCGCACGCGCGCCGGCTCGATGCGGTGCAGGCGCTGACGTTCGGAGGCGATCATCTCGACGATCTGGCGACGACGCCCCATCAGGTCGCCAAGCAGACGAGCCGCCCCGTCCGGCAACGGCCGGATCTGCGGCCGGGTCGCCTCGGCGAAGCGGGCGATGACACCTGCGTCGATCGGATCGGTCTTGGCGCGTTGTCCCAGCGCCTGGGCAAACGCCCGTACCTGAGCTGGATTGACGATCACCACGGCCAAGCCATGGCTCGACAGGGCGGCCGCCACGATGGTCTCGTAGCCGCCGGTGGCTTCGATCGCCACCAGGTCTGCTGTGTCGCCCAAGCGGCGGCACAGTTCGGCAAGGCCCTCCGCATCGCGGCGCGATGCCCAGGCTTCTTGCGACGGCAGGACGTGCACATCCAGCCGGTCCTTCGACACGTCGATGCCGACAATGCGACGGTGTTCCATGACGACCCCTCCTTGCGAAAACGGGCTCGCGATGCGGCCCCCGCGACTGTTCGGGTTCGATGGAACGACGGCGAGGCGACCGCGCTGAGGAACGGGCTTCGATACCCTAGGGTGAGCCGGGCTACCCGCCGCCACCGCAACGCTTACTCTATCCGATGCGGTGACTGATGACTTACAAGGGTGAGGTATTGCCGCGCCTAGCGCGGCGGGCGGTTCAGCGCCAGGCGGTCGAAGAAGGCGCGCGTGCCCTGGTCGGCGCCGGGCCCGGCCACGGCGCGCACGTTGGTGAGTTCGATCCGCCGGCCGCTCTCGGCGTCGATCAGAACCGGCTCGAGCGGGCGGCCGTCGCTGCGGTCGACAAGATCCATCGGCTTGCCGCCGCGCGCCGCGCCGCCGTGGCGGTCGCCCCACTGCTTGAGGCCGACGATGACGGTGAACAGTGCCGCGCCTTTATCGGTCAGGCGATATTCGTGGCGCAACGGCCGCTGGCGATAGGCGATCTTGCGGAAGACACCGGCCTCGACGAGTTTCTTCAGCCGCGCCGTCAATACGTTGCGCGCAATGCCGAGGTTCTCCTGGAATTCATCGAAGCGCCGCACGCCGTAGAAGGCATCGCGCACGATCAGCAGTGTCCACGGCTCGCCCACGACCTCGAGGGCCGAGGCGATCGAACAATTCATCTT
>CAZQCR010000485.1:0-1632 GCA_964591745.1 uncultured Anaerolineaceae bacterium
GGGAGGAGGAACGGTCCGACGTTCACGAGGTCGATGGCGTCGAAGCCGCACTCGGTGAAGAGGGCGGCGAGCCGTCCCCAGCCGCGGAGGTCGACTTCGGTGCGGCTGGGCGCAAGGAGGCGCCTGTGAAGCGCATTGAGGCGCTGGCTTTTGACGGGAGCGATCTCGATGATCAGCGCCGCGCCGCCGGGGGCGAGGATTCGCGAGAGCTCTTCGGCGAAGGCGTGGACGATGTCATCGTCGAAACGGCTGACGAAGTAGAGGCAGGTGATGGCGTCGAAAGACTCATCGCGCAGAGGGAGCTGTTCGGGCCAGGCGATGGCATCGACGGGTCCGCGGTCGGCCGAGATATCGAAGCAGTAGGGCGGCTCGGAAAGGCCGGCGCGGCGGGCGAGGAGGTGGGCGTAGGGCGCGGTGCCAGCGCCGATATCGAGATAGCGCTTGCCGGGGCGGAGATCGAGGAGGTCGATGACGCGGTTGACGCGCGGCGTCTTGAGTGCCTGGGCGGATTGGCTTTCGAGGAGGGCTGCCCAGCGGGAGGTAGCCCAGGCCCGCCGGGCGGCGATGGCGGAGCGGCGGCGGCGCATCACAGGGTGTAACTCAGGCGAATGCGGCGGGCAGCGGCGGCGGCGCGATCGAGGGGATTGAGGAGGTGGGCGGCATCTTCGGCGAGGTGGGTGGCGCCGGCGCGGCGGACGAAGGTGGCGCAGGCGGCGTCGTTCGCCAGGGCAGCGATCAGGCCGCGGAGGGTGACGGAGACGGGACCGGGATCCTGCCAGGCGAGATCGAGCTTTTCGCGATCCTCGGGATCTTCGGGAACCGCTTCGTAGAAGGTGGTGAGTGGGCCGAGGCGCACACCGAGACTGTCGTGGAGACGGTCCGCGAGGGCGATGAGGGGGTGCTGCGCGCCGAAGCCGCGGGAGACGGCGAAGGACATGAAGGCGACGAGCGAAGCGCCGCCACCGGGTGGTTCGAAGCAGGGCGAGCCATCGTCAACTTCGAGGAAAAGGCGCATAGAGCGAGAGTAACGGGGGTAGGCGGTAGGCGTTAGGCCGTTGGTCGTAGTGTCGCTGCTCAGTGAAAATGACCGTGCTAACTGCTCAGTGACTATGTCCGGGCTAACTGACGGGTGAAAATGTCCGCCGATGGAGGAAGGCGGTCCTGAAGGCGAGCGACGGGCCGATGCATCGAGGCTGGGCCAGGTGGAAGCTGGTCTCGACTCGGGGAGAAGGCGAGGGCTGGCGGGTAGCGTCGTTCGGGCCGGTTTTGCACCCTCGGGAGGCGCCGAAGAGCCACGCCGTCCCAGATGGGAATAGTGCTGCCCGATCTTTCGAATATTTTACGTAACGGTAACGGACAGGCCTTCGCGGATGTGGTACAAAGGCCACGCCGAATCCATCGCGAGGTGGAACGGGGGAACCAATTTCTGGGGTGAATCTCCGCGCAAGCGGAGTAGGCGAGCTCCCACGCCGAACCCGTCAGCTAACCCCGCAGGCGAGAGGGAGAGGTGAGGCAGCCGCCACGGTCTGCCATGAAGCCTCTCGAACACTGGATGCGAGAATTTGCGGCCAGGTGGGCCGCGGCTTCGAGCACCCTACCGACAGGAGGCGATGTCTTGATCGAACGCTTGAG
>CAZQCR010000486.1:0-1625 GCA_964591745.1 uncultured Anaerolineaceae bacterium
ACGCATGACCATTCGCTTTGACGGCCAGGTGGCCCTTGTTACAGGCGCCGGCGCTGGCCTCGGCCGCGCCTACGCCATGGACCTCGCCGCGCGCGGCGCCAAAGTCGTCGTCAACGACCTCGGCGGAGACCCCCACGGCCAGGGCGCCGATGCCGCCGCCGCCCGCAAAGTCTGCGACGAAATCATCGCCGCCGGCGGCGAAGCCGTCCCCAACTACGACAGCGTCTCCAGCTACGACGGCGGCTTCAACATGGTGAAGACCGCAATCGACACCTGGGGCCGCCTCGATGTCGTCATCTGCAACGCTGGAATCCTCCGCGATGTCGCCTTCCACAACATGAGCGAAGAGGACTGGGACAAGGTCTTCGCCGTCCACATCAAGGGCTCGTTCACCGTCCTCCGCGCCGCCTGGCCCGTCTTCCGCCAGCAGTCCTACGGCCGCGTCGTCCTCACCACCTCGTCCTCCGGCATCTACGGCCAGTTCGGCCAGGCCAACTACGGCGCCGCCAAGACCGCCATGCTCGGGATGATGAACGTCCTCAAGCAGGAGGGCCTGAAGTACAACGTCACGGTCAACACCGTCGCCCCCGTGGCCGGCACCCGCCTCACCCAGACGGTCATGCCCCAGGAGATGGTCGACAAGCTCAAGCCCGAACTCGTCGTCCCCGCCGTCACCTTCCTCGTTTCGAAGGAGTGCACGGATAGCGGCCTCGTGATCGAAGCCGGCGCCGGCAACTTCAACCGCGCCGCCATCGTCAAGGGCCCCGGCATCCGCCCCGGCATGGATGTCGACCTCAACGCCGAATACGTGCAGTCGAACTGGGGCGCGATCACCAGCCTGGAAGGGGCCGAGCCCCAGTGGCGCGCCGGCCAGGCCCTCAAGGACTTCCTCGCCAGCAAGGGGTAGTTCGAAACCGGCCTCGCGGCCACGGAACAGCAGCAGCGGGCAGGTCGAAAGGCCTGCCCGCTTTTCGTTGCCTACCGCGGCAGGTGGCCCTGGTCGATGTACTCCCGCCCCTCCGTAATCCGCCCGTCCTTCACCTCAACGACGAGGCAGAAGGGCGTGTCCATCTCCTGCCCGCCGATCGTTCCACGGAGCACGCCCTCGGCGATTGCGCCGGTCTCCGTGGCGACGATGCTTGCCGCATCGTGGCGGAAGCCCTGTATCCCGCGCAGCGTCTTGCGGGCGACGGCCACGTTCTCCGCCGCGCCCACCTGCCAGGCGCGGTCCGTGCTGTGCCAGATGCGCACATCCGGGGCGTAGAGCGCCTCCATGGCGGCGAAATCGCCGGCGGCGACAGCCTCGATGAAGCGGGCGAGGAGAGCTGTAGCGGTTTCCATCATGCCGCCGATTCTACCGGATCGGTGTTGGACCTGGAGGTCTATCGCCAGGGAATGCCGAAGAAGGGAGTCACTCCGACACTCCGACACTCCGACACTCCGACACTCCGACACTCCGACACTCCGCTACTCCGTCACTCCCCCGGCACCGGCGCGCTCAAGGGCGAAGGCGGCGCCAACGACGACGGCGCCGACCCACCTTCGCAGGCCGTCACCTGGTCACCCGCCTGGTTGCCGGGGTTGCAGACGTCGATGCCGGGACCACCGTTCAAGGCATCGGCACC
>CAZQCR010000487.1:0-1623 GCA_964591745.1 uncultured Anaerolineaceae bacterium
TCCGGCTTCGCGATGGTGGTGCGGGCGCGGGTGGAGGTTCCGAGCGGGCCTGTGCGTTCGCGGTTGGCGAAGGTCGTGACGGCGGACGAGGCGGTCGCGGTTGGGGATGCGGTGGTCGCGGGGGGAGTGGTGGCCGTGCTCGTCGCTGCCGGTGTTGGCGCTGCGGGCGTGGCCGTCGGTGTGGTCTCGCCGCTCTCCTTCGAGGAGCAGGCAGCGAGGACGGAAAGCAGGAGCGCCCCGAGGACGATAGCCCGGCCAAATCGCCGCGGATGTGTAGCCGATCGCATTGGCGAGGAGTTTACCGCTCCGCGTGGCAGGGCAGGGTTACGATCAGCGGCCGAAGAGTTTACCGAGCTTGCCGGCGACTTCGCCGAGGTCTCCGCCGCCCACGTTGCCGAGGAGCGAGGTGATCTGTTCGGGGTTCTCCTTGAGGAACCCGATGACGGCTTCGACGGCCTTGGCGGCGATCTCTGGCGAGATGCCGGCGCGTTCGGCGACGATTTCGATAATCTTATCCATGTGGTGCTGCTCCAATGGGGTGTTGGTGATAGCCGAGATTCAGTATACCCAGACGAGGTCGAAACGGATGATCGAGACGTCGGTCTTGGCCGGCTTCACGACTTTGCGTTCGAAGCGGGCGGGGTCGACTTCGTTCGTTTCGGCGAGCTGGCGTTCGATGTCGGCGATCTCCGCTTCGAGGGCATCTTTGCGGCGTTCGGCGGTGCCCTCCATGCGGGACTTGCTGAGGACCGTGCCGACGCCGGTCACGGTACGTTTGCGGCCGCTGAAGATACTGATGTTGGAGAGGATGGAGGTGCCCACGGAGGCCCACTTTTCGAGCTTGCGGCCGCTCGCTTCCTGGGATTTCACCTGGAGTTCGGAGCGCTTCTTCTTGAGGCGGGCTTCGAGCGTTGTCCGCTTCGCGGAGTTCGTGCGGACGGCGCGGAGGCGAAGGGCGAAGGCGTATTCGTCTTCGCCGGGCTGGGCCCACGCCTTCGTCTGCGGGTCGAAGAGAAGCTCCACCTGGAACTTGTCGTCCAGCCGGTCCTTGAGGACGCGCTCGATGGGGCGAGAGCCGTCATCGAGGACGAAGGCGGGAAGGTCGGCGAAGGTGATGCCCGCGGGCATGGCGCCTTCGAACGCTCCTTCGTCGATCTCGATGGACTTGCTCTCCAGGATCTCTCCTGAGGCCATACCCGGGTTGAGGGCGAAGGCCAGCTGGTGGACGGATTCGGCGGTGGAAAGGCCGGCGGCCTTGTAGCGGACGCCGGCCCGGACGTAGACGTACGGATTGGCGACGTTGCCGCCGTGGCGCCGGAAGTAGAGGCCGCGGAAGGGTGCTGGGAGCGGCGGTGCGACCGATGGCGGTGGCCCCGCCACCCGTGCCGGGGCAGCTTCGCTGGCCGATTGGGCCGCGGCCGCGCGGGGCGCCGCCGGGGCGTCGGCGCCACGGAGGGCGCGGATCTCGTCGCGGGTGATTGGCCCGCGAAGGTAGGACATGGCCCAGCGGGAGTGGACGAGGGCCGGTGCCTTGCGGTGGATATCGTGGATCAGGAAGACGCGCTTCTGGACGCCGCCCATCAGCTCATCGAAGCTGACGCCGCCGGCGGTTTCGGCGAGGGC
>CAZQCR010000488.1:0-1617 GCA_964591745.1 uncultured Anaerolineaceae bacterium
AGGGTGTCGCCTTCGCTGCGCACGGTGTCGACGACGATGATGAGCGGCTGCCCGGCGATCTCCACGCGGATGCCGGTGGCTTTGTCGGTGGCGGTGGTATCGGACAGCGTCACCGTATCGTTGCCGCCGTCGTTGCCGAGTATGGTAACGGTGTCGGCCGCGCCATCGTCGGAAATGGTGAACTTGTCCTGCTCGACCGGCTGGCCGGCCGCGTTGTTCACCAGCTGAGTGCCGGTCTTGACGACGTTCTTGCCGGTGTTCAGCACGATCGTGCTGGAGCTGATGCCCGAATTCGCCATGTAGCCCACGGTGATGTTGTCGGCCCCGGCGCCGGTATCGAGCCGCAGGTCCTCGGTTCGCACTCCGGTGACGGCGCCCGCCACGACGCCGGCCTTAAGGTTGGCGGTCCTGAACTGGCCATTGCCCAGCGAAGTGATGAGGAAGTTGTCCGCGGTCTTCTGGCCGACGACCTCGAGGATGTCGGTGTCGGCGCCGCCGTCTACCGTCAGGAAGGCGCCTTCGGCGTAATTCCAGCGGATGTGGTCGTCGCCGGCGTCACCGAACAACTGGTCGTTGCCGCCTCGCCCGTCGATGTCGTCGTTGCCCGCGCCACCATGGATCAGGTCGGCAGCCTTGCCGCCGAAGATCTTGTCGGCGTCGTCGCCGCCGTCGATCTCGGCGCGGCCGCTGCCGTTGTGAATAATGTAGTCCTTGCCCGCGCCGCCGGACAGGACGGCAGTGGTGCTGTTCACGCCGGTGGCGAGGTAGTCGTCGCCCGCATCGCCGTAGAACGAGGCAACGCCGGTGCCGTCGTAGATGAAGACGTCGTTGCCGTCCCCGCCGTGGAACTCGACGTCAGAGGTTGTCCCTTCCTTTATGTAGATGTGGTCGGCGCCGGCGCCGCCGAAGGCCACGACTTTCTTCACGCCCTTGAAGATCGTCTCGCGACCGCTGAACACCACGCGCAGGGTCTCGCCGCTCGCATCGGAGCCGAGGTGCTCGATCGTGTAAAGCTCGTTGCCCTGGTTCTCGGCGAGGCCGCGCACGGCGTTGCGATCGCCCATGTTGAGGGCGAGCACACCGTTGGACGCGACCGGGTCCCACTGCTTCGCGTCACCGGTCGGGTTGCCGGCGAGGTAGACCTTTCTCGGCAGTTCGACGTAGCCCAGCGTGAACTCCATATCCACCGAGACGGAGAAGAACAGGAATTCGACTTCGGCCGATGCCCTCACCACCAGCGGCACCCTGCCCTCGCCCGATGCCGTCACGCTCGCCGAGATGCTGACGCCGGCGAATGTGATGCCGAAGGCCCGCAGTTTCGCGCCGCCGGAGAACTCGACCAGGAAGAAGAACTCGGTGAGCCCGGGTTTGCCGGCCACCTCCCGCTCGCCGAAGGCGACGCGGAAATGGAAGCTGGCGACAAGCCCGAAGCTCGAGGTGCCGAGGGTAAGTCCGCCGTCGAGGGAGATGTCGAAGTAGCCCTTGTAGTTGAAACTGCCATAGGCTTGCAGCGTCGCCAGGCCGAAGAAGTTCATACCGGCCCTGAATTCGACGCGCCACGAACCGACGCCCTCGTAACCGACCTCCAGAACGAAGCTGGCGTTGAACTTCAGCACC
>CAZQCR010000489.1:0-1616 GCA_964591745.1 uncultured Anaerolineaceae bacterium
GCGGGGAGGATGCGAAGGGGTGTTGGGTGCTCGCGCAGGCGTTGACGTGCCCGGCGAGGTGACCATAGAGTGTGACCATGAAGACGCGAACCATCCCGGCGGGCGAGTTCAAGGCGAAGTGCCTGGCCCTCATGGACGAAGTCGCCGCCACAGGCGACGAAATCGTCGTCACCAAGCGTGGCCGCGCGGTCGTACGATTGGTGCGGGTGATGCCGGCCGCCGCGCCCCGCGATTGGCGGAGTCTTATCGGCACGGCTCACTGGGCTGACGAGGAGGACGTTGTTGGGCCCACGCCCGAGTTCGAGACGGCGGACGACGGCGATGACCCCCTCTTCTCGTAGGCGGCTGTTACTCGACACCCACGCGTGGCTATGGCTCGTGACCCGTCCCGATTTGCTTTCCGAGGCGGCGCGCGCTGCCATCGAGTCGGCATCCGAAATCCGGCTTTCGGTCATCAGCCCGTTCGAGGTGGCGCTGAAGCACTCGATCGGGAAGCTCGCACTCGACATCGAGCCCCGACTTTGGATTCCCGCCGCGCTCACCTATCCCGGTCTGGAGCTGGCGGAGCTCACTCCAGAAGTCGCCTTACTCGCGGTGGAACTGAGGCTGGCCGTTGGGAAGGACCCGGCGGATGGCATGATCACTGCGACAGCGCTCACCCGTGGGTTGCGCCTGGTGACCAGGGATCGGCGTATTCACGCTGCCTTCCCGGACGACGTGCTGTGGTAGTCCGGCGCGGTTGAGAGCCTAACTCATGCCACGTCCCAGCCTTCAGGGAGGACGGGGATGGGCCAGGCGGGGTCGGGCTGCCAGTGCTCCCAGCCCTCGTTAAAGGGCGGGTCACCCCGGCGGGCCATCTCAACGGCGCGGAGCCCGGCCGCGCGGATCTCCTGGGCCGAATCGATCGTGATCCGTCCTTCGGCAATCGCGACGTCGAACTCATCCTCGTCCTTCCACGTCCAGGTTTCGAGGTCTGGCGCGATGATGACATCCAGCACGTAGTCGAGTCGATCGAACCCCTGCTGCGTACGAGTGAGCTGCGATTCGAGATTGATGTACCAGTGACTGAACGTCCGAAGTGGCCCCCGCCAGAACGCCTTTACGGCGAAGCCGTCAGCCGCCTGACGAATCGTGAGCGACCCCGGACCGTCCCAGATATGTTCTTGCATCGGCGCTATGTCGGGGCTGTAGCCGGGCGTGCGCCGGCCGACCGACCGCATCCAGAATCTGGTTCCGCCGGCTACGCAATAGACCAACCGTTCCGCTGAATCTTGCACCACAGTGACCGGTGTGGCGGCCCGCACGACCCCGTTCCGCACATCCCGCATGACGATCTGGTCACCGGGCTGCCATCGGCGGGCGGCTTCCAACGTTCCCACGGTAATCATGATGCTTCAAGCTCGCGCCGGACGCATTGCGAGCTCAGGAGTCGAGGGGCGCCGCTATCGCAGCCGTTCGCGGACGCGGTCGAGGATGGCGTGGCCGACGGCGTACTTGGACATGAGGGGCATCTCTTCGACGCGGCCATCGGCGTGGAAGAAGGTGACCTGGTTGGTGTCGGTGCCGAAGCCGCTGCCCGCTTTCGTGACATCGTTGGCGACGATGAAATCGAGGCG
>CAZQCR010000490.1:0-1615 GCA_964591745.1 uncultured Anaerolineaceae bacterium
GTAGGCTACAGGTCCTGCCGGGGATGAACGCCCACGTCTCACCTGCGGCCGGGGCGCCAACCCGGCGAACGCCGCGCGCCGCTGATACCGGCGGCTGTGTACCGACACCGACGTCTGGGCGGAGCCGCCAGGGGCGAGTGCACGCGGTTGTATCGAGGCCGAAGCGGCTCTGCCTACGCTTCCCAAGTTTCGCGAAGGTCGTGGACATCGCGCTCGACCCGGCTCTGTGCTCCGGTGAGGACCCTCCGCGGGAACCCAGGTGGGACTTCGCGGGTCGACGCCCGTTCAACGCGCCAGCCTCGCTTCTCCATCGCCAGAGCATCGCGCCGATAGTCCTTGTCGCTGCGGTAGTGGTTGTGGGCTTCGACACGGGATGGCATCGACACGAAAGTGGGCCTCTCCGCGGGGACGCTATCGGCGAAGATCTCTAGCGCCACCAACTTTAGCTTAGCCAAGACCCGGCCGCCGCGTCCTTGCCGCACGCCACTGGTCCCCACGGGGGCGGGGTCCCAGTGGCCACGATGGCCATGCCCTGCGCTCCGGGTTCGCGCGCTAACGGGAAGCGGCCGGGCGCTCTCGCGGAGCTTCGCATGATGTAGGGTTGAGATCTCGGGCCGGCCCCGCGCGGCCGGCCAGCCCGGAAGGACAAGGCGATGGCACTCAAGTCGATCAACCCTGCCACCGAAGAGACAGAAGCGACCTTCGAGGAACACACGCCCGCTGAGGTGGAGGCTGCACTCGAGGACGGGTCGCGAGCATTCGGGCGATGGCGGAGGACGCCGATGACCGAACGTTCACGATGTATGCGGGAGGCCGCCAGTTACCTGCGTGCGAACAAGATGCGGTTTGCCCGGCTGATGACAGCCGAGATGGGCAAGCCGATCCGTCAGTCGGAGGGCGAAGTTGAGAAGTGTGCCTGGTGCTGCGACTTCTATGCCGAGCACGCCGCTGGCTTCCTGCGTGACCAGGACACGCCGAGCTCGGCCAGCCAGAGCTACGTCGCCTTCGACCCGCTCGGACCAGTGCTCGCGGTTATGCCCTGGAACTTCCCCTTCTGGCAGGTGTTCCGGTTCGCCGTCCCCGCCCTTATGGCCGGCAACACCGGGTTCCTGAAGCACGCGGCCAACGTGCCGCGGTGCGCGGTCGCAATTGAAGAGGTCTTCCGGGGGGCAGGCTTCCCTCCGGGCGTTTTCCGGACGCTCCTGATTTCGAGCGGCCGGGTGGCCGAGATCATCGCGGACGAGCGCATTCAGGCGGTAACGCTGACCGGCAGCGACATTGCAGGCGCGAAGGTGGCCGAGGCGAGCGGCCGAGCGCTCAAGAAGACCGTGCTCGAACTCGGCGGCTCCGACCCGTTCATCGTGCTCGCCGATGCCGATCTCGAAGCGGCGGCGACCACCGCGGTGAACGCGCGCTACCAGAACGCGGGCCAGAGCTGCATCGCGGCGAAGCGTTTCATCGTCGTCGATGAGGTTGCGGATGAATTCACCGCCCGGTTCATCGAACTGGCACAGCGGCTGCGAGTGGGCGATCCGTCCGACCCCGAGACCGAGGTTGGGCCCCTGGCCCGGGACGACCTCCGTGAGGCCCTCGAGGACCAGGTCGCGCGGTCACT
>CAZQCR010000491.1:0-1607 GCA_964591745.1 uncultured Anaerolineaceae bacterium
ACGGCGTGGCGGGTCGCGCGAGCGATCGTCGTATCGGTCTCGAAGGTGTTTGTCCAGGACGGCTCGGCTGCATCGATCGTGGAGATCACGACGTCCCCAAGGATGAACCCGCGTTCGCCGCCGGAGACGATCGCGACGCTCGTATGGCCGGGGGTGTGGCCCGGCGTCGGCACGGCGGTGAGCGACGGCGTCAGCGTGTGCTCGCCCTCGATCAGGTCCATCACCCCAAGGCCCTTGAGCGGAACGACATCCCGCGTGAATGAATCCGGCGGCGGCTGTTCGGCGGCGTAGTGGTCCCAGTCGGCTCTCGGTACCAGGTAACGGGCCGCCGGGAAGAGCGGCTTGCCGCTCGCCCGGTCGAAGTTCCAGCCGGTGTGGTCGCCGTGCAGGTGCGTGAAGATAACCGTGTCCACCTCGCCCGGTTTCACGCCCGCCGCCGCCAGTTCGGCCAGCAGCCTGCCATCGAATTCGGGTCCCCAGCCCGTGTCGACCAGCAGCTTGCGGTCACCATCGATGAGCAGGAACGAAGCGAAGTTGAGCTCGAGCCGGCCCTCCGCATCGAGCATGCCGGCGTACCGCTGGAGCGCGGCGCCGGCTTCGGCGTAGACGGCCGTAGCCGGGTAATGCTGAATGTTGTCGACGAGGGCGATGACTTCGACGTTGCCGACCGTGCGGCGTTCCATGGCGAGGCTCCTTATTGGTTTGGCTGATTGTTACAGGCGGGACTGGAACCAGTCGAGGATGCGCCGCAGCACGTCCTCGCGGTGGGCCGGCCGTCCGGCGCGCATGAAGCCGTGGTAGCCGCCCGGGTAGCGGGCGAACTCCACCTCGCAGCCGGCCTTCTTCAGCGTCACGAACATCTGCTCACCCTGGCCGACCGGGCAGCGCTCATCGGCCTCGCCCTGGACGATCAGCGTTGGCGTGCGCGTGTTGTGGGCGAACTGCGAAGGCGAATGGGTGGCGTACCACTCGCGCGCGTTCCACGGCGTGTCCGTCCAGTTCATCACGCCGAAGAAGTGCGAGATGTCGCTCGTCCCGAACATCGATTCGAGGTCGAAGCAGGGCGCGCCACAAACCGCCGCCTTGAAGCGGTGGTTCCGGGCGATCGCCCAGGCCGTCATGTAGCCGCCGTAGCTGTAGCCCCAGATCCCGGTCCGGTCGCGGTCGAAGTACGGCCGCTTCAGCGCCTCATCGAGGATCGCCATCAGGTCCAGGTAGTCTTCGCCGCCCCAATCGCCGAGGACCCGCTTCGTGAAGTCCCGCCCGTAGCTGCCCGAGCCGCGCGGGTTCGAAAAGAGGACGGCGATCCCGTTCGTCGCCAGCGTCTGCTGGTAGGGGACGAAGCCGTGGCCGTAGTAGCCCTGCGGTCCGCCATGGACATCGAGCACCAGCGGGTAGGTCCGTGAGGGGTCGAAGTCCGGCGGCAAGAGCAGCCAGCCCTCGATCGTCAGCCCTTCGCGGACCACGTCGATCCGTTCCCAGCGGGCCGGCGGCGCTTCCCGGAGCGGCCCATCGTTCTCGCCGGTGACCACGCTCCGCTGGCCGCTCGCCAGGTCGATAGCGACGATCTCGCCGAAGTGCCCGAGGCTCGACGACGCCTGGACGGC
>CAZQCR010000492.1:0-1607 GCA_964591745.1 uncultured Anaerolineaceae bacterium
ACTCGCGAAGCTCGTCCCAGATGCGCTCGTTCATCGCCTGCGCCTCCGCGCTCTCCTGCGCCTCGACGGTGGCATGCACATCGATCAGCACGGCGCGGACGGTGTCGTTCGCCGCCTGGAGCGAGGAGATTCGCAGGTCTGGCGCGGTACGGTTCGCGAGCACGTCTCGCACGCGCCCGGCGAGCGTCGCATCGAGCAGGGGCAGTGCGTCGGTGAGCATCGCCGCAACGGCCTCGGTCTCGCGGTAGAGGCGGTCCGGGAGGCGGTCGACCTCCTGGGCGAGGACCATGGTCAGCCCGGCCGCGTGGCCCGCTGTCGTCTGCCCGAACGGCGTGCGGCAGTCCGGCGCTACGGCCAGCGCCAGCTTCGCTGTCAGGCCCATGAGGACGCGGCCCGGATCTGGCCTCATGCGCCCCTCCCGAGGGAGCGCAAGAGCGCTTCGTCCTGCGAATTTACGAGCCGGTAGGAGATAACCGGGAGGATCAGCTCGTCGCTGCGGCCTTCCTGGTAGGTCTTCGTACCCGTCAGCCAGATGCCCTGGCATTTCACGTCGCAGAACGTCCGCCACCAGCGCAGGGCGTGGGCGTCGATGGCCAGGCCACTCCCCGCGGACCATGTCGCGCATGCCTCTTCGACCGTCGTGATCCCGCCCGGGCGACCATCGTTCAGCCACTGCCAGGATTCGTTGAACGACCAGGCGAGGTCCTCCAGCGGGTCGCCGAGGTGGGCCATCTCCCAGTCCAGCACGCCGCGAATCTCCCCGTCCGTGGTGTAGAGGAAGTTGCCCACCCGGTAGTCGCCGTGGACGACCGCGACGCGTTTCGGCGGGGGCGGCGGGTTGGCACGCAGCCAACGAATCGCGGCCCGCACGATCGGCTGGGGCTCCAACTCGTTGTCGTCGATGATCCGCTCCCAGTGGCCGAGTTCGTGCGACCAGCACTCCGCCAGCGTGGGGGCGGTGGCGACCCGGGCGATATCGGTCGGTGCCCAATCGAAAGTCGCGATTTCGGCCAGCAGTTCGTACATCCGCCGGGCGATTGCGGGCCGCGCGGGCTCGAAGCGCGGCTCCATCAGCGCCGCCGGCTGGGCCTCGCACCCGCCGATCCGCTCCATGATGAAGAAGGGCCCGCCGAGCACCGCGCCGTCCTGCTCCAGCCAGCGCATGCGGGGGACGGGGACAGGGCTGCCGAAGAACGAGGCGTAGTAGGCGTACTCGGTCTCGCGGTCGGTATCGAGGAGGCTGGCGGGCGGGTCTTTGCGGAGAATGAACTCCTGAGCCTGGCGGCCCGCGCCTGCGTCCCAGGCGGCCTTGAACATCCACGTCTCGCGGCTCGCGCCACCGGGGATGCGGAGGAGGTGGGTCACGCGGACCGCATCAGTCCCGAGCCGCGGCGCCAGGTAGCTCGCGATCGCCTCTTCCATCGGCCGCGATGGTGGGGGCAGATGTTTACGGCTGTCAAACGACTGGCTGGCCGCCAACGTCTCGAAGGTTAGCCCTTGGGACGCTCGGCGGCGGCAGACTCCATCGCCAGGAGAAGCGCCGCGTTCACTGCCTAGTACTCACTTAGATAAGTCCGCGATCGATCGTTTCGGTGCGGAAGGGTGGA
>CAZQCR010000493.1:0-1596 GCA_964591745.1 uncultured Anaerolineaceae bacterium
AAGTCCGCGAAGTGGAGGGCGGCGTCGGTCGCGATCTCGTCGGCTGTGGCGCCCCAGAGGAGGACGTGATTGAGGACCAGGTGTTGGGCCTCGGCCTCGCGCGCGACCTGGCCGACTTCGTGGGAGCTGGTGTGGTAGTCGGCGACGCCGCGCGTCCGGGCCGGGCTGCCGGCGGCCTCCACGGGGCCGAAGCGGGCGTCGGCGGCGCGGGCGGAGTAGACCTCGTGCACGAGCAGATCGACGCCGGTGAAGGCCTCGACGAGCCGGGGAGTGGGGCGGGTGTCGCCGGAGAAGCCGGCCGAACCGGCGTCGGTGTCGATGCGGAAGCCGAAGGCCTCGTCAACGGGATGGTGGTCGACGCGAACGGCGGTGATGGCGAGGTCGGGGGATTCGCTGCGCAAGCCGTCGGTGACTTCGGTAACGACGGGCGGTTGCCAGGGGTGGTCTTTGCGGTCGAAGGCGCGGCGGACCCGGAGGTCGTAGGCGAAGGCCGTCTGCAGGTTGCGGATGAAGTCGGCGGTCCCGGGCGGGCCGACGATCGGCGGCGGGGCAGACCACCAGCCCATGATCCAGCCAGTCCAGAGGACATCGGCGAGTCCGGTGATGTGATCGGAGTGGAGGTGGGTGAGGAGGATGCGGGTCAACGTGGGCTTGCCGTCCGGCCGGGGCCTGGGCGAGACGCCGGCTTCGAGGAGGCGGTGCAAGACGCCGGCGCCGGCATCGATGAGGACCCGTTCGTCGCCCACCTCTACGAGCGAACCGGGGCCGCGGCGGGCGAGATCGGGAATGGGCGTGCCGGTGCCGAGGAGGGTCAGTTTCATGGCGGGAAGGATACGGGGATTCCTGGACGGTGGGAGCGCCGGCGGCCTTCCCCGTGTCCGCCATCCCCTGTCTACTGAGTTCACTCTTCGCGCCGGAGCCAACCGTTGGAAAACACGCTGCACATTCTCGCTATCTGGCTACATGTCCTGGGCATAGCCATGTTCGTGGGCCCACAGTTCTTCCTGGCGTTCGCCTGGGTGCCGGTGGCGCGAACGATTACGGACATGCCGACGCGGCTTCGGCTAACGCGGACGCTGACGCGGCGGTTCGCGTATCTCGGGGGAGCGGGACTGGTGCTGATCGTGGTGGCGGGGAGCTACCTGATCTCGACGTGGCGGAACTTCTACGCGCAGCCGGACGACCTCGGGTTTACGGATATCCGCTACGGCGTGCTGTTCATCGTGAAGATGACGATCTTCATCGTGATGCTGGCGGTGCTGGCGCTGCATACGTTTTCGGTGGGTCCGAAGCTCATCGATCAGATGGAAGCACAGGCGGCGGGCAAGGCGACGGAGGCGGACGTTAGGCGCGCTCGGGGGATGTCGATGGGGTTGAGCATCGGGGGGTTGGCGCTGGCGCTGGTGCTGATGATTCTCGGGGTGATGATGAACACGACGGAGTTTTCGTTTCAATCGTCGTAGCGTCTGTCAGGCGCGGTGGGGATGGTAAGCGGCCCTCGACCGCTGTGGGTCGCGACTACGGGGGCCCCGGGTGTGCGATCGGCGCAGTGGGGATGGTAAGCAGCCCTCGACCGCTGTGGGTCGCGACTACGGG
>CAZQCR010000494.1:0-1596 GCA_964591745.1 uncultured Anaerolineaceae bacterium
GTTGCCGGCACCCGGCGGGTGTTCCTGGCCTGGCGGCGAAGAGGGAGGATTGCCGTTGCCGGCACCCGGCGGGTGTTCCTGGCCTGGCGGCGAAGAGGGAGGATTGCCGCCACCCGGCGGGTTTTCCTGGCCTGGCGGCGAAGGTGGAGGATTGCCGTTGCCACCACCCGGCGGGTTCTCCTGGCCTGGCGGCGAAGACGGAGGATTGCCGTCCGGCGGCAGCGGGTCCGTCTCGCCGTTGGCTGGTGGGGCCTGGTGTGGGGGTTCGCCCGGCTGGCTACCTGGCGCCGCATCCGGGCCAGCTCCGGCGTGCACCGGAGCATCCGCGGGCGGGTTCTCCGGGCTTGAGCCTTCGCCTTCGACCGTTCGTGCTGCCGCCTCGGCGGCACCGGGAACGGTCGATGAGGTTTCGCACCCTGCCGAGCTGTGGATTGTGATCGATTCCCCGGCGCTGGCGGTGCACGTTCCAAATGTGGTTGCCACGCGCACGCTGCCCTCGACGACGATCACGCTGGCGGATTGGCCGGCGCTCATGATGATCGCGACCCCACCATCCATCCGCAGCGACCAGCCAGACCCGGCGATCTCCACTGGCCGGCCGGCGGCAGCGAACGTTCCCGATCCTCCATCGATGGCCAGCCGGTATACAGCCCCGTCTTCGAGGAGCCGGACCGTGCTCCCGGCTGCGATATCGGCGCGGACGCCGTTGGCGGGCGATAGGATCGTCTTCGTCCCGGCGGCATCCAGGCGCGTCCCGGGCGACAACAGCGTCACGCGCGCGGGCCCCGTGGCCGTCGATATCTCGCCGCTGTCCGTGTTCAGCAGTCCCTCAACCGCCGGCCAGCTGGCCGCGACAATGCTGGCGGCGATGCCCGCACCCACCGGAATGGCGATCCAGCGGCTTCCGCTCACCGTCGGCAGCCAGGGGTACCGGCGCTCCTGTTCGCCGAGCGAAGCCATGATCCGTGCGCGCAAAGCCTCGCGCCGCGCGGGGTCCAGGCTCGGGGGCGCACTCGCTCGAAGCGCCACTTCAAGCTGGCGAAATTCGATGACGCCGTCCGGCCTAAACCGCAACATCGTCAATCTCCTTTCGCATTCGCCGCAGGGCACGGAGCAGCGTCGCACGGATCGCTCCCTCGCGCTTGCCGACGAGACGGGCGATCTCGGCGTGGCTCTTCTCGCCGAAGTAGCGGAGCAACACGACGTCGCGCTGATGGTCCGTCAGGCCCTTCAGGGCGCGCTGGATGGTCTCCGTCGCGTGCCCGGCCTCGGCCGGCCCTTCGTCGGAGTCCTCCGCAACGTCCACCTCCAGCGCTATTGGCCGCAGCCTCTCCTGCCGCCAGGCGTCCCGTGCCTGGTTGCGGGCGATGGCGAAGGTCCACTGTCGCAGCGTGTTTGAGCCGGCACGATAGCGCGGGATAAACCGCCATGCCCGCAGGAAGACTTCGGCGACGACGTCTTCGGCGAGCGTTTCGTCCTGGACCAGGCCACGGACATAGCGGTAGAGGTCTTCCACCAGCAGTGTGTAGAGTTCGCCGAAGGCTTCGCGCTCGCCGGCCGCCGCGCGGCGCGCCAGGGCGTCCAGCAGTGCCCCGC
>CAZQCR010000495.1:0-1591 GCA_964591745.1 uncultured Anaerolineaceae bacterium
CCAGGTAACACGGGTCGAACAGGGCCACACGCGCCATGCCGGCAACGGTAGGCGCGGCGCCGGAGAAACGCAAAGGCCTGCAGCGACCAACGCCGCCGCGAGTCCGCGCCAGCGAGCCCCGGCCACAGGGGAGCGGGACATGTCGATGGCTCCCGCTCCAGGACCGCCTCGCGCCCCCGCCCGAGCGGGCTGGAACGTAGTCGCCCTGACACCGCGCCCGCCACCCGCTAGGCTTGTCCCCATCGCAACAGGAGGACCCCACCCACCCCATGGCAGATATCACCATCAGCATCCGCGACAACGGCCCCTATCTCATCAAGGGCGGCGCCACCGTCACCGACGCCGACGGCAAGGCCTACGCCACCCAGGAAGTCATCGCCCTCTGCCGCTGCGGCCATTCCGCCAACAAGCCGTTCTGCGACGGCGCCCACAACGCCAACGCCTTCGCCAGCGCTCCCCGCGCCGAAGCCTGAGCGGCAGCCGAACGATGGCTTACGAACAGATCCTTTTCGAACAGCGCGGCAGGGTCGGCCTGATCACCCTCAACCGCCCCGAGAAGCTCAACGCCTGGACCCCGCGGATGATGGTCGAAATGCGCCAGGCCATGGACGCCTGCGTCGCCGAGCCATCGATCGCCGCGATCGTCGTGACCGGCGCGGGCCGCGCCTTCTGCGCCGGCGCTGATGTCGGCGACGTCTTCAAGAAGCGCGCCGATTCCGATGACGCCGGCGCCCGCGACACCGCCGCCGAGGATTCCGGCTCCGCCAACTGGGTGCAGTACCTTCGCACCCTCCCCAAGCCCACCATCGCCGCCGTCAACGGCACCGCCGTCGGCATCGGCGTCACCCAGATCCTGCCGATGGATATCCGCATCGTCGCCGATACGGCCCGCTTCGGCATGTTCTTCGTCAAGATGGGCCTCGTCCCCGAACTCGCCAGCTCAGCGTTGTTGCCCCAGATGGTCGGCTCCTCGCGCGCCATCGAATGGTGCCTCACCGGCCGCATGATCCCCGCCGAAGAACTCCGCGAATCCGGCCTCGTCAGCGAAGTCGTGCCCGCCGAAAAGCTGGTTGACCGCGCCATCGAGCTTGGCGAGATGATGGCCCGCAACCCCGCCCCCGCGATGGCCTCGATCCGCTCCCTGCTCCTGCGCAACCAGCACAGCGACGACACCGTCGAGGTCATGAAAAGCGAAGGCGAAGCGCTCGTCGAAGCCTACGCGACCTGGCAGCACAAGGAAGCGATCGCCGCATTCCTCACGAAGCGGGAGCCGGATTTCTCGCGTCCGCCGGCGTAGGCGGGCGGGTGGTTGAATGTCCGAAGGGCCGTCGCTGTGACGGCCCTTCGGCGTGTTCGCAGGTCGCGGGGCGGGGTGGAGCGACGGTTTCTTCACAAAACGTTGTTCCCAATTGGTAGTAAACGCCCTCAGCGAGGCGTGGATTGACCGCACGTACCCGGGAGCACGCCGGGGCGCATAAGGAGCGGACAGCATGACTGTTCGATTGGTACGCTCGCGGGCCGGACGGATACTTGGCCTCGGAGCAATCTCGGGACTGGCGCTGATGGTTGCGGCCATCGCGCTTGCAGACAC
>CAZQCR010000496.1:0-1581 GCA_964591745.1 uncultured Anaerolineaceae bacterium
TCTTGAGCGTGTTGCCCCAGCCGGCGATCTGGAAGCCGGCGATGTAGAGCTGGCCGTCGGCGGGATTCACGGAGCCGTTGAGGGGCGGGGTGGCGAAGTCGCTCGCGATGCTGACGACGCTGGCCTGCGGGCGGGAGCCACGATGATTCCAGAGCACGCGCAGGAGGTCGGGCTGGTTGAAACAGATCTGCAGCATCTCGTCGTTGAGTGGTCCCATCTTGGCGTCGAACAGCCAGACCTGTGAGAGGGCGGAGGCATTGACGGCGTGGGGAATCCAGGTGAGCGGCTCGGCGATGGGGGCGGGATATTTCTGCTTGGGCAGCTTATCGCTCAGGAAGCCATAGAACTGGCCGTCCTTGACGATGTGGATCGGGGTGCTGGGGATGTACTGCCCCTGCTGGTCGCTGGCGATAACCACGCCCGTGCGCGGATGGACCGACAGGTTGGGCTGACGGAACCCGTAACCGAGCAAGGTGGCCGTCTGACCATCGGCGGAGACTCGGAGGATACTGCCGTTGTGCTTGCCGATGGTGGTCGCTTCCTGGCCGCCCTTGCCGATGACGAACTCGCCTTTCGGCGCGAGGCGGATCGTGCTCGGAAATTCGCGCATGTCGGCCGTCTGGGCGAAGGCGTTCGAGAAGAGTTCATGGACGTCGGCTTCACCGTCGTCGTTCGTATCGCGGAGTCGCCAGATGCCGTTACGGTCGAAGACGTAAATCTGATCGTCGCGGATGGCGCAGGTCATCGGCTCATGCAGGCCGGAGGCGAAGCGACGCCAGGTCACCTTCGTGGAGTCTTCCTTGAGTCCGCGGGCCAGCCAGACGTCGCCATCGAGGGTGACGACAACCGCCGTGCCATCTTTGAGGAATTGAATGTCGCCGGTGCGCACGGCGCGCTTCCACGGGTTGTCGACGGGTAGGCCGACGTGATCAATGACATAGGGTTCCTTAGCATTGCTG
This sequence comes from uncultured Anaerolineaceae bacterium, assembly GCA_964591745.1. Taxonomy (GTDB): domain Bacteria; phylum Chloroflexota; class Dehalococcoidia; order Tepidiformales; family Tepidiformaceae; genus JANMTH01. The sequence goes on from CAZQCR010000496.1 coordinate 960, forward strand.
ATGGCGACCTTGGTTGTGACCGAGGATTTCCAGCGACGGCTGGTCGGGCCAGCGGGGATCGCGACGGCAGCGATGCTCGGAGCAGCGTGTTCATCGCAGAGCGAGACGCAGATGACGGCGGGAGCGATGTTGGCCGGAACCTTCACCACGAAGAAGTCGTCGTCAGGGATGAGTTCGGCCGGGCCGCTGACGGTGACCCCGGTCTCGATTTCCTGGGACGGACCCTGGTGGCGGGCTCCGACGACGAGGAGGAGGTCCTTCGCATGGGCAGAGACGGCGAGATGGCGTTCGATGACGACCTGGCCGTCATGCTCGGAAGTCTTCCAGAGCTCACGAATCGTGGCGTCGGCGACGCGATAGGTCAGGACGACGTCTTGGCCGACGAGTTCGACGGACTGGAATTGGCCGAGCGAGGTCGGGATAGGTCCGCGGCCGACTTCCTCGGGCGAAGGGGCGGGGGAGCGTGGGTCGGTGTGGTCGACCTTTGTACCGAGCTGCCAGCCAGGAATGATCGCGTGGCCGAGCCAAAGTTTGCCTTCGGGCTGTGGAGCGGGGAATTGGCCGCCGAGGGTCTTGCGACTGGGGTCGAGGTAGGAGCCGGGAGCGAGTGCCTTATCGCTGA
>CAZQCR010000497.1:0-1565 GCA_964591745.1 uncultured Anaerolineaceae bacterium
CGGGCTACGCGCGCTGGTACGGGAACGAGGGGTGATCGGATGCGACGCTTTGTGGGGTTGTTGGTAGCGGGGACGGCGGTCCTCCTTGTCGCTGGTTGCGGCGGGGATTCGCCGAAGGACACGGCCTCGCGGGCGGCGGGGAGCATCGCCTCGATCGCGGAGCCCCGGAAGGCGCTGGCGGCCTCGGCGGAGAAGTTCGGGAGCGACAACTACGCGCTCGAGTATCGTGCGAAATTCGACGACGGCGAAGCTCCATCCGAGGGAACATTCTTTCTCGCACGGCGAGGGAAGGACTTCGCGTTCCGCGTGGATGACGAGAAGGACGGCTTTATGTCTGTGATTGCGATGATCACGAGAGGGGAGAAGAGTTACGTCTGCTTCAAGTCAGCGAAGGGGGTTGAACCCGCTGAGGAAGGGTGTATCGAAGAGTCCGACACCGAGGACGACCCGGCAGAGCCGTTTATCGATGGGCTTTTCGACTTTGAGACGCTGATCAAGGAGATGAGTGAAGACGAGGATGCGGAGATTACGGACGCGCCCGATGAGACGGTCAACGGCGTCGACTCCCGGTGCTTCCGGATCAAGGCTCACGATGCCGACGGGACGGTGTGCATCGCCAGGAACGACGGCCGTCTGACCAAGGTAAAGGGCGACTTCGAGGGCGAGCCCGGCGAGATGATGCTGACCTCATCCCGGCCCCCAACCGATAGCGACTTCGAACCTCCCTTCGCTGTCGTCGACGCCAAGGACCTGTTCGGAGGGACTTTTGACTTCGAGCCGGGCGAGGACGAGGGGACATCGTCGGGCGGGGAGCCGAAGCCACCGGCAGCGCCCGGGCTTGCGGCCGTGCGGCTGCTGGGGGAGCCGTACCCGTGGGAGAGCGGGGTGGTTTGTCCTGAGGTTGATGGGACGAGCTTCATCGACGACTTCGCGGTCGATGCGGCCGGGGCGATCTACTTCTCGGACTTCCGCGGCCTGAAGAAATTGAACCGCGACTGCAGCGTGACGGCGGTACCGGGGCCGAAGGACGACTGGCTGGGTTCGTTGGCCCTGGGCAGGAATGGAGTCATCTTCGTGGCCCGGGTATCGGCCAGCGAGCAAAGCGTGCTGATCCGCATTGATGCGAACGGCAAGTCTACCGTTGTGGCGGGCCGGGAGTGCGACGACGACGATGGGAAGGACTGTGTTGTGCCGGAGCAGGCGATTGACGGCCCGGCGACGGCGCACTACCTCGGCAGCATCAGCTCGGTCGCGGTGGCGCCAGATGGAAGCGCGTGGTTCATCGAGCAACCGTGGCGGGACGACGGGGTACTGGACGCGCGGGTGCGCAACCTCAGCGCCGACGGCAACCTGACGACGGTGCCAGCTTCGACCTTCGGCAAGAACAGCTGGCCGAACGAAATCGCCTTCGACAAGGATGGGGACGCCTGGATTGCGACGGGTTTCGATACGCTGGTTCGCCTTGCAGCCGATGGCACGAAGAAGAGCTTCGCGGATGCGGGCGGGAGCTGCCTGGCGGTGGACGCCTCTGGCGCGGCGTGGAGCTACGACATGTTCGAAGGCGA
>CAZQCR010000498.1:0-1558 GCA_964591745.1 uncultured Anaerolineaceae bacterium
CATCAAGCAGCAACCGCTTCAGCTCCCCCGGCGGGATATCGACATCGACAAGTTCCCGAAGCCAGCTGAGGAGAAGTTTCATAGTGGTTGGCTCCTAGCTATTAGTGACGAATTCGGATGCCTGGCGGTCTTCGTGATTTCAAACACGATTTGCTCCTCGCTGCTGCTTGCGAAGGGCCACGAGCATCTTCTTCACTTCGACCTGGGTCGCGTCAAGGGACTGCTTCTTCTCTCGATCGAGGTAGCCGAAGTCGGCCGACAGGATGAGCTGATACTCCAGCGCGGCTGCTGAGCCCAGGGCGATCCCGAGGAAACGCTGGAACTGCAGGCCGTCATCGAAGACCGACCCTTCCGCTATGTTCGTAGGGACCGACGCGGATGAGCGCCGCATCTGCGCCGTTAGCATATAGAGTTCGTGCGCCGGGAAGGCTGTGGTCGCGGCATAAATGCGCAGCGTCAAATCGTGTGCCTTCTGCCAAACAATCAGGTCCTGAAACGGTCTCACGGTGACTTCGTACCTTCCTACTAACAGCTAGCAGCTAACCGCTCCTCAAAACTGCCCCAGGAATCGCAGATCGTTCGTGTAGAAGTGGCGGATGTCGTCGATCCCCCAGCGCAGCATCGCCACCCGCTCCACGCCGAGGCCGAAGGCGAAGCCGGTGTAGCGCTCCGGGTCGTAGCCAGCGTTCGCGATGATCTCCGGGTGGACCATGCCGGCCCCCAGGATCTCAATCCAGCCGGTGCCATGGCAGGTCCGGCATTCCGCCCCGGAGCCGCGGCAAATGAAGCAGTCGATCGCCATCTCCACGCCCGGCTCCACGAACGGGAAGTAGCTGTGGTGGAAGATGATCTTCCGGTCTCTGCCGAACATCTTGCGCGCGAACTCGTAGAGCGTCCCCTTCAGGTCGCTCATCCGGACGCCTTCATCGACCGCGAGTCCCTCCACCTGGGTAAGCATCCATTCGTGCGTGGCGTCCGTCGCTTCCTGGCGGTAGCACTTGCCGGGGACGATCACACGCACCGGCGGCTCCGCCGTTCGCTCCATCACCCGCGCCTGGTTCGGCGACGTATGCGTACGAAGGAGCATCTTCCGCTCTCCGTCGATAATCGTGTCCACCCAGATCGTGTCCCACATATCGCGTGCGGGGTGATCGTCCGGGATGCGCATCGCGTCGAAGTTGTACGCGCTCCACTCCACCTCGGGCCCTTCGGCCACGCGGAAGCCCATCTCGTTGAACGCCTTCACGATGTCACGCATCGTCTGGGTAACGGGGTGGAGCCGGCCGAGCGCCTGGGGCCGCCCGGGCAGCGTGACGTCGAGCGCGGCCGTCGTCGTGAGCGCCTCCAACGCCGCGGAGCGGATGGCGGCCGTCTTCTCTTCCAACGCGCCTTCCAGGGCGATCTTGAGCAGGTTCGCGGCGGCGCCAAAGGCAGCCCGGGAATCGGCCGGCTGCTCGCGAATGGAGCGGAGAAGCGCCGTCAACCGGCCGTCCTGGCGGCCGAGCCAGTGGGTGCGCCACGCCTCGATTGCGGCATCGCCCCGTGCGCTGGCGAGCCC
>CAZQCR010000499.1:0-1550 GCA_964591745.1 uncultured Anaerolineaceae bacterium
GCGCCCCCGGCCGGGGCCGGGCGCAACACCCTGTAGAAGATGGTGCCGCCGATGCGCAGCACGGTGATGCCCGCGGCCAGCGCCGCGCCGCCCAGCAGGAGTTGCAGCAGGTGCCAGTGTCGCATCGCCAGTACGGAGAACTCGCCGCCCAGGTCGAACAGGGCGAGCTCGAGCCCCGCTTCGCCCAGCACCGTCGGGTCGACGGCATCGCCGAACGACGCCAGGATCATGCAGATCACGACCGATGCCACGAACAGCTCGCCGCCGGGAGACACGGTCCGGACGGCATTGGCGGCGCGTTGCGAGCGTTGGATCAGGAGCATGACCCGGCCAATTTCCGCCCCGGCCGACTGCAGATCAAGGGTAAAGCGACATGGCCGTCCCGAAATGTCGCAGCCTTATGACCCCCTCCGCCCCTAAGGGCTCGTTAAGGAATAATCGCTCTATCTTACGATGAGTTCGGGGCGATGGTGTAGTTCCAATCGCCGTGGAATTGGTGGCGAGAGAGGTTGATTGCCGCCATCTCGGCGTTCGAGACGGCGACACCTTTTGGATAGACGTTGTCGTCGATCTCGCAGCGCACGGTGAGGCCGGTCGTGGTGGTGGTAGCGGCGATCAAGTCGACGATGACACGATAGCTGACGAGGGGCTTGGCGCGCCAGTTCTGGCTGATGAAAGAGAACAGGCGGTGCTCGATCTTGTTCCACTTGCTGGTGCCAGGCGGCAGGTGATGGACGGTGATTGCGATGCCGATTTCGTTGGCCAGTGTTTGCAACTCCCGCTTCCACAAACGCAGGCGCGATCCGTTGCTGCCACCGCCATCGGCGGTGATCAGCAGCCGGGTTGCCTCGGGATAGCGGGCGCGCCCCATGTCGCGCCACCAGCGACGAATGCTGTGCACGGCGAAGGCTCCGGTATCGTGGTCGATCCCGAGATTGACCCAGCCGGCATTGGCGGCGAGATCGTAGACGCCATACGGCACCGCGCGGCCGAGGTCCTTGATCAGGAAGTCGTGGACCCGGACCTTTTCGGGATCACCGGCCGGACGATATTCGCGGCCGCCATTCTTGAAGTTGCCGACCAGTTCCTTCTTCTTCGTGTCGACCGAGATCACCGGCTCGTTGTCGGCCAGTGCTGCCCTCGCCGCGGCGTCGATGTAGCAAAACTGCGCGTCGCGATCGGGATGGCTACAGCCTTCCTGCGTCTTGCTATTACCTTGGAGGCTGAAGCCCATGTCATCGAGCAGCTCACCGACCAACGTGTGGCTCGCTTGATGACCTTGCCCCTGAAGTTCCCGCGCCAGGCGCCGCAGGCTCTTGCACGTCCAGCGCAGCGACGACTGCGGATCGCCGCGCTCGCTCGGCTCGACCAGCGCGGCTAAATCGCTCAGCAGCGTCGCATCCTTGGCTATATTGGCCTTGCGCCCACCGCCCGCGCGCCGAAGCTGCGCTGACATCGCCGTCTCGCGCAGATCGCGCAAGCCGCGCCCGATCGTACTCGCCGCTACACCGGTCGCCGCCGTCACCGCCGCGATGCCGCCATAGCCGGCA
>CAZQCR010000500.1:0-1542 GCA_964591745.1 uncultured Anaerolineaceae bacterium
GGATCGCTCGAAGCGGCCGGAGCAACCCTCGTCCGTGACGACCTGCGCGACAACGATCGCCTCATGGCGATGTTCGCCGGGGCTGACGCGGTGATCCACGCCGCGGGTTCCTACCGGGTCGGGCTGACTGCCGCCGAGCGACCCGCGATGGAGGCGTCGAACGTCCATGCTGCGGCTGCCGTCCTGGAGGCGGCCGGCCGGTCCAGGGTCGCCCACGTCGTCCACGTCTCGACCGATGGGATCTTTGGCAACACCCGCGGCCACGCCGTCGACGAGCGCTACCGGCGTCCCACGCCAAGGCGGCCGTAGCCGGAACCCTGTGCGCCGCCGGCGCCGGTCTACCCGGTGAGCGCGTACAGGGCGATGGGCAGCAGGCGGTCGAGCCGGTGATCCGCCTCGAAGCGGACGAGATGCGGCAGCAGCCGGTGGGCGGCGCGGTGGGACGAGAACCAGACCGGCTTGGGCCACGCCACGAATGGCGATCGGACGACCGACTTCTCGGGTCGCCCGAACATGAGCGGGTTGTGGACGAACCCCACCCCCGAGCCGATGTCAGTGCGCCGGTGTCCCGGGAAGGCGCCCCACGGCGTGACGCCGCTCCCATATCCGATGGCCGACCAATGGTTGAGCGAGACGGTCCCATACCGGAGCTCCTCAACGGCCCGCTCCACGGCGGGCCGCAAGCCACGGTCACGCATCGTCCGCGGGTCCACGATCAGGGTGGCGTTGAGCGTGCCCCACAGCGCGTCGTTGGCGAAGCGGGTCGCGCGCTCGAGGAAGGCCGCCAGGTCGCCGCCGGGGATCGTGGTCTCCGCCGTGATCGAGCAGAACGCCTCCACGCGGTAACACGGGTCATCCAGCGCGTCCGGGGACAGTCCCGGGATCAACATCCACGGCAGGTGGGCGTCGTCCCCGATCCCGATCAGCTCCGCTTCGGGATGCACGTCGGCGAACGCCGCGAACCGCTCCCGGGCCCCCGGGTAGTAGGCGAGCCGCGTCGGCGTGGCGGCCAGGCGGCGGCGTACCAGGTCCAGCAGCGCCCCTCGCTGCGGCCAGCCCTCGGCCGTGACGATCACCCGCGAGGTCGTGCAGTTGAAGCCAGCGTTGTTCGTGAGCATCGTCGCGATGTTGTCCGCGTGGTAGCGCAGCTCCCGGCTGCTCCAGCGCCCCGGGACCACGATGATCGGCGTCAGGTTGCCCAGCTCCGCCGAGAAGGGCTTTGTTACCAGCGGATCGTCGCGGCGCTTCCGCTCGGCGCCGCCCGGTCCGGTTCCGAACACGATCGCGTCGTAGGTCCGGTCCGACCCAGTGATGTGCAGCGTGTCGACGCCGGGGTGGTCGACCAGGTAGGAGCCTTCGGCGGCGCCCCCGTAGACAAAGCGCAGGAACCCGGCCCGAACGAGCGGCGCCAGCGCGGCCTCGTGGACCTCGGCGAGGTGGGCCATCACCGGGTGAGCCTTGCAAACAACGACCTGGCTCTCGACGAACAGCTTGTGGATGATGTCGAGCGGCCCGATCGACGATGCATTCCCGGCACCGAGC
>CAZQCR010000501.1:0-1541 GCA_964591745.1 uncultured Anaerolineaceae bacterium
CAAACCGTGGCTAACTACTTGACCAGCAACACAGTCGCTCTCCCAGTGCGCTGGGCGAGGGGGGAGCGACCCGTAGACAGCCCACCATCTCGCGCCGAGTTTCTTGACCAAGTGTTAGTTTGCGCCGCGGGGGCGTCCCCTGTCTGTGAAGGCGTTCACTGAGTTCGCGGGAGGCGAGGATCCTACCCGCGGCCGATCATCCCGGCGCCGACGAGCATGGTTGCGACATCCCGCTTGTAGCGCGGGCCCCAGTGGGCGCGGAGGACGTCGAGGGCGCGGTCCGCGCTGGCGTTCCCGGCGCGCTGGAGGGCGTCGAGGTCCGAGAGCGTCGCGACGAGGGCGTCGCCCAGTTCTTTGTGGGCAGCGGCGACTTCCGCCCGGGGCAGGGGAACCGGGAGGTTGGGCCGTGCGCCGAGGGAGGCGGCGCGGGCGCGAATGCTCTCGGCTTCGGGGCCGCTGGCGGAGCCGAGGGTGGCGGCGACCTGGCGCAGGGTCTCGGTCATTCCGTTGTGCTCCTCGGCCAGGTACTCGTCGAAGTGGACGAGCGTCTGGCGGACCTGCTGAATGACTGCCTGCATCATGCCGATGGTGGCGAGGTCCTTCGGGTTGGAGAGAGCGGGGAGGATTTCGTTCTGAAGGCCGATGATCACGCCTTCGAGCAGGTCATCGAGCGATGGGGCGGTAAGCATTAGACGACTCCCGGGTAGTTGAGCATGCGCCCGAAGTTGGAGAGGTTGGCGACGCTGGGCTGGAGGATGTAGAGGTGGAGGAACTGGACGTGTTCCCTGTCGACGCGGCGCTTGACCGCGGCCGCGACTTCGACGGCGATGTTGGCGGTGCCCATGAGGCTGAAGTAGTCGATCTCCTCTTCGGTGATCTCCCAGCCGGTGAGCTTGTTGTAGTAGGCGAGGAAGCCGCCTTCGTCACTGGGGTGGTCCATGACGTTCGTGGCGCTCAGAAGGTCCATCGTCTTCATCCAGCCGAGGTCTTCACGCGGGTCGCCGACTCGGCTGTTCTCCCAATCGATGAGGGCGGTGACTTTGCCGTTCGCGTAGAGGAAGTTGGCGGGGTTGAAGTCACCGTGGACGAGGGAGAGGCGGAGCGGGCGGGGCTTCTGGCGCCGCAGGGTGAGGAACGAATCCATGTAGACGAACATCGAGGGGTCGAAGTTGATCTGGTCGTAGGCCCGGAGGTAGTACTCGCAGGTGGTATCCATGTAGCGATCCCACGACGAGATGTCGATGCCGGCGTTGCGCGGGTCACTCAGTTTGCCGCTGACGTTCAGCTTTTCGATGTCCGCCGTGTGGAGGGCGACCATCACTTCGCAGAGGTGGCGGATGACGTCATCGACCTGATCCGCATCGGGGCCGCCGTTGAAAAGCTGGGAGGTCTGTCCGCTGCCGGGCATCCGCTGGAGCACCATCGCCGGTTCGCCGAAGACGGTGGGATCCATTTCGTAGAGGTAGCTGCGCGAGACGGGCAGGTCGGTGTGGGCGCGGACGGCCTCGAGCAGTTCGTGCTCGGTCTGGCGGTTGGAGGCG
>CAZQCR010000502.1:0-1511 GCA_964591745.1 uncultured Anaerolineaceae bacterium
GCGCTCTACGAAGGCCTTCTCATCTTCTGGGTGTGCGGTCTCGTGCCCACACACCACGGTTGCTTTCAATGTCCCATATCGTCATTGCTTCAACCGTTGTTATGTCAGTGCGTGAATCCAGGAGGTTGGTACCCCCGCCGGGAATCGAACCCAGGCACATGGTTTAGGAAACCACTGCTCTATCCGCTGAGCTACGGGGGCGCTGAATCTGGCACTCGACAATAAGTCGAGTGTTCGCCGCGATTGACAGCCAGACTGACAGCCACGTGACGTTCAAGACGCTCCCCAGAGCAGGTTTGCGGTCTTGTTCGTCGCTTCCCGCTGGAGTTCCGGCATGACGTGCCTGTAGAGGTTGGCTGTCACGGCGATCTCTGAGTGGCCGAGCACATCCATGACGACACGCATCGGAACACCCTGAGCCAGCATAAACGAGGCAGCGGCGTGACGCAGGTCGTGGAAGCGCTGACGGGGCAGCCCGGATCTCCGGAGGATGGACTGGAAACGATGAGTCACGACAGCACCGGAGAGGGGCTTTCCAGCCTCGGTGGTAAATACGAGACCCCAATGCTCGCCCTCCCAAAGTGATCCCGCGCGGAGGCGTTCCTCGACCTGGCGGGTGCGATGGGTGCGCAGGATGGACCGCAACTCCTCCGGGAGTGCGATGCTCCGGCGCGAGCGGCGCGTCTTTGGTTCGCCGAGAACATAGGATCCGTTCACGCGTTGCAGGGTCTTGCGTATGGCGATGGTACCCGCGTCGAGGTCGATGTCTTCCCACCGCAAGCCGAGCGCTTCACCCTGTCGCAGCCCGAGCGTGAGTGTGAGCGTGTACAGCGCAGCGAGCCGGTCGGCGTCGAGCGCGCGCAGAAAGGCGCGGGCGTCTTCGGGCGTGAGAGGGCGGACTTCTTCGATCGTGATGCGTGGCGGCGAGACCACGGACGCGACGTTGCGGGGGATCACTTCCCAGCGGACGGCCTGATTGAGGCAGCGCCGCAGTACGGCGTGGTGGTTGCGGACGGTATACGGACTCAGGCCAGCGGCCAGCTTCCCGTTCGTGTAGCGCTGTACGTCGGCGGGAGTGAGCTTCGCCAGCGGGGTACGCCCGAAGGCGGGCAGCAGGTGCTGGCGGACGATGCTCTCGTACGAGCGGAAGGTCAGCGGGCGAAGGGCTGGGCGGGCGGTGTCCTCCATCCATTTCGAAATGAAGGCGCCGACGGTCAGGCGGTCCGGGGCGATTGGTAGACCCTGTTGGGCGTCGCGAAGCGCCGCGGCGAGCTTCTCAGCGACCTCTCGCCGGGTCGCGCCGTAGAAGCTCTTGCGCCGGCGCTTCCCGTCCTCGTAGCCGAGGTTAAGGGAGGCAGTCCATCGGCCGTCCGACCGCTTGAAGATCGTACCTTCGTTGTTGCCTCGCCTGGCCATCGTTAGCTCTCCTTGTTCTTCATTCGGGCTTTCGCCTTACCTTGTTGGCTAAAGAACCGGTTCTGACAGGGTGACCGATCGTAGCCGTCGGGCGG
>CAZQCR010000503.1:0-1509 GCA_964591745.1 uncultured Anaerolineaceae bacterium
CAGGAGCAGATCTCGATCCTCCACCAGTTCCACCAGACGACACGAGACCTGGAGGAGTGGGTCGGGCTCGCGGCCAGCGTGCTCGCCAATTCGTTGCACAACGTCGCGCTGGTCACGCAGCCGCGGGTCATGGGCGTGCGCTTCAAGCAGCTCCAGCTCGTGGAACTATCGGAGAACCGGTCGCTGCTCGTCGTCGTGACGTCGGACGCGCAGGTCCACCAGCACACGCTGGAGTTCCCGGTGCATGTGACGCAGGAGATGCTGACGCGGCTCGCGGGGCGGCTGAACGGCGAGTTCGGCGGGCGGATGGCCTCGGAGCTGCCGATTCGCGACAAGGCGGAACCGCTCGGCGCGGTCGAGGCGATCGTGATCGCGGCGGTAACGGACCTGCTCTTAAAGGAACAGGAAGTGGCCGCCGAACGTCCGGTGATCGAGGGCGTCCGGGAGCTCCTCCGCCAGCCGGAGTTCGACGACTCGGACCGCATCCTCGATACGCTCGAAGCGGTCGATGAACGGAAGCTGCGCGCGGCGATTCCTTCGGACGCGGTCGAGACGGGCGGTGTGGCGATCGTCATCGGCGACGAGAACCGCGACGGGCCGTACCAGGACATGAGCTTCGTCCTCGCCCGCTACGGGAGCGCGGGCACGGCGGGCGGCGTTGTCGGCGTGCTCGGGCCCACGCGCCTGGCCTACGGCGACACGGTCGCCCACGTCCGCTACGTCAGCGATGTGCTGACGGAGCTTATCCGTAAGTACTACGTCGAAGAGTGACGACGTCGAATAGGCCCACGAACCCAGGACTTCGCTTTTGGAGGCGCAGATGAGTGATTCGGAACGCGACCCGATGGTCGATAAACGGGCGGCCTCGCGGATGGACGGCGCGGCCGCGCCCAGCGGCGACCCTGCCCCCGCCGGCGACCCGGCCGACGAGCTGGCCGACCTGCGTGAGAAGGCGGACAGCAACTTCAAGAGCTGGCAGCGAACGGCGGCCGACTTCGCCAACTACAAACGCCGCGTCGAGCAGGAGCGTTCGGAGACGGCGCGGTTCGCGAGCGCGGCGCTCGTCATCAACCTGCTGCCCGTCTACGACGACCTCGAGCGGGCAGTTGCGACGGTGGATGCGAGCCTGGCGGGCCTGAACTGGGTGCAGGGCGTCATCGCCATCCAGCGCAAGTTCGCGAACCTGTTGGGAGCGATGCAGGTGAACGAAATCGCCTCCGACGGCCAACGCTTCGACCCGGCTTTCCACGAAGCGGTGGCGAAGCAGGCCGGGGAAGATGGCAAGGTGCTCCACGTGGTCCAGAAGGGGTACCGCCTCGGGGAGAAGGTCATCCGGCCGGCGATGGTCATCGTCGGCGAGGGTGGCGAAGCGCCATGACCAGCACCCAGGAGTCAGCACCGGGCACAGATCACATCGCCTGGCTCGCCAGCGGCGGCCAGATCAACGGAGGAAATCACATTGGCTAAGGTAATCGGAATCGATCTCGGAACGACGAACAGCTGCATGGC